>JBBRGO010000171.1:0-7420 GCA_038224055.1 Actinomycetales bacterium
GGCGATGACGCGCATCGCGGAGGCGACGATGGTCTGGTCGAGGGCGGCGAGGAACATGCCCATCATCAGGCCGATGAGGATGGTGACGATCTCCTTGTGGGAGAGCGGTCCGGCCGCGTCCTGCGCGGTCTGGGGTGGTTCTGCGGTAGCGGACATGTCAGTCCTCCTTGGTCTTGGGTGGCGTGATGAAGGGCATCGCGGGCGGGGTGGCGCCGCGTTCCCGGAGGTTGTCGTCGAGGGCGGTGCCGAGGCTGCGCAGCTGCGCGGTGAAGGACTCGGCACGCTCGGCGTCCCAGTCCTCGAGCAGCCCCTGGAACCACTCCGCCCGACTGGCCTGGATCTCACGGACCGCGGTGCGTCCCGCGCCGGTGAGGGTGACGACGTGCGCGCGGCCGTCCGTGGGGTCGGGCAGCTTGGCCATGATGCCGTGGCTGACGAAGGTGCTCACCTGGCGGCTCACGGTCGACACGTCGTTGTGCAGGCCGTCCGCGAGGTCGGAGATCCGCGCCTGCTCCGCGGCGGCCACCGCGAAGAGCACGGGGTATGCCGTGGCGTCGAACCCGGGGTGCAGCCCGGGGGTGGCGTTGCGGCTCGCCAGCAGGAGCTTGTGCACCCGGAGCAGCGCGAAAAAAAGGTCGTGCGCCTCCTGCGTGGACACTGCCATGGTCACCTCCCGGTCGCCAGATACTTGTTTGCCGCAAACAAGTATCAGTCGACACCGCGGCCGGGTCAACTCCGGCAGGTCCCCCGTGGCCGGCTGGAGCTGACCCGGACGTCCCCGACGCCGGTCCGCCCCGGGATCGAAGCCGCACCGTCGGTCCGGGGTCATGCAAGACTGGCGCCCGTCGGGACCTCTCGGTCCCGGTGCGCCCCTCCAGGAACCCGAAGGTGACCATGTCGTCCGACAGCCCCGTGGACCCGACGATCAACGACGTCTTCCGTCAGCTGTCGGCCCTCATCTACGCCGGCGCCGACTCCGCGTCGATGTACCAGGCCCTCGTCGACGCGAGCCGCCGCCTCGTCGACGGCTGCGACCGGGCGTCGCTGCTCATCAAGGACCGCGACCGGTTCTCCACCGCCGCGAGCACGGACGACATCGCGCGGCGGATCGACCAGATCGAGGTGGAGCTGCAGGAGGGCCCCTGCTTCGACGCGATCACCGACGAGGCCTACCAGCACGACCCCGACCTCAGCGACTCCGTGGGACCGTGGCCGCGCTTCACCGAGCGGATCGTCCTCGAGACCCCCGTCCGGTCGGCCATCGGCTACCGGCTCCTCCTGGACGGGGACAAGGTCGGCGCCCTCAACCTCTTCTCCGACACCCCGAACGGGCTCACCGGCAAGGCAGCCGACGTCGGCGCCGTCATCGCGTCCTTCGCGTCGGTCGCGATCATGGCGATCCGGGCCCGGGAGGAGGCGGAGACTTTGCGCCTCGGGCTCCAGAGCAACCGGGAGATCGGCAAGGCCGTCGGCCTGCTCATGGCGGCCCACAAGATCGGCAGCGTCGAGGCCTTCGAGCGGCTGCGCCGGACCTCGCAGGACCTCAACATGAAGCTCGCCCACGTCGCAGCCCAGGTCGTCGAGGGACAAGACCTCCAGCGTCCGCGGATGGCGCCCAGCCCGCCTGACGCCGGCTGAGACGTCCGAGGGCCCGATCGCGAGGCACGCACCCTCGGGATCGGGCCCTCGGTGTGAGCCGGGGCGGTGGCGTCAGGCGCTCACGGCGCCCTCGGCGCTGGCGTAGCCCTCCGTGCTCAGCTGGATGCGCAGGTCATCGAGGGTCCGGCGCAGCAGCCGGCTGACCTGCATGGCGCTCAGCCCCATCGCCTGGGCGATCTCGGCCTGCGTCATGTCGTCGGTGAAGCGCCGCTGGACGAGCTCCTGGTCCCGGGCGGGGAGCCGCTCGATCGCCGTGCGCACGACGATGCCGTCGTCGAGGGCCGGGTCCGACGTCGAGTCGGCGCGGGCGTCGATGAGGTCGAGCACCGGCCGGGCGCCGTCCGCGGTGGTGGCGTCGAGGGAGGCCGGTCGCAGGTTGGTCGCCGCCACCTGGGCCTCCTTGACGTGCTCGACCGTGAGCTCGAGCTCGAGGGCGAGCTCGGTGACGTCGGGGTCGTGGCCGAGATCCTGCTCGAGCCGGGCCCGCGTCTCGGTGACGAGCTGGCGCCGCTCCTGCAGGGCCCGCGGAGGGCGCACGAGCCAGCCGTGGTCGCGGAAGTGCCGGCGCAGCTCGCCGGTGATCGTCGGGGTGGCGTAGGCGCCGAACTCGGTCGGCTTGCTGAGGTCGAACCGCTGGACCGCCTTGAGCAGGGCGAGGAACGCGACCTGCTCGAGATCGTCACGGTCCAGGCCCCGACCGGCATACCGGTGGGCCAGGGACCGCGCCAGCGGCATGTGGATGACGGTGACCGCCTCGAGAGCACGGTCGCGCTCGAGCGCCGTCGTCGAGGAGCGGAAGGCGGTGATGAGTTCGCGGGTGCGCGCGTCGTTCCGCGCCGGGAACCGGGATTCGGACATTGGAGCTCCAGCCTTGACTGAGAAGTCAATCGGCACTGGCTTGACCGAGTACCCACGACGCTAAGCCCTTGCGGCGGACTTCGCAAGAGTGGCTCGTCCTGGCCACTTGCGCCCGGTTGGCTGGGACAGGCTGTGGGTGCCAACTCGTGTCCCAACTCGTGTGCCAGCTCGGCGAACGGCGCACGAGGGGGGTCAGTGCGTCAGGACGAGCGCCTCGAGGACGTCGTACGCGATGGCCTCGTCGCCGGTGACGGAGTAGCGGATCTCCTCGACGGGGCGACGGCCTGCGGCGCGGCGCGTCAGGGCATCCGTCGTCAGGTGGATCGTCGTGAGGTCGAGCTGCTCGTCGCCCTCGGGCCGGTCGTTGCCGCTGTAGAGCGCCTCGCCGTAGGGCCGGCCGTCCTCGCCGCGCACGATCCGCACGCCGTCCCGGGCGACGACCGGTCCGGTGACGTCGATGACGACGGCGTGTCCCCGGTCGATGTTGGCGACGCGCGCCGCGACCCGCGGCAGGGCGCCCAGAATCTCGGCGGTGAAGATGGCGGCCCCGGCGGAGTCGAGGTCGCCGGGCCGGTCGAGGGCGGCCCGGATGTCCTGCTGGTGGCACCACGCGTCGACGATGCGCATCGTCAGGAACTGGCCGAAGGTCGTGTCGGGGCCGAAGAAGCCGCCGATGACGGAGGTGACGTCGGCATCGAGGGCCCGCAGCTGCGCCATCCGGTAGGGCAGGAAGTCGGAGAGCTCGGTGACGATCTCCTTGCCGGTGCGCTCGCGGCGCTCCTCGACGGGCTGCTCGACCTCCCGGCCGAAGTCGTGCCGGATGTGCGGGTAGTCGGGCACGGGGATCCGCTCGCCCGGCATCCCGGCGAGGCCCTTCTCCGCGCCGACGACGTGGCTGATCTGGTCCTTGACGCTCCAGCCGGGGCACTCGGTCTGGAGGTCGAAATCGGCATCACGACAGGACCAGCCGAGGTCGATGATCGACTGGACCGTCTGCTCGAACGCCTCGAGCAGGCCGTCGCGGTCGTCTGGGGCAGGCGGGTGCATGGGCATGCGCCCAGACTACTTACCCTTGGACCATGACCGCCGTCCCTCGCGCCGACCGTCCGGCCACCGGGCCGGCGCTCGCGCTCGGGGTCGTGGTCGCCGTCACCGCGGTCGGACTCGTCGCGACGCTGGTGTCGGCCCGCTCCACCGGGGCGGCGGCAGCGCTGCCCGGGGGCCTGGCCGACGCGGGGCCCGCCGTGCGGTGGTCCCTGCCGGTGGTCCGCGTCGTCCACGACATCGCGGCGTCCCTCACGGTGGGCGCCCTCCTGCTCGCCGCCACGGTCATCCCGGGTGCGACGCGCCGGGCGTCCGCAGCCCCGGACGAGCCTCGCCGGGCGATGGCCCTCCAGGTCGCCGCCGGGGCGGGTTTCCTCTGGGCGCTCGCCGCTGCCGTCGGGGTCGTGCTCACCTTCGCCGACGCGGCCGGTATGCCGCTGAGCAGCCCCGTCTTCGGCCCCAGCCTCCTCGACTCGGTCTGGGCCATCGAGGTGCTCCGGATCGACCTCATCAGCGCGTTCGCCGCTGCCGTCGTGGCCTCAGGAGCGGCGTTGGCCCGGACCCGCTCGGTCACCGTCACGCTGGCCGCCGTGGCGCTCTTCGGCGTCCTCGTGCTCGGGCTCGCCGGTCACGCCGGGGGGTCAGCCGACCACGAGACGGCGGTCAACGCCCTCGGCGCGCACCTGCTCAGCGCCTCGGTCTGGGTGGGCGGACTGCTCGCCCTCGTCGTGCTGCACCGATCCCTCGGCGACGCCCTCGGCGTCGTCGCCCGCCGCTACTCGGCCCTCGCACTGTGGTGCTACGTCACGCTGGGGGTGTCCGGGGTGATGGCCGCGTCGACCCGGCTCGGCGGCTGGTCCGACCTCACCACGGCCTACGGGCTCCTCGTCGTCGTCAAGGTCGTGGCCTTCGTCCTGCTCGGCGTCGCCGGTTGGTGGCACCGCACCCACGCCGTGGCCGAGATCCAGCGGGCCGAGGCCGCGGCCGCCGTGGGTCGTGGCGCCCGGACCGACCGTGGCCCGGTGCCGCTCCCCGACGCGACCCGACGCCCGTTCGTCCGGCTCGCGGTCGTCGAGACCCTCGTGATGGGTCTTGCCTTCGGGGTCGCCACGGCGCTGGCCCGGAGCCAGCCCCCGGTGCCCGAGACGACGCCCGACCCCAGCCCGGCGCTCGCGGTGACCGGATTCCCGGCCCCGCCGGCCCCGACCACGCTGTCGTGGGTGACCGACTGGCGCTTCGAGTGGCTCTTCCTCGCCACCGGGCTGCTCGCGATCGGCCTCTACCTCGGCGGGGTGATCCGCCTTCATCGGCGCGGGGACGCCTGGCCGGTCCTGCGCACCGTCAACTGGGTCGTCGGCTGGCTCGTCTTCATCTGGGCGACCAACGGGATGCTCGGCATCTATGGGCGAGTCGCCTTCTCGTGGCACATGACCCTGCACATGGTCGAGGCGATGGTGGTGCCGATCTTCCTCGTCCTCGGCGCGCCCATGACCCTCGCGCTGCGTGCCCTCCGGTCGCGCCAGGACGGCACCCTCGGGCCCCGGGAGCTCGTCCTCGGGCTCGTGCACTCGCGGCTGCTCAAGGTCCTCGGCAACCCGATCTTCGCCGGGGCGTTCTTCTTCATGAGCCTGCTCGTCTTCTACTGGACCGGCCTGTTCGAGCTCGCCCTGCGCACCCACACCGGGCACCTGCTCATGACGGCCCACTTCGTCCTCGCCGGCTACCTCTTCGCGTGGGTGCTCGTCGGGATCGACCCCGGGCCCAAGCGGTGGAGCCCGGCACTGCGGCTCATCGTCCTCTTCGCGACGATCGGCTTCCACGCCTTCTTCGGGGTCTCCATGATGAGTGGGACGACGGTGCTCGCCCCCGACGTCTTCACCTACCTCGACCTGCCGTGGGTCCCCGACCCGCTCGCCGACCAGCGCCTCGGCGGGTCGATCGCCTGGGCGATCGGGGAGTTCCCCAGCCTCGTCCTCGCGCTCCTCGTCGCGGTCCAGTGGTACGGGTCCGACCGCGCCGATGCCGTCCGGCGGGACCGTCGGGTCGACCGCGAGGGCGATCTCGAGCTCGATGCCTACAACGAGCGGCTCGCCCGGATGGCCAGCCGTGACGAGCGGACCCCGCGCTGACTCTCAGTCGAGGTGACGTCGGTGGTGCTCTCGTGTGAGAGTTGGCTCATGAAGGTCGCGGTCATCCAGCTCGGCTACGGCGACGAGGAGTCGGTGACCGAGCGCACCGACCGGGTCATCGCCCTCGTTCGTGAGCAGGCCGGCCACGACCTCGTCGTCCTGCCCGAGCTCTGGCCGGCGGGGGGCTTCGACTACCGGCACTGGGACGAGCGAGCCGAGGCGGTCGACGGGCCGGTCGCCACCGCCCTCGCCGGCGCGGCGCGGGACGCGGGGGTGACGCTGCACGCAGGCTCGATCATCGAGCGGGGGGAGCCGACCGAGCCGGGCGGTCACGGGTTGTGGAACACCAGCCTCGTGTTCTCACCCGACGGCGAGCGCGTCGCGACCTACCGCAAGATCCACCGCTTCGGTTTCGGGTCGGGAGAGCCTCGGCTGCTCGACGCCGGGTCCGAGCTCGTCGTGCTCGACGTCCCCGTCCGGGCAGGGCCCCGCCCGGCCCGGGTCGGGCTCTCGACCTGCTACGACCTGCGCTTCCCGGAGCTCTACCGCCGCCTCGTCGACGCGGGGGCCGAGGTCCTCGTCGTCCCGGCCGCGTGGCCGATGCCGCGGGTCGAGCACTGGAGCCTGCTCGGACGGGCCCGGGCGGTCGAGGACCAGTGCGTCGTCGTCCAGTGCAACACGGCAGGGACGCACGCGGGCCACGAGATGGGCGGTCACTCGCAGGTCGTCGACGCCACGGGGAAGGTTCTGGCCATCGCGGGCGCTGAGGAGGAGGTGCTCAGCATCGAGATCGACGTGCCCGCGGTGGCGGCCTGGCGCGAGACCTTTCCCGTCCTCGGCGACCGGAGGCTGACATGAGCCACCCGGCTGACACCTCCACGGTGTCCTCCACCGGCACGCGCGATGTCGCCCCGGCCGCCCGCGCCCGGGTGCGGGTCCGCGCCCCCGAGCTCGTCGGGCGGGGCTGGCTCAACACCGGCGGCCGCGATGTCCGACTCGCCGACCTGCGCGGCCGCGTCGTCGTCCTCGACTTCTGGACCTTCTGTTGCGTCAACTGCCTCCACGTCCTCGACGAGCTGCGGCCGGTCGAGGAGCGCTTCCCCGACGTGCTGACGATCGTCGGGGTCCACTCGCCGAAGTTCGAGCACGAGGCCGACCCCGTCGCACTGGCCGACGCCGTCGAGCGGTATGCCGTCCACCACCCGGTGCTCGACGACCCCGAGCTGGTGACGTGGCGAGCGTTCACCGCTCGAGCGTGGCCGACGCTCGTCGTCATCGACCCCGAGGGCTACGTCGTGGCCTCGATGTCGGGGGAGGGACACGGCCCCGGACTCGCGGCCCTCGTCGCCGAGCTCGTCGAGGAACACGCGGCGGCGGGAACCCTCCAGCCCGGAGACGACCCCTACGTCGCCCCGCCGGCCCCGGAGTCCCGGCTGCGCTTCCCTGGCAAGGTCGTCGCCGTGCCGGACGGCTCCTTCGTCGTCTCGGACACGGCCCACCACGAGGTCGTGCACCTCGAGTCCGACCTCGTGACCGAGCGCGCCCGGTGGGGCGGCCGGGGCCTGTTCGACGAGCCGCAGGGGCTGGCGCTGGTCCCGCCCGAGGTGGCGGCCTCGCTGGGGGTCGACCTCGTCGTGGCGGACTCGGTGAACCACCAGCTCAAGGGAATCCGCTTCTCCGACGGATCGATCCGCGTCCTGGCCGGCACCGGTCACCAGCTGCGCGAGCGT
>JBBRGO010000172.1:0-7304 GCA_038224055.1 Actinomycetales bacterium
TTCCAGAGCATCTCCGGCCCCTGGGCCGACTGGCTGTTCATGCTCGGCCTGCTCGGCATCGGCGTCGCCGTCCTGGCCGGAGCCGGCCTCAAGCTCGCCGCGATGACCGGCGGCCTGCTCCTGGCCCTGATGTACCTCGCCCAGTTCCCCCTCGGAGCCGAAGGGATGACCAACCCCCTGTTCGACTCCCACTGGACCGAAGCCCTCGGCCTGGCCGTCGTCGCCACCACCCTCGCCGGCGACACCTGGGGCATCGGCAAGTGGTGGTCCACCAAGGCTGGCAACGGCATCCTGCGCTGACCACCCACCCCCCACCACCCCCCACCACCCGAGGCGGCCCCCCACCCGGGGGGCCGCCTCCGTCGTGGACCGACCTCCGGCGTGGGCGGAGTTCGCGGCGCTCAGACCGAGGGGGCAGCCAGACCCTGGCGGTCGCGGTTGCGGTGGATCCACCACAGGCCGAGCACGGGCAGGATGAGCGGCACGTAGCCGTAGCCGGAGCCGAAGTGCGACCAGACGGTCTTGTCGGGGAAGGCGGCGGGGACGGCATACGAGATGACGCCCACGACGAGCACGCCCGCGAGCTCGATGATGAGCGCGACGCGCGCCACACGTACCGAGCCCCGGTCCCCACGGGCCAGGCCCACCGTGACGACGACGTAGATGACGGCCGCGAGCGCCGAGAGGACGTACGACGTCGGGGCCCGGTCGAAGTACTCGCTGATCTGCAGGATGGAGCGTCCCGTGGCTGCCAGTGCGAGGAGGCCGTAGACGGCGACGAGGAGCCGACCCGCCCCCCGCCCGGTGTGGGCGCGCTCGGTGGACCGGTCAGGCACGGAGGCTCCAGATCTGCTGCAGGCGGGCGACGAGGATCGCGACGACGACGGCGCCACCGACGATGACCGCCATCGCCCACTGCGTCTTCTCCTTGATGGCGATGAACACGGCGACCGGGATGACGACGAGCACGGTGAAGAGGTAGGCGATGAAGGTTGCCCGCTCGGCACCGTCGGCGATCGCGGACGCGTGGGCCAGGCCGACGCCGAGCTGGACGATGAGCGCGAGCTCGATCACCGCTCCGGAGACGAGCAGCGGGTCGTCGACGAGGCGCCTGCGGACGAGGTGGTGCAGGCCGAGGAGGCCGAGCACCCCGCTCGCGACGAGGACGGCCACGGTGAGGGGTTGGAGCACCCGAGAAGCGTACTTCGGTCGGCGGGACCTGGCCGCGGGCGGTCACCGGGCCCCGTCGTCCCCGGCGGGGTGCGCTGCCGCGGCGCCGTGGCCGTAGGTTTCTCCTGTCACGCACCGGCGCCCTCCGACGGTGCCGACCCCTGACCGCCGACCTCGAGGAGTCCCGTGCCGACCCGACCGCTGTCCCTCGACCGTGCCGCCGGAATGCTCCTCGGCCAGGCCTGCGGGGACGCGCTCGGGGTTCCCTACGAGATGGCCAGCCCCCCGGTCGGCGAGGCCGTGATGAAGGGCGGCGGGCTCGGTCTCTACGAACCCGGTGAGTGGAGCGACGACACCCAGATGACGCTCTGCGTCGCGCACGTCAGCGCCGACGGGCGGGACCTCGCCTCGCCCGGCGCGCTCGACGAGGTGGCTGAGGGCTTCACCGACTGGCTGGCCGGCGGGGCCACGGACGTCGGCACCCAGACCCGCACCATCCTCACCGAGGCATCGCGCCTCGAGGGGCGCGCGCACGAGCGGCTCGCCGCCGCGAGCCTGGCGCTGCACGAGCGCACCGGCCTCACCGCCGGCAACGGCGCGCTGATGCGCACCTCCGTCGTCGGGATCGCCTCGGTGCACGACCGCGAGGCCACGGCTCGAGCGGCCCGTGCCGTGGCCGCCCTGACCCACGCGGACCCCCTGGCAGCCGACTCCTCCGTGCTGTGGTCGGAGGCGATCCGGGTCGCGGTGACGCAGGGCCGTCTCGACCTCGCAGCCGGTCTCGACCTCGTCAGCGCCGAGAACAGCCGCCGCTGGGGAGACTGGATCGAGGAGGCGACGGCGGCGGACCCGAGCCAGTTCGAGAACAACGGCTACACGGTCACCGCGCTCCAGGCCGCCTGGGCCGCGATCACGTCGACCGACCGCGGCGACGCCTCGGCGGTACACCTCCAACGGGGCCTGCAGGCGGCCGTCCGGGCCGGTCACGACACCGACACCGTCGCCGCGATCGCCGGCTCGCTCCTCGGCGCCCGCTACGGCGCGTCGGCCGTCCCCACCCAGTGGCGCCGGATGGTCCACGGGTGGCCCGGCTACCGCGCGCACGATCTCGTCGAGCTCGCCGTCTCGACGTATGCCGGGGGCCGGGTCCACGGCGAGTGGCCGACCGTCGAGTCGATGGCCGACCCGGCGATCCCGCCGCTGGGCCGGCCACACCCGATCGACCCCGACATCGTCCTCGGGACCATCACCGACCTGGGTCGGGTCCGCGAGCTCGAGGTGCAGGCCGTCGTGTCCCTCTGCGCGCTCGGGCTGCGGGACATCCCCGCCGAGGGCATGACGGCCCGTGACCACATCGAGTTCTGGATCAACGAGGACGACGAGGAGGAGAGCAACCCGCACCTCGACTTCATCCTCGACGACGCGTCCTCCGCCTTGCGCCAGTTCCGGGCCGAGGGCAAAAGGGTCCTGCTGCACTGCCGCACCGGCGGGCAGCGGACTCCCGCCGTCGCGCTGCGGTATGCCGTCGACCTCGGGGTCGTCCCCGAGCTGGCGGAGCGGTCGATCCGCGGAGCCCTGCCCGACATCCGCGGTGAGGGACGGCTCTGGGACGTCGCCGCCCACGGCGCCTGACCCCTGCGCCACGGCCCGTCGAGCCCGTACGTCAGACGGTGGCGGCCTCGTCGACGTAGCGGCACAGGGCGTTGACCGCCCGCAGGTCCTCGGGGGTGTGCACCTCCGCGTCGAGCAGCAGGGGGCTCCCCACGACGACGGCGAGGGCCTTGGCCCGCGAGACCGCGACGTTGAGCCGGTGCAGGTCGTAGAGGAAGCTCACCCCCCGTGGAGCGAGGGCCGCGCTCGTGCTGCCCATCGTGTAGACGACGACGGCGCCCTGCCGGCCCTGGAACGTGTCGACCGTCCCCACCCGGGCGCCCGGCGGCAGTGCCCTGACGAGCTCCGCCACGTGCGCGTTGTAGGGGGCGACGACGAGGACGTCGTCGAGGGTGAACGGCCGGGTGAGACCCGAGGCGTCGGTCCACTCACCCGCGAGCAGGTCGTCGACGAGCGTACGCACGACCCCCGCCTCCTCGCGGCTCGACTGCTCGGAGGCCACGGTGTGCACGACCGGCACCCACCGCAACCCGTCTCCGGAGAGGGCCCCGGGAGCTGCGACGGCGAGCAGCTCGCGGCCCGGGGCCGACTCGAGCCGGCCCTCGTACGCGAGCTCGGAGACGAAGCGGGTGAGGGAGGGATGCATCCGGTAGGTCACGTCGAGGAAGACTCCCCGGTCGTCGGGGATCACGTCGTGGACGACCTCGTGGCCGTCCTCGACCCGGGTGCGCAGGTGGTCGAGCGCGGACACCCCCGAGCCGTAGGGGTGCACGGCCTTGGTCGGCTGCCTCAGCTGCTGCGGGTCGCCCAGCAGCACGAGCGACCGGGCGGCAGGCGCCACCGCGACGGCGTTGGCGAGGGAGAACTGCCCAGCCTCGTCGATGACGAGCACGTCCACGGCGTCGAGCATGTCGTCTCGCGACCAGAGCCAGGCCGTGCCGCCGACGAGGGTGGCCGCCCCGGAGGCGAGCGCCGCAGCGATCTCGGCGTTGTCGGTCGTGTGCCGGACGAGTGCGTCCGGGTCGGGCTCCCCGTCAGCCTCGTCGGCCTTGCTGCCGTCCTTGTGCCACGCTGGACGGGCCACCTCGTCGAGGAGGTTGAGCACGACCGCGTGGGACTGGGCCGTGACCCCGACCCGCAGGCCCGCGTCGAGCAGTGCTCGCACGAGGGCCGACCCGGCATACGTCTTGCCTGTCCCCGGGGGACCCTGCACGGCGAGGACCTCTCCGGAGAGGCCCCGCCCGACCCGGACGACGACGTCCTTGGGCGTCTCCCCGTCGCGAGCCGCGAGCACGGTCGCCGACGGCACGACGCGGTCGACGAGCCGGGTGGCGAGGTTGCTCCCGCCCGACAGGACCAGCTCACCGGTGCGGGCGATGCTCTCGCGCAGGACCTGGTCCATGACCGGGCCGGGGCCGCCGAGCCCCCGGGGTCGCGCCGGCGAGGCCGACTTCCGCATCGACAGCTCCACCCAGCCCTCGGCGGCGTCGAGGGCGACGACCTTTCCGGCCGGCGCGTGGGTGTCGACGTCGGGGACGTACTTCCCGATCGAGACCTTGCAGTCCTGCGGTGGGAACGGGTAGCGCCAGATCCGCGACAGCTTGACGAGACCGACCTCCTCCGGCGACCCGAGGTCACCGATGGCGGTGCCGTCCTCGACGAGCTCGACCGTCTCGAGCTCCTTGTAGCGGAAGAAGTCCCACCACTCCGGGCGCTTCTCGCGGCGGTGCCAGCCGACGAGCCCGGCGAGCAGCTCGTGGCCGTGCTCGACGAGGCGCTCGGCCAGCTCGATCTCGGCCCGCTCCGCTTCACCGATCTCCTTGACCGGCTCGGGCACGGGCCGGGAAAGCTGCTCTCCTGCGGCCTCGAGCTCGGCGCGGCGCTCCTCGAGCCACTCGTGCAGGGCCAGGGTCGAGCGGACGTCCTCCTCGTTGTAGCGGCGGATGTCGTCGAGGATCGCTTGGTCGGCCGCGCCGTCGTCCCGTCCGGAGAGCCAACGCTCGTACTCGACGACGGAGGAGAGTCCGTCGGCGACACCGGCCGATTCCGTGGATCGCGTGTGGCCCCAGTAGAACTCCTCGAGCTTCTTGATCGAGTAGGAGCCCTTGCTGATGCGCATGCCCTGGCGGACGACGGCGTAGAGATCGACGAAGACCTCGTGGCGGAGCAGCTGGTCGAGCTCGGCCTCGCGGGTGGCGTGCTGCCCGACGAGCCGCTTGAGGGCGGTCGTCTCGTAGGGGGCGTAGTGGTAGACGTGCATGTCCGGGTGCGCGGCCCAGCGCTCGGTGAGCCAGTCGAGCAAGGCCGTCGTCAGGCGCCCCTCCTCGGCGAAGTCGTGCGCCCAGAACTCGACGAAGTCGCCCTGCCGGGTCCAGATGCCGGCGAGGTACTCCCGGCCCGCTCCGTCCTGCGCCCACGGGTCCCCCTCGAAGTCGAGGTAGACGTCGCCGTCGTCTGGCTCCGGCAACATCTGCAGACCCCTGGCCGGCTCCGGGGCGAGCAGCTCGAACTGGGCCCTCCCGGTCTGGCGCTCCTCGAGCTGGAGCCGGGCCTGCGGCTGGAGCCGGCGTCGGGCGAAGAGCGACAGGCTGCCCGCGAGTGCCTCCTCGGGCGCTCCCGCCAGCGCCGTGAGGGTCGGGATGCCGACGTCGATGAGCGCCGCCCGGTGGTCGGTGCGCATCCCCGCCACCTGGATGAGGTCGTCGCGGTCGACCCACTCCTGAGCGCAGCGCTCCTTCCACCGGCACTGACCGCAGTGCTGGACCCGCACCGACTCGGTCTCGCGCGGGTGGTCGATCGCGTCCTCGAGCTCCGCGCGGCGCCGTCGGGCATAGGGCGCGACGTCGACGAGCCGCCACGGGTGCTGGGCTCGGTCCCCGGTGACGACGACGAGCCACTGCGGCGCGACACCCTGAAGCGTCTCGAGGCGAGCGGCATACGTCGCCATCTGGAGCAGGGCCGGCACCTTGAGGCGGCGAGCGAGCTTGGTGTCGGCGATGTCGTAGCTCCACGCGCCGAGTTCGCTCGGGCGGTCGGTCCGCAGCAGGAAGTCGGCCAGGCCGATCCATGACCGGTCGTAGAACGTCGCCTGGTAGATCACCTCGACGCCGCGACGCATCGCGTCGAGCGTGGCCAGCTCCGCCTCCTCGCGGGTCAGGCCGAGCGCGGCGATGTCCTCGATCGTGCGGCCCTCCGCGCGCAACACCTCGAGGTAGTGGTGCTCGTGGGCGAGCCCCTTGGCGAAGACGAGGTTGAGTGCGTCGTCACTCGCGGCGGCGCGCGGCACGCGCTGCTCCAGCGCCTCGAGGTCGAGCGTCGTGATGTGCGGGCAGGCGACGTGCTTCGTCAGGTCGGTGGGGCTGAGGACGAGGCGTCCGTCGATCCGCTGCATGCGTGCGAGTATGCCGCCCACCTCTGACAAACCCCGCCGACCTCCGCGACACGAGGGGGCCGGCACCGCTAGCGTCGGCTCATGCCGATCGCTCGCTACAAGGATCTCTGCATCGACGCGTCGGACGCGCACGCTCTCGCGTCGTTCTGGGGTGGCCTGCTCGGCTGGGAGGCCCACCCGCACGACGACGGAGACGCGTGTCTGCGGCTCGACGAGGAGACGGTGCTGGCGTGGGTCAACCAGGTGCCGGAGCCCACGAGCGTCAAGAACCGGATCCACCTCGACGTCCGCGCCGAGTGCGTCGACGCGGTGGTCCGAGCGGGCGCGAGCGTCGTCGACGAGCAGCACCGGTGGACCGTGCTCAGGGACCCGGACGGTCAGGAGTTCTGCGTCTTCGTCCGTGACGCCCCGGTGACCGAGCGCCCCTACGAGCTGGTGTGGGACGTCACCGGCGACGTGGCGGCCGCGCACCGCCTCGCGCAGTGGTGGGCCACGGCCCTCGGCGGGGACGCGGCGCGGGAGGACCAGTGGAGCAGCATCGAGGGGATCGAGGGTCTCCCCTTCGAGTGCATCGTCTTCCAGCCCGTGCCCGAGGCCAAGACGACCAAGAACCGGGTCCACCTCGACGTCACCAGCGACGCCCTCGAACCGCTCCTGGCGGCCGGCGCGGTGACGCTGCGCGACCGGGGCGAGGATGGCATCGGCTGGACCGTGATGGCCGACCCCGCCGGCAACGAGTTCTGCGTCTTCACGCCGGAATGACAGAGCGTCCGCCCCGTTGAAGGGGGCGGACGCCGCCGTGCTCACCGTTGGGGTGACCGTTACCGACGCGGCGGCCCCACCACTCACCCCGTCTCCGGGGGTCTTGATCCAGTGGTTGGACGATGAGCAGGTCTTGGGCCATCGTCGGTACTACCCAGTGTAGTAGTGACGCGGGTCCGACACTCCTGCAGACGGGTTCCGCCGGGTGTGATCTGGGAGTCATTCCACGGGAGTCATTCCACGGGAGTCATTCCACGAGAGTCATTCGCCGGAGGTCGGTCCACGACGGAGGCGGGCCCCCCGGGGGGGGGGCGCCGCGGGGGGGGGGGGGGGTTTGGGGGGGGGGGGGGGGGGGGGGGCGCCGGATGGC
>JBBRGO010000173.1:0-7304 GCA_038224055.1 Actinomycetales bacterium
CTCCGGGCGATCGAGGCGGACCTCAGCCAGGACGGCTACCTCTACCGCTACCGCAAGGACGACCGGCCGCTCGGCAGCGCCGAGGGCGCCTTCCTCATGTGCGGCTTCGCGATGAGCCTGGCCCAGCTCGCGGCCGGGGACGAGGTCGCGGCCTACCGGTGGTTCGAGCGGCAGCGCGCCGCGACCGGACCGGCCAACCTGCTCGCCGAGGAGTTCGACGTCTCACAGCGGCAGCTGCGCGGCAACCTCCCCCAGGGTTTCGTCCACGCCCTGCTGCTCGAGAGCAGCCAGCGCCTCGGAGCCGCCGGTTGACCCGACCGCGTGCGCGGCGCCGGGCAGTCAGGGGAGTCAGGGCAGGACGAGCTGCACCTCGTGCATCGTCTCGACCTTGCGGAAGCCGAAGGCCCGGTTCGTCCGTTGCATGGCCACGTTGCCCTGCTCGGTCCAGGTGTGCAGCCACCGTGAACCGGGAGCGACCTCCCGGACCTGGGCGAGGTTCGCGGTCTTGAGCCGCTCCCCGAGGCGGTGGCCGCGCTGGGACCGCATGACGTAGGTGTCGTCCTGCAGGAGGTTGTCCTCGTCACCTCGCGGCACGAAGACGAGCGTGTAACCCGCGGGCTCGCCGAATGCCGTGAGGGCCAGGGTCACGAGGGAGCGAAAGTTCTCACCGAGGCGCTCCTCCCTGCGCCGGACGTCCGCCACGTCGACCGGTCGCGGAGTGCGGACGAGGCCGCCCGTCGGGACGTCCGCGTTCATCAGCGTCTGCATCGCGGCATACGCAGCGACGAGGTCGTCGGGAGCGCGGTCGACCCACGAGACGAACCGGTGCCCTGCCCCGTCGGCCGGAGCCGTCGCCGGACCGGGCGAGCCGTCGACGAGCGAGAGCGCGAGGTGGTCCTCGACGTTCTCACTCGTGAAGTTCCGCCCGCGGGCGAAGCGAAGCCCCGCGCTGGACTGGTCGCGCACCCCGACGGGGACGTTGACCTCGGACTGCAGGACGGTCCGTCCCTCGGCCAGGCAGCGCTCCAGCACCGTGTCCCACAGCGCCGACCCGACGCCCTGACGTCGCTCGCTCGGCCGGACCTCCACGTCGACCTCGGCCGTCTCGGTGTCGACGTCGAGCGGGAGCTCGACCGACGCCACGCCGACGAACTGGTCTCCCGGGGGTCTCGTCTCGTCGATCGCGGCCAGCGCGAGGCGCTGCCGCTGCGGGGTGGGGTTGCGGTACCGGTGGGCGAGGGTCGGTTCGGTCCACACCGTCGGGGCGGTCCGGCCGTGCGTCGCGGATGCTCGCATCACGGCATACCACTGCGCGAAGGCGTCCTCGTCGTGCGGGTCGACCGTCTGGATCGTCACCATCCCGGGAGCCTTTCACGGCGGTGGCGACGAGGACGGCCGGGTGTGGAGAGCAGCCCGCTCGGGCGAGCCGGTGAACTGGACAATTCATATGCAATTGATACCTTCGTCCGCTGGCGACCCGGCACCGCCGGTGCCATGATCGGAGACGGGCCGGCGACGACGCCGCAGCGGGGAACTCACTCGTACAAATTTCACCCAGACACTGGCCAGGGGCCGGTCTGGGATCTATGCTTTGCATAGCGAAGGGTTGGGCGCGCACGAACCGCGCCCAGCCCTTCTGCACGTCCGGGCCCACGTCGTCCGCCGCTTGTCGCGCCCGCACCTCACGCCGAGGAGGACCCGCCGGCCGTGGCCGGGGGTCCTCCTCGAGAGCGAGTCGCGTCAGCTGTGCGCGTCCCCGTCACCCGAGCCCGCGCGGCGGTTGGCCTCGCCGGCCTCCGCCGTCGAGTCCTCGACGGCGTCCGACGTGATGGCGTCCGAGCTCAGCGAGCCGTCCACGGCCGTCACCTGCCCGGAGTCGGCCTCGTCGGCGGCATCCTGCGCCTCGTCCTTCGCGTCGTCCACGACTTCCGACACGGCGTCCGGGGCCTCGTCAGCGAGCTCACCCGAGCGGTCCTTCGCGTCAGCGAGGGCCGACTGGCCCTTCGCGGCGAGGTCGCCGGCGACGTCCTTGGCCTTGCTCGCGGCGTCGGTGACGACCTCCTTCGCGTGCTCGACCTGGCCAGCGGCCTTGTCCTTGAGCGAGGCCGGGGTGGTGCCGGCATCGCTCACCGGCGTGGCCCACGGGTCGTCCGCCTGCTGCTGCTTGCGGAAGGCCGCGACGGCGGCGACGGCCGCAGCCACGAGGCCGAGACCGAGCAGCCACTTCGCGGCGCCACCGCGATTCGGCTTGGCGACGGCGTCGCCCTTGAGGACGGAGTAGGCGTCCTTCGAGCGGTCGCCGGCGAGGGCGGCCGTCTCCCGGGCGTGCTCGACGCGGGGCCCGGCGGCCTCACGAGCCTGGTCGGCTCCGGCCGTGATGGCGGCGGCCGCGGCGGCGACGGCTGCGGCGAGCTTGGGCAGCACGTTGTCGTTGAAGCTCTCGTGCGCGGCCTCCACCTTCGGCTTGGCGCGCTCGGTGGCCTCGGCGAGCTTGTCGCTCGCCGCCTCCCTCGCGAGCACGGCCGCCTCCCCGAGACGCTCGCGGGCGGCGCCCGCAGCGTCGGAGATGACGGGCCCCGCGGCGTCCCGCGCGGCGTGGATGCGCTCGCGTCCGGCGTCAGCGGCGTCGTGGAAGGCGGGCGTGGCGGCGTCCCTGGCTGCCTGGGCCCGATCCTTGGCGGCGCTCTTGGCCGACTTCGCCTGATCCGCGGCGAGGCCGCGGAGGGCCTCGGCGCGGTCACTGGCCGAAGACCCCAGATCGTTTGCTGTGCTGCGGACCTCGTCGGCTGCTGCCTCGGCCCGGGACTGCTTGGTGCGGAACATGAATAGCCCTCCTGGTCAGTACTTCTGTACCCATCCTGCCAACGTCTGGCACCGGGGTCACGCACCGGTGCGCGGTCGGGCCCGTCGGCGGCCTCAGATCCTGGTGCCCTGGCGGGGATCGGTGCGGGGGATCTGCCCCCATCATTGCGGTCCCGGCCGCGCAACGGGGACGGATCACCGGCTCGGGATGGGCGGGTATGGGACCGGTGCCGCACCCGGCTGCCACATCGAGACGAGGAGCCCCCATGTTCTACGACGGCCCCACCGGTCTGCTGCGCCTGGTCGTGATCGGCCCACTCGCCTACGCCTGGCTCGTGCTCGTCCTGCGGCTGACCGGCAAACGGACCCTCGCCCAGCTCAACGCGTTCGACTTCATCGTCACCGTCGCCCTCGGCTCGACGCTCGCCACGGTGGTGCTCACTGACTCGGTGGCCCTGTCGGAGGGGGCCCTGGCGCTCGCCGTCCTCGCGGTGCTGCAGCTCGTCGTCGCGTGGCTGAGCGTGCGGGTGGGCTGGCTGCGCCGGGCGATCACCTCCGAGCCGACCCTGCTCCTGCGGGACGGCGAGCCGTTGCCGGAGGCGATGGCCGCGCAACGCATCGCCCTGCCCGCCCTGCACCAGTGCGTGCGCAGCGCGGGCTTCGGCGACCTCGCCCAGGTCGGCGCGGTGGTCCTGGAGACGAACGGCACGATCAGCGTCATCGGGGCAGGCTCGGTCGGCAGGGGCTCGGTCCTGCCGGAGACGTAGGGCCCGGACCGGGGGGCCGGGCACGGCGGCATACGTGCGAGGATTGAGCCATGAAGGCGACACTGCACACCAACCATGGCGACATCGTCGTCGAGCTCTTCGCGCACCAGGCGCCCAAGACCGTCGAGAACTTCGCCGGCCTCGCCAAGGGTGAGAAGGAGTACAAGGACGATGCCGGGCGCACCAACCCGACCCCGTTCTACGACGGCCTCATCTTCCACCGGATCATCCCCAACTTCATGATCCAGGGCGGCTGCCCGATCGGTCAGGGCTTCGGTGGGCCCGGCTACGCGTTCGACGACGAGATCAGCCCCGACAAGGACTTCACCAAGCCCTACATGCTCGCCATGGCCAACTCCGGCAAGCGGATGGGCAAGGGGACCAACGGGTCGCAGTTCTTCATCACGACCGCTCCCACCACCTGGCTGCAGGGCAAGCACACGATCTTCGGTGAGGTGGCCGACGGCCCCTCCCGCGAGGTCGTCGACAAGATCGGCGCCGTGGCCACGGGCGCGAACGACAAGCCCGTGGAGGACGTCGTCGTCACCTCGGTCACCGTCGAGGACTGACGGGTCGCATGTCCGCTGACGGCACGGGTGGCCAGCCGCCGATGACCTCGGCGGCGGGCCCGCCGGCTCGTGCCCCCTCGGTCTGCCCGAGGCACCCCGACCGCGAGGCCTACGTCACGTGCCAGCGGTGCGGCCGGCCGGCCTGCCCGGACTGCCAGCGGCCGGCCGCCGTCGGCATCCAGTGCGTCGACTGCGTGCGGGAGGCGGCGCGCACGATGCCGCAGGCCCGGACGATCTTCGGCGGTCGGGTCACCGACGGCCGACCCGTCGTCACCTACACGATCATGGGCATCTGCGCGCTCGTCTACATCGCGCAGCTGGCCGTGCCGGGCGTCACGGATCGCTTTGCGTTCGCCCCCTACCTCGGCTGGGTCGAGCCGTGGCGCTTCGTCACGGCCGCGTTCCTCCACTCGCCGCAGATGCTCCTCCACATCGCATTCAACATGTTCGCGCTGTGGAGCCTCGGGCAGTACCTCGAGCCGATGCTCGGGCGGGCCCGCTTCGCGGCGCTCTACCTGATCAGCGGGATCGGCGGCCAGGTCATGGTCACCCTGCTCGCCGGCTCGCCGACGATCGCGGGTCTTCTCGCCGGGGACGACCGTGCCTGGGTCACTGGCGTCGTCGGGGCATCGGGCGCGATCTTCGGCCTCTTCGGCGCGCTCCTCGTGCTCAACCGCCACCTCGGTCGTTCGTCGACGGCGATGTACGCGACGATCGCGATCAACGCGGTCATCGGCTTCCTCTACCCGGCGATCTCGTGGCAGGCGCACCTCGGTGGGTTCCTCACCGGCATCGTCTGCGCACTCGTCATCGTCCTCCTGCGCAGCCAGGGGGTCCGACACCTCGTCTGGGCCGCCTTCAGCGCGGTGCTCGTGCTCCTCGTCGTCATCGTCGTCGTCAAGTACCAGACGGTGCCCGCGGGGATCCGCGACCTCTCGCTCCTGGGCCTGCGCTAGGCCCGGACGGCCCCCGCCGCAGGGTTGTCCACTGCTGTGGACAACCCTGTGGACCGAGTTACATCGGTGTCATTCTCCCCAGCCTGGGGACCACCCTGTGGACGACGGGCGTCCGCCAGATTGCGAGGGTGACGCTCAGCGCCACCGCATGGTCATGACGAACCCGCCCATGAGCAGGGCGAAGCCGATGCCGAGGTTCCAGACCCCGATCGCACCGATGGGGTACTGGTACTCGGAGATGTAGTAGACGACGATCCACAGCAGCCCCACGACGAGCAGGGTGATGAAGGTCGGTGCCCACCACGTCGGGTTCGGCTCGGTGGCCTTGCTCTTCTGGGGGGGAACGTATGCCGCGGTCTGGTGGTCGCGGCCCTTGGACTCGGGCACTGCTGGCTCCTCGGGTCAGGGCATGGGTCAGAATGGTGTGCACAGCCTAGTTGAGAGCGAGCCGGACATGAGGAGCGACGGCGATCTGCCGCCGGAGGACGCCGCCGTGTCTTCCCGCCGCCCGTCGTGGCGCGTCCTCGTCCCCGTCGTCACCGCGGCGGCCGGACTGATGTTCGCGATGAGCTTCCAGGCAGCGGAGGGCCGCGACCTGCGCTCCGACCGCGACCTGCCGACCCTGATCACCGCGAAGGACGAGCAGGTTGCCGCCAAGGCGCTGCGCCTCGACGCGCTGCGGGAGGAGGTCGACACCCTGACGACCGCCAACGCCCCGACGGACCAGCGGCTGGGGGACCTCACCCGCCGCGCGGACCAGCTCGCCGCGGCTGCCGCGACAACGGCGGTGACCGGACCGGCCGTGGCGGTCTCGCTCAACGACGCGCAGCGGTCGGCCGACTCGCTGCCCGACGGGTTCACGGCCGATGACGTCGTCGTGCACCAGCAGGACGTCCAGGCCGTCGTCAACGCGCTGTGGGGGGCCGGAGCCGAGGCGATGATGGTCCAGGACCAGCGGGTCATCTCCACGAGCGCGGTGCGGTGCGTCGGCAACACCCTCATCCTGCAGGGTCGGGTGTACGCCCCGCCCTACACGATCAAGGCCATCGGCGACCCCGCTGCCATGCGGTCCGCCCTCGAGGCCGACCCGTCGGTCGCGATCTACCGCCAGTACGTCGACGCCGTGGGCCTCGGGTACGACGTGACGACGGAACCGGCCGCCGAGTTCCCGGCGTACTCGGGCCCCGTCGACCTCCAGCACGCCCGTCCCCTCGAGGAGTCCCCGTGAGCGCCACCCCGGAGGGGAGCCCGGCCCACGCGCCGCGGCTGCTCGTCGTCGACAACTACGACAGCTTCGTCTACACGATCGTCGGCTACCTCGAACAGCTCGGGGCCGACTGTGACGTCGTGCGCAACGACGCGGTGACGCCGGCCGAGGCTGCGGCATACGACGGGGTCCTCATCTCGCCCGGGCCGGGGACGCCCGAGGCCGCGGGAGTCTCGATGGAGATGATCCGCGAGTGCGCCCGCACCGGGATGCCGATGTTCGGCGTGTGCCTGGGGCACCAGGCGCTTGGGGTCGTCTTCGGCGCCTCGGTCGGCCGGGCACCCGAGCTCGTCCACGGCAAGACGTCGCTCGTGCAGCACGACGGCACGGGAGTCCTCGCCGGCCTGCCGACCCCGTTCACCGCGACCCGCTACCACTCGTTGACGATCGACCCGGCAACGCTTCCGGCCGCGCTGGTGGCCACCGGCCGCACCGACTCCGGGATCATCATGGCCGTGCGCCACCGGGAGCTGCCCCTGCACGGTGTGCAGTTCCACCCCGAGAGCGTGCTGACCGAGGGTGGGCACCGGATGCTTGCGAACTTCCTCGGGATCTGTGGGGACGCCGGTGCCGTGGCCCGCTCGAAGGGCCTCAGTCCGCTCGTCTCCGCCGCCGTCTGACCCGCGCAGACCCACCCACCGCCGCCTGGTTCGATGTATCACCGCGTCCTCTGGGACGCGGTGATACATCGAACCGCAGGAGTGCCGGAGTGCCGAACCGCAGAAGTGCCGGAGGTCAGGGGGTCGTGGGGGCCGTGTCGGTCGTCGTCGCCGGGGGCGGCGGCTGGGTGACCGTCTCGGTGACCGTCGAGGTGCTCGGCTGGGGAACCGGCGTCCGCGCGACCTTGACCTCGATCTCGGTGCCGAAGTCGACGACGTCGCCGGCCTTGGCGACCTCGAGAACGGTGTCGTTGGCCTTGTCGGAGGAGTCGACCTCGACCTTC
>JBBRGO010000174.1:0-7212 GCA_038224055.1 Actinomycetales bacterium
TCGAGCGTGCTCACCTGCTTCGACAGCACCGAGTCACTGATTTCGACCGAGTCACGGACCACGCCGAACTCGGCCTCGTCCACCGTGGCGAGGGCAGCCACGACACTGAAGCGCACGGGGGCGTGGATGACCTCGTCCAGCCGGTGGCGGGCGTGACCTGACGACACCGAGGTCACCGCTGCTCCCGGCTGATCAGCGCGCCCGCCACGACCAACGGTGCCGCGACGACGATCCCGCTCGCGACGAGGGCGAGCAGGGGCGGCGAGCCGTCACGGTAGATGCTGTTGAGCACGCCCAAGGTCGGCACCATCACGACGATCGTCGTCAGGAGACCGGCCCGGCCGAGCCTCCGGGCTCCACGCGGCACGACGCGAGCCGATCGGGTCTGCCAGGACACGATCGCGAGCGCTATGAGGACATAGCCAGCGGTGAGGACCGCTTGGCCGAGCCACGGCTCCTCGGTGCGGGTCAGTGCGAAGAAGGCGCCGATGAGCACGCCGAACCCCACCGCAGCGCGACCGTGGACCGAACGTCCCGTCCCGGAGTCGATGCTTGAGGCGCGGGCCCGCTCGAGAGCGGCCTGCGCCTCGGCGGTCACGGGGGAGGAGGGCCCCGCTGGGCGCGTGGGCTGTCTGGTTCCGTCATCCATGGAACTAAACTAGAAAGTAGTTGCCACATTGTCAAGTAATTGCGTGAGGCACACCATGTGCACCCCTGCCGGCTAGTTCGTCCAGCACCGGAGGGCGGTCCAGGACTGTTGACGCTTCCCGGCACACAGGCGGCGCTTCGGCTGCTGACGGGGGCACGGCTTCTTCTGGGGGCGCAGGGGCCCCGACGTCGGGCCGCAGCTCACCGGAGCGCCGATCCGGTGACCTTGTCGGTCAGTCCGTGGACCATGCAGATGGCCCGCTGGTCGGTGCGCCAGGCGAACTCCGTGTCGGGGTAGAGGTAGGTGACGTCGAGCTCGTCGATCTGGGCGTCACTGACGACGGCCCCGACCGCGTCGCCGCACGCCTTGTCCGCGAGCGTCATGACGCCGGCCTCGCTGGCCACCGGTCCGCAGCTGGCTCAGGGCGACGACCCCCAGGACGACGGCGACGACCGAGGCCAGGGGGACGAAGAAGGCGAGACCCAGGCAGAGGGCGGCGACCGTCAGGCCGTTGGTGCCGGACGCCCGTCGGGGGTCCAAGGGGTAGGCCGGGGGTGGGAACGCTCCCATCGGGAGCGCGCCGGCAGGGGGTGGCGGCAGGCTCGAGCGGTGACAGCTCGTCGGTGGCCGCGCCGGGCCCCGGCGGCGTGGGGGCGAGGCGTGAGGGCAGGGGTGGCTGCGCATCGGGGGTGCTCGGTGTGGACACGGCGGGATCGTGACACAGGACGAAACACTCGAGGAGCACTTTCGCGACATCTATCAGAAACCCATACCTTGCAGGCCTAAACTTGACCGGAGGAGGCCACCATGACGCAGATACCGGACCACGAGCTCGAGGTCCTCGAGGACGACCAGAACGTCCCGCCCCGCCCCGAGGAGCAGGTCGCCGACGCCGACGAGGACCCGCCCGCGGGTGCCACGGATGCCGGGTAGCGACAGCCGATGAACGAGCCGGGTGACGAGACCGGCGTCTCAGGATCCGGGCACGGTGCCCGGGTGGTGGACGCCGCCAGCCCAGCGGCATACGGTGAAGTGGTGCGTGCGGTGAGCCTCCTGCTTCTCTGCCGCGACGAGGCCTGACCCCGGCCCCCCTCGTCGCGGAGTTCCTCGTGTCCGGCCGGACACTCGAGCGGACCAGAGACGAGAGCAGACAGCGATGATCCACCCCCAGCAGACCTCGGGCATGCCGTTCCACAAGTACCAGCCCTTCCACGAGCAGATCCCCTTCGAGCTGCCCGACCGCACGTGGCCGACCCGGCGCATCGACGAGGCCCCGCGCTGGTGCGCCGTCGACCTGCGTGACGGCAACCAGGCCCTCATCGACCCGATGAACGGCGAGCGCAAGCTGCGGATGTTCCAGCTCCTCGTGAAGATGGGCTACAAGGAGATCGAGGTCGGCTTCCCCTCGGCCAGCCAGACCGACTTCGACTTCTGCCGCGAGCTCATCGAGGGCGGCCACATCCCCGACGACGTGACGATCCAGGTGCTGACCCAGTGCCGCGACCACCTCATCGAGCGCACCTACGACGCAATCCGGGGCAGTCGGTCCGCGATCGTGCACTTCTACAACTCGACCTCGGTCCTCCAGCGCCGGGTCGTCTTCGGTCTCGACCAGGACGGCATCATCGACATCGCCGTCCAGGGCGCGCGGCTGTGCAAGAAGCTCGCGGAGACGGTCCCCGACACCGACGTCTACTACGAGTACTCGCCCGAGTCCTACACCGGCACCGAGCTCGACTTCGCCGCGCGGATCTGCAACGCCGTCATCGACGTCATCGACCCGTCGCCCGACCACCGCATGATCATCAACCTCCCCGCCACGGTCGAGATGGCCACCCCCAACGTCTACGCCGACTCGATCGAGTGGATGGTCCGCCACCTCGACCGTCGCGAGTCCGTCGTCGTCTCGCTCCACCCGCACAACGACCGCGGCACCGGCGTGGCCGCGGCCGAGCTCGGCTACCTCGCCGGAGCCGACCGCATCGAGGGCTGCCTCTTCGGCAACGGCGAGCGGACCGGCAACGTCTGCCTCGTCACGCTCGGGATGAACCTCTTCGGTCAGGGCGTGGACCCCCAGATCGACTTCAGTGACATCGACGAGGTCCGCCGCACGGTCGAGTACTGCACACAGCTGCCGGTCGGTGAGCGGCACCCCTACGGCGGGGACCTCGTCTTCACGGCCTTCAGCGGGTCGCACCAGGACGCCATCAAGAAGGGCTTCGAGGCGATGTCCGACGAGGCGCGGGAGAAGGGCACCGAGCTCGACGACCTCTACTGGGGCGTGCCCTACCTGCCCGTGGACCCGCACGACCTCGGCCGCTCCTACGAAGCCGTCGTGCGCGTCAACAGCCAGTCCGGCAAGGGCGGCGTCGCCTACATCATGAAGTCCGAGCACCAGATGGACCTGCCGCGGCGCCTCCAGATCGAGTTCTCCGGAGTCGTCCAGCGTGGCGTCGACCAGGACGGCGGCGAGGTCTCCCCGGCCGAGCTGTGGACGCGCTTCCAGGACGAGTACCTGCCCGCCGAGGGCCGCCAGTGGGGCCGCTTCGAGCTCGTCAACGTCGTGACCGACTCGACGGTCGACGGGGTGAGCACCATCGAGGCGAGCATCCGCGACCACGGCGAGGGCGTGACGGTGACCGGACGCGGCAACGGCCCGATCGCGGCCTTCATCGACGGCCTCGCGACGATCGAGGCCACCCCGGACGTCCGGGTCCTCGACTACGCCGAGCACGCGCTCTCCGCCGGTGGCGACGCCCGCGCGGCGGCCTACGTCGAGTGCGCGGTGGGCGAGCGCGTCCTCTGGGGTGTCGGCGTCGACCCCTCCATCGTCACCGCCTCGCTCAAGGCGGTCGTCTCCGCGGTCAACCGAGCGGTCCGGGACGCCTGAGATAGCGTCAGCGCCCATGGAGACCCCGGTCGGCAGAGCCCTGCTCAGGCTGACCGGGGTCTCCCTCGTGCTCGTGTCGGTGGCGGCGCTCGTCGCGCCGCGTCGGGCCAACATCGGTTACGACTGGTTC
The DNA here is from genome assembly GCA_038224055.1 of Actinomycetales bacterium. GTDB lineage: Bacteria > Actinomycetota > Actinomycetes > Actinomycetales > Dermatophilaceae > JBDSSS01. The sequence continues at coordinate 3,670 of JBBRGO010000174.1, forward strand.
GTCGTGGTCCCGACGGTCGTGGCCGTCGTCGCGGTCGCGTTGCTGGGACGGCTGCCGCTGGTCTTCACGGGGCGACGGGCCCCGCGCGCCGTGGCTGTCGTCGTGGCGGTAGCGGGCGGCGCCCTCACGGGCTGGCTCGGGATCGTGATGCGCTACCGCTTCGGCTGGGACGCGCGCGTCGTGCTCGACCTCGCGCTGCGACTCCAGTCGGGAGCAGGCCTGCGACCCCAGGACTACGACTACCTCTCGCTCTTCCCCAACACGATCCCGCTCCTCGCGATCGACCGGCTGGGGGCCGGGGTCGCGACGTCAGCCGGCCTGCTGCCCGACGAGCTCCTCATCGGGCTCGGGGCCGTCTGCGTCGCGGTCACCCTGTATGCCGTCCACGCCCTCGTCCTCCCCGTGGCGGGACGCGGCCCGGCCCTGGGCGCCCAGCTCGTCACCCTGGCCCTCGTCGGGGTGAGCCCGTGGGTGAGCGTGCCCTACACCGACCTCTACGCGATGCCGTTCCTCGTCGGTGGGCTCGCACTCCTCTGCTCCGCGCGGCGACGTGCGCGCGGCGCAGCGCGGGTGGCCCTCGGCGCCCTGGGGATCGCCGCGCTCGCCGTGGCCTACGTCGTCAAGACGACCCCGGTCGTCTCTGTCGTCGCCGTCGCGCTCGTGCTGCTCCTCTCCGCCCTCGAGCCGCGGCTGGCGACGCGGCGGCGGTGGATGCGGCTGCTCACCGCCGGCGCGGCCGTGGGGCTCTTCCTCGGGCTGGCCGCCGGCCTCACGGCGGCGGCGCCGGTTGCGGCCGGGTTGGACTCCTCGCGGGTCAGGGACGGTGCGAGTCCGCCGGTGACGTGGTGGTTCGCCAACGGGATGGACGAGCAGGTGACGGCGGGCGGCGTCGTCAACTACGGGACGTATCGCCGCGGGATGGTCGACGCGATCGAGGGCCGGTCGGCCGCGGAGGTGCAGGACTACGCGAGGCGCTACGTCGCGGACCGCTGGGCGCAGCGGGGGCCGGGGGGGACCCTCGGGTTCTACGCGGACAAGGTCGTCTGGAACTGGGGCGACGGCATGTTCTGGGCGTGGGGCGAGGGCCCGGACTCGCTGCCCGAGCGGATCACGGTCGACGGGCCGGTCATGGAGGCGGTCAACGCGGTGCAGGGCTTCCACGGCTCGCTCTACCGGTGGCGGGCCGACGTCACGCAGGGTCTCTGGCTCGCGGTGCTGCTGCTCACCGGTGTGGGGTTGCTCCGGGCCCGGCCGCGGCGTGAGACCGTCCTGCTCGCCGTGACGGTCCTCGGCATCGCCGCGTTCACGCTGCTCTTCCAGGGCAGGTCGCGCTACCTGCTCACCTTCGTCCCCGTCGTCGTGGCCCTGGCCGCCACCGCGCACCGCAGCACGCCGCGTCGGCGCCCGCGGAGAGTCAGTCGATCGCCCCGGTGACGACGGCGTCGACCGCGCTGAGGGCCGCGGCGTCGCCCGAGCGCTCGACGGCCCCGGTCGTCGGCCGGTTCCACAGCCAGGCGTCGAGGTCGGCGGCCGAGCCACTGATCTCGGCGACGGCCTGCGTCGCCTCCCCGTGCGTCCCGGGGCGGAACCGCACGAGGTCGTGCTCGTCGCCGTCGGAGTCGCGCCCGGTGACGCGGACCGGGGTGACGGTCCACGTGTGCATGACGTCGACCGCCGAGACGGTGACGGGACCGCAGACCGGCGCGTCGAGCAGGTCGGGCTCGCTGGGGTCCGGCTCGTGGCCGCGCATGACCGTGAGCGCCTCGTCGACGCCGTCGGCCGCCAGCGCCGCGTCGACGTCGTGCCGGGCGCCGACGGTGAGCTCGGCGTCGAGGCGGTGGACGAGCGCCTCGTGGGCCTGGCGCCGGGCGATGTAGGCCGCGGAGTGGTCGTCGGCCCACATCCACAGCTCGGTGTCCGGAGGGATGTCTCGCAGCACCCGCACCAGACGCTCGCTCGAGCGGTCGAAGTGTGCGAGCAGGCCCGCACGCTGCGCCGGGCGGTCGACGCGGACCAGGGCCCGCACGTCCCCGACCGAGGTGAGCCGTCGCTGCGCGATCTCGCCCCAGAACCACTGCACGTCGGCGAGGTGCCAGAGCAGGTCGTCGGCGTCCCAGTCGGGGCAGGTGGGCACCCGGGCCCCGGCCGGGGCCTCCGCGAGAGCCTGTCGGAAGAGGGCGGACTCCCGTTCGAGGTGGTCGACGAAGGGGAGGGCGGTCGCGGCGGACTCCGGGGTGGGCGGCGTACGGTTCACTCCTGTCAGCGCACGCCGGCGACCCGGAACTGCACGGAGATGCGCGGGCCGACCGGCGCTGCGGTCTTGGGTACGGCGTGGTCCCACGTGCGTTGGCAGGACCCGCCCATGACGACGAGGTCACCATGGGCGAGCGGGAAGCGCAAGCTCTTTGTCGTCGAACCCGGCACCCGCCCCCCGTCGCGCGGGCGCAGCGTCAGGGTCCGTGCGGAGCCGAGCGAGAGGATGGCGACCATCGTGTCGCTGTCCCGGGAGCGGCCGATCCGATCACCGTGCCAGGCGACGCTGTCGCTGCCGTCGCGGTAGAGGCAGAGGCCCGCCGTGACGAAGGGCTCGCCGAGCTCGGCGCGGTAGTGGTCGCCGAGCGCGTCGCGAGCCTCCGCGAGGAGGGGGTGGGGCAGGGCCTCGCCCCCGGCGTAGAACTTCGTCAGACGAGGGACCGAGACGACCGAGTCATACATCTGGCGCCGCTCGGCGTGCCACGGGACGTCGCGGAGCAGGCCGGCGAAGAGCTCGTCCCCGCTCGCCAGCCAGCCCGGGCGGACGTCCACCCAGGCGCCGTGGCCGAGCCCGGTCCGACGGATGCCGGGGCCCAGCTGCCGCAACGTCATCGCGTCGGTGAGGTCGAGCAGGGAGCCCTGGAGAGCGAGGTCCATGCGATCACGATAACCCATCGTCGAACAGACGTTCTAATGGCATCCGCCAGGGACCGGCGCGTGCGGTGCCGGTGCGGCGCCGCGGCAGGGGACAATGGGGCCATGCCGCTCTACCGCGACGAGGCGATCGTCCTGCGCACCCACAAGCTGGGCGAGGCCGACCGCATCATCACCCTGCTGACGCGGACCCGCGGGCGGGTGCGGGCGGTGGCCAAAGGGGTGCGGCGGACGAAGTCGCGTTTCGGCTCGCGGCTCGAACCCGGCATGGTCATCGACGTGCAGTGCTACGAGGGGCGCAATCTCGACACCGTCACGCAGGTCGAGATGCTCGCGCCCTACGGGGACGTCATCTCGCGTGACTACGCCGCGTGGACGTCGGCCACGGTGATGCTCGAGACCTCGCTCCAGCTGACCGAGGAGCACGAGCCGCAGACCCAGCAGTTCCTCCTCCTCGCCGGGGCGCTCCGATCCCTCGCCGAGGGGGCGCACGACCCCGGCCTCGTCCTCGACGCCTTCCTCCTGCGGTCGCTCGCCGTGGCCGGCTGGGCCCCGAGCTTCCACGACTGCGCGCGGTGCGGCGCTCCGGGCCCGCACCGGGCCTTCAACGTGCAGGCCGGGGGAGCAGTGTGCTCC
>JBBRGO010000175.1:0-7209 GCA_038224055.1 Actinomycetales bacterium
GGGGTCCAGGAGGCCCGGACCTCCACCTCGGCCCTCATGGGCTCGTCGGCCATGCCACCGAAGGACTCGCTGGCAACCGAGGTGACGGTGCCGCTTGGGGCGCAGTAGTCGGCGCTATGTGCTTCGAGCGCGTCGATCAGCCAGGACCAGCCGACCCGGGCGAGCAACGGGTCGGCGACCATCTCCGGGTCGACATCGGCGCGGGCGAAGGTGACACACCGGAACGTGCCCTGCCACGCCGGGTTGCCCGCCGGGTCGTACAGCAGGACCAGCCGACCGCTGCCTACCTCCTCGCCACCGACCAGCACGTCGGCTGTAACGGCTGCAGAGAAGGGAGCGATCCGCTGCGGTGCCGGCATCTCCTCCACGCAGAGCTCAGGGCGCCAGGAAGTGGAGGTCAACTCGCTCAGAGCGCGCCGGAACGCGCCCGGCGTCGTCGGCGACTCGCTCTTCGCTGTCACCAGGTGAGCCTATGCTCCCCTTCTGAACCGGCCCGCTCGACGCGCCGGAATTGTAGCGGTTGTGAAAAGATTCACGGGTGGCACCTCCCCAGTCAGCCGAGCTCGGCCCGACAGCCGATAGCGTCGACGCACCCAGGGACGACGGCTCCGCCTCCGGCACACCCAGGGTCGGCGGCTCCGCCTCCGGCGCACCCAGGGGCGGCGGCTCCGCCTTCTTGGCCGCCTGCCGTCGGGCCCCGTTGGACGACCGGGTACCGGTGTGGTTCATGCGGCAGGCCGGCCGGTCGCTGCCGGAGTACCGCGCCGTCAGGGACGGAATCCCGATGCTCGAGTCGTGCATGCGGCCCGAGCTCGTCACGGAGATCACCCTTCAGCCCGTGCGTCGGCACGGCGTCGACGCTGCGATCTTCTTCAGCGACATCGTCGTCCCCCTCAAGGCCATCGGGGTCGACCTCGACATCGTCCCCGGCGTCGGCCCGGTCGTTGCCGAGCCGATCCGGGGGTGGCGCGACCTCGACCGCCTCGTCCCGCTCACGGCGGACCACGTCCCCTACATCACCGAGGCGGTCCGGGCGCTCGTCGCCGAGCTCGGCCCGACCCCCCTCATCGGCTTTGCCGGCGCCCCCTTCACCCTCGCCTCGTATCTCATCGAGGGCGGCCCCTCGAAGAACCACGAGAAGACGAAGACCCTCATGCACGGCGACCCCGAGTTGTGGGATGCCTTGTGCGGCAGGCTCGCCCAGATTGCGGGAGCGTTCCTCCGGGTTCAGGCCGAGGCCGGTGCGAGCGTCGTCCAGCTCTTCGACTCGTGGGTCGGTGCCCTGCCCCGCACGGACTACGTCCGCTTCGTCCAGGCCCACTCGGCCACGGCGCTCGCCGCGGTCGCGGACCTCGACGTCCCCCGGATCCACTTCGGCGTCGGCACGGGTGAGCTGCTGGCCCTCATGGGCGCGGCGGGCGCCGAGGTCGTCGGCGTCGACTACCGCGTCAGCCTCACCGACGCCGTCGAGCGTCTCGGACCGGGGTATGCCGTCCAGGGCAACCTCGACCCCGCGCTGCTCTTCGCGCCGTGGGATGTCCTCGAGCGGACCGTTCGCGGGATCGTCGAGGAGGGCCGGGCGGCCCCGGGCCACATCTTCAACCTCGGCCACGGGGTCCTGCCCTCGGTCGACCCGGATGTGCTGACCCGCGTCACCGCCCTCGTCCACGAGTGCTCCGTCCGGTCATGACGACCGTGGCGGCGCCGTCCATCGCTCGCTCGAGCCTGACCATGTTCGGCGGGTCGGTGGCCTCGCGCATCCTCGGGACGGTCCGCAACGGACTGATCACCTGGATCATCGGCGCGAAGGTCGCCGGAGACGCCTTCTCGCTCGCCAACACCCTGCCCAACGTGCTCTACGTCCTCGCGGCGGGCGGCATCCTCAACGCCGTGCTCATCCCGTCGCTGGCCCGCGCGATGAAGCTGGAGGACGGTGGTCAGGAGTTCACCGACCGCGTGATCACCGTGGCCCTCAGCGCCATGCTCGTGATCACCGCCGCGGTCATGGCCGGCGCCGGTGGTTTCGTCTGGCTCCTCGCGAGCAACCAGACCCCCGACTTCAAGTCCCTCGCGCTCGCCTTCTCCCTCATCTGCCTGCCGCAGATCTTCTTCTACGGGCTCTTCGCGCTACTCGGCCAGATCCTCAACGCCCGGGGTCGCTTCGGCGCCTTCGCGTGGGCCCCGTTCCTGGCCAACGTCGTCGCCGTGGCCGGGCTCGTCCTGTTCATCGTCGTCTTCCCCTCGCCGGACGCCGTCGACGCACGCGGTCAGCGGCTGCCGCGGGAACCCTCGGAGTGGACCGGGCCGATGGTGTGGCTCTTTGCCGGGTCGGCCACCCTCTCGGTCGTCGTGCAGGCGCTGTCGCTCGTCCCGGCGCTGCGGCGCACCGGCTTCAGCTACCGCCCGCGGTGGGGCCTGCGCGGCGTCGGCCTGGGCGGGGTGAGCAGGCTCGCCGTGTGGGCCTTCGCCGGCCTGGCCGTGTCGCAGGCGGGATTCTTCATCAGCCAGGGCGCCCTCAACCAGGCCGTCGCGAGCGCACCGAAGGGCTCCGCGGTGCGTGGGCCCGCGGTCTACGCCATCGCCTTCAGCCTCTTCATGCTCCCGCACGCCTTCATCACCGTCTCGATCATCACCGCGCTCTTCCCGCGCTTCTCCCAGGCGGCGGCCGACGGCGACCACGAGCGGCTCAAGCACGACTTCCGCACCGGACTCGTCCTGCCGCTCGTCGCCAACGTGCCGATCATGGCCGGCGTCATGCTGCTCGCACGCCCGGCCGTGGCGCTGCTCAACCCCGGCGTCGACGGTCGCTCGCTCGACGTCGCAGCGATCGTGCTCATCGTGATGATCCTCGGCATCGTCCCCTTCGGGATCGACCTGCTCTGCTACCGCGTCTTCTTCGCCCTCGAGGACGGCCGGCCGACCGTCGTCATGCAGGCGCTGCTCACCGGGATCAGCCTGGTCGCCGGCATCGCCACACTGTCGTTCGACCCGGTCTGGGCGATCGCGATCATGGCCTTCGGCCAGACCCTCGGCAACATCGTGAGCTCCGGCGTGGGCCTCTACCTGCTGCGGCGGCGGATCGGGGGGCTGGGCCTGACGAAGATCCTCGACACCGCGGCACGCATCGGCCTCGCCGCCACCGTCGCCGGGCTGGTCGGCTGGGGCACCGTGATGGTCGTGCAGCCGTTCACCTCGGGCGCCGTGGACCGCGCGACCTCGACGATCGGCCGGATCTTCGCCAACATCGTGGAGATCGGCTTCGTCGGACTCGTCCTCGTCGTCGTCTACCTCGGGGTCGCCCACCTGCTCCACGTCCGGGAGATCCGCCAGTTCTCATCGATGCTGACGAGCAAGCTCGGTCGCTGACCGTCGTCAGGGAGTCGGCGGTGTGGCCACAGTGGCACCGGCTGCGGCCCGGCTGCGGCGGCCACGCCGCCGCCAGACCAGCCAGGTGATGACGAGGCCGACGACGAGCCACGGCAGGAGCACCGCGAGACCGGTGAGGATGACGGTGGCCGAGCCGAGGAAGCCGTCCCACGCCCGGACGAGGGCCGCCAGGACGCCGCCCTGCTGCGGAGCCGCCGCCGTGGCGCTCGTCCAGAGCGTCGCCGTGACATCGGACATCGTCGTGCGCCGGTCGAGCTCGGCGAGCCGCTGGGTGAGCGAGTCGAGGTCCGACTGCCGCCGGGTCAGCTCGTTCTCCAGGACGATGACCTGCTGGAGGTCGGTCGCCTTCGCCAGCAGGGCGCGGACCGAGGTGATGCTGTCCTGCATCGGACCGATCCGAGCTCGGGTGTCGACGTAGCTGTCGGTGACGTCCTCGCTCGAGGACGACCGGTAGGACACCGAACCGAGGCGGGACAGCTCGGTGACGACACCATCGAGCTTCCCGGCGGGGACGCTCAGCGTCAGCCTGGCCTCGTCGACCCCGACCGCTGGGACACCGGGGAGACCGGGGCCGTCGGAACCGGGGGCGAGGTCGGGGGCGGAGGGGGCGCCCCCGAGCCCGCCGGCCCCGTACGAGCCGGTCGGGTCCGTCGCGGTGACGACGTTCTCCGAGGTCACCTGTCCACCGGCCGACGTCGCGACGAGACGGGCCGACGCGCTGGCGCGGGACAGGTCCGCGACCTCGATGCCGAGCCAGGCGCTCCGGGCGATCCGTACCCCAGTGGCACCCGCCCCGGGCGCGAAGGGTGCGGCGAGGTCGGCCTCCGCGCCGCCCGCGCCGCCCGCGGCAAGCGCGCCCTTGGCGGCCCCGGCGTCGCGGGAGGTGGCGGGGGCGTCGAAACCGGCGCCCCCCGAGGCGGCCGCCGAGGTCGCCGAGCTGGTGCCACCGAGGGCCGACAGCCCGATGGGCACGGCCAGGGCCACGAGCACGAGGACCGCGAGGACGGCCACGAGGGCGGTGCGGTGGTCGCGCCAGAGGTGGCGCACGGCGTGGGGCGGTCCGGTGCGGGCAGGACGGTCGGGCCCCCCGGGCCCGCGGGCCCCCCCTGGGGAGGTGGACGCCTCGGTGGGGGTGAGGCCGGTCAGGGTCGGTGCGCTCATGGCTGGTCCTTCGTGCCGGGCGACCGGGCGAACCGGTCACGATGCCTGTGACTGGAAGACACCCGGGCCACCGGGAACGTTGCAGCCCCGAGGTGGGAGAGTGGCGGGATGAGCGTTCGCGTGGCCGTCGTCGGGGGCGGGGTGGCCGGTCTCGCGGCCGCCTGGGAGCTCGCCCGGTCGGCCGAGGACCTGTCCGTCACCCTCTTCGAGGGCTCGGGTCAGGTCGGGGGCAAGCTGCGCCGCGCCGAGGTCGCCGGCGCCATGATCGACGTCGGCGCCGAGTCCGTGCTGGCCCGCCGCCCCGAGGCGATCGGGCTCTTCGACGAGCTGGGTCTGAGCAGCAGGGTCACCCACCCTTCGGGGGTCGGCGCCGCCATCCTCAGTCGCGGTCGCCGCTGGCCGATGCCGAGCGGCACCGTCATGGGCGTCCCGTCCGACCCCGAGTCGGTGCGGGGGCTCCTGTCCGACGAGGAGGTCGAGCGCCTCGTACAGGAACACGTCGGCGCGCCACTGGCCGGTGACGTGGCCGTCGGGGCCTTCATCGCGGAGCGCCTCGGTCCCGCCGTGACCGACCGCCTCGTCGAGCCGCTGCTCGCCGGGGTCTACGCCGGCCAATCGCGTGAGCTCTCGCTCGAGATGTCGGTGCCGGTCCTGCACCGCGCTGCCGTCGAGGGACGCTCGGTCTCCGAGGTCGCCCGCGAGGTGGCCGCGGCGGCGTCCTCCGGGTCCGCGGGGACCGGCCCGCGCCCGGTCTTCGCCACGCTGCGAGGTGGCCTCGGGGTCCTGCCGACCCTCCTCGCGGCCGAGCTGCTCACGCTCGGGGTCGACCTGCGGCTGGGGGAGACGGTTCGCTGGCTGCGCTCCGGGGGCACGAGCCGTTCGGCCTGGTCCCTCGTGTCCGGACCCACGACCGACGAGCGCGAGGAAGCCTTCGACGCGGTCGTCCTCGCAACTCCCGGGGCGCCGGGCGCCCGGCTGCTCGCCGCGACCGCCCCGGAGGCCGCCCGGCTGCTCGCCGGCATCGCGTACGCCTCGATGGCCATCGTCAGCCTCGCCGTGGCGGGCCGACCCGAGGTGCTCGAGGGCAGCAGCGGCTTCCTCGTCCCGCCGACCGAGAGCCTGTCCATCAAGGCGTCGACCTTCAGCAGCAGCAAGTGGGCCTGGTTGCGTGAAGCGCACCCCGACCTGACCTTCCTGCGGGCCTCCGTCGGTCGGCACCGTGAGGAGGCGAGCCTCCAGCGCTCCGACGACGAGCTCGTCGGGCTCGCGCTGCGCGACCTCGAGTCCGTCCTCGGGTCCCTCCCCGAGGTCGTCGGCCAGCACGTCCAGCGCTGGGGCGGGGGGTTGCCGCAGTATGCCGTGGGGCACCGGGCCCGGGTCGAGGCGGTCCGCGCCGGCCTGCCGCCGACCCTCGTGGTCGCGGGCGCCGCCTACGACGGCGTCGGCGTGCCGGCCTGCATCGGATCGGGACGGGCGGCCGGGCGCGCGCTGGTGACCCGCCTGCGCGCGGCTCGGTAGCGCTTGGGAGGATGAGGCCATGAGCGACAAGGTGACGCCGGCCCGGATGCGTGAGATCAACGAGACGATCCGCTACTCGATGTGGTCGGTCTTCCGCGTCGCCTCATCGGTGGAGGGCGACCGCGACGCCGTGGCCGATGAGCTCGAGTCCTTCCTCACCAAGGTGCAGCAGGGCGACGTCATCGTCCGCGGTCTCTACGACGTCGCCGGGCTGCGCGGTGACGCCGACCTCATGGTCTGGTGGCACGCGGAGCGGATCGAGGACCTTCAGTCGGCCTACCACGGCCTCCTGCGCACGACGCTCGGCGCGCACCTCGAGCCGGTCTGGAGCCAGGCGGCGCTGCACCGGCCCGCGGAGTTCAACAAGAGCCACATCCCGGCCTTCATGGCCGACGAGGAGGCCCGCCGCTACGTCTGTGTCTACCCCTTCGTCCGCTCCTACGAGTGGTACCTCCTCGAGGACGGCGAGCGTCGCGACATGCTCCGCGAGCACGGGCAGATGGCCCGCGACTACCCGGACGTCCGGGCCAACACGATCGCCTCGTTCGCGCTCGGGGACTACGAGTGGTTGCTCGCCTTCGAGGCGGACGAGCTGCACCGCATCGTCGACCTGATGCGCGACCTGCGCGCGTCCCGGGCCCGGCGGCACGTCCGCGAGGAGGTCCCGTTCTACACCGGCCCCACGGTCGCACCGCGCGACCTCGTCCACGCGCTGCGCTGACCCTGTCGGGCGGTCAGTCGTCGAGGTAGCGCATCACGACGCCGGCGGCGGGGATGAGCAGGAACCACAGCCAGGTGCCGGTGAGGAAGAACCCGGCGAGGGCCACGAAGGGGGCGAGCCCCATCACGAGCGCCTTGCGCCTGCTGCCGTCTCTCTTCTCCGGCGTCTCGACGGCTGATCTGGGCGCGGGCACCGGCGCGGGAGACGTCTCCACCCGGTCCGCTCCCGGCAGGTCGACGAAGAGGTCGTCGAGCTCTCGTCGCGTCACTGCGTCGCCGGCCCGGCCCCGCCGGTCCTCGTAGTCGTGGGAGTCGAGCCGGCCGGCCTCGAAGTGGTCGGCCAGCAGGTCGAGGGCCCGTTGCCGCTCGACGCTACCGACCCGCAGGTCACCATCACTGTCCATGACTCGAGGATAGGACGCC
>JBBRGO010000176.1:0-7170 GCA_038224055.1 Actinomycetales bacterium
GACTCGAGGCCGCACCGACCATCGTCGGTGGCTTCGCCGCTCCGTCCGAGATCTCCGTGGGTGTGCCCAACGACCTCGACCTCATCTGCCGGACGACCCTCAACGACCACCGGGGCCCGACCTCGCCCGGCGACCTCGCCAGCCAGATCTCACCGTGGCCCTCCGCGCCCCCGGAGACCGACGGCGCCAGCGGCATCGACCTGCCCACGGGCCGGGACGACGACACCCCCACCCGGGTCATGCCTCCCGTCGGTGTCGGCTCGACGGACCGCGAGGACGACGACGACTCCGATGCGGACGGGTCGGGCGCCGGTCGACGCGCGGGCTCCCTCGCCGCTGCCGGGGCTGCGGCCGCGGGCGCCGCGGGGGCGCTGGGTGACCGGGTCGGGTCCTTCGCCCGGGCTGCCGCAGACAGGGCCGCGGCCAGGTCTGCCGAGCGCCGCGGCGCCCGTGACTCCGAAGGCTCCCAGGGCTCCGACGACGCCGATCGGACCTATGCGGCCTATGACGACTCGGCGGAGGGCGACGCGCTCGCGCGAGGCGACGGGAGGGACGACGGGCTCCACCTCAGCGAGGCCCTCGAGGAGGCCCCCGAGTCAGAGCTCGAGCCGCCGGTGCCCGTCTTCCGCGCCGCGGCACCGGACTCCCCGTCGCGAGCCCAGTCGCGCATCGCGCTCGCCATCGTCGGCGCACTCGTCATCGTCGCGCTCTTCATCGGCATCCAGAACGTCGCCAAGATCGGGCAGTCCGACGGGCCCTCGGCCGGTCGGACCGTCACGGTCACCGCGTCCCGGTCGACGACGACGGGCACGGCGCCCACGACGACCCAGGCCGCGCCCACGACGACGCAGGCACCGCCCGCCACCCCGGCTTCGGTCACGGGCGTCACGAGCTTCGACCCGCAGGACGACAACACCGAGGGCGAGGGCACTGCCAAGTTCGCCATCGACGGCGACCTCACCACGGCCTGGGAGTCCCGCTGGTACGGCACGCCCACCTACAACGGCAACAAGGACGGCGTCGGTCTCGTCGTCGACCTCGCCGCTCCCACCGCGGTCACCGAGGTCGAGCTCGTCCTGCCGGCCGAGCAGGACGTGACCGTCTTCCTCGCGACGAAGGACAGCCTGGCCGGCGCGCAGAAGATCGGGGCGAAGTCCGGCGCCAACGGCACCGTCGTGCTCAAGCCGACCAGTCCCCTCCAGCCCGGCACGAAGGTCATCGTGTGGGTCACCAAGGCGGCACCGGCCGAAGCCGCGAACCACTTCCGCGCCCAGGTGTCCGAAGTGACGGTGCGCTGAGCGTGGCAGCAGGCGCGGGTGTCCCCCTCGCCGAACGCAGTGACCGGGAGCTGATGCAGCTCCACGTCGAGGGCGACGCCGACGCGTTCGGGGAGATCTTCCGGCGCCACCACGACCGGATGTGGGCGGTCGCGGTGCGCACCTGCCGCGATCCCGAGCTGGCCGCCGATGCCGTCCAGGAGGGCTTCATCGCCGCCTTCCGGCGCGCCGAGTCCTATCGCGGCGACGCCGCGGTGACGACGTGGTTGCACCGTATCGTCGTCAACGCCAGCCTCGACCGACTGCGCCGTCGCAAGCCGACGGACGAGCTCCCCGAGCACGAGCTCGCCGACCGGCACGACCACCACGGAGCGGCCGACGTCCGCCTCGACATCGAGCAGGCGCTCGCGACCCTGCCCATGGGACAGCGAGCCGCGCTCGTGCTCGTCGACATGCACTCGGTCTCCGTGGCCGAGGCGGCCTCGATCCTCGGGGTCGCCGAGGGCACGATCAAGTCGCGCTGCTCGCGGGGACGGGCGGCGATCGCCGCCCACCTCGGACTCACGACGGGCCACCGACCACCGGGTGGCCTCCCACCGGCGCCAGCACCCGCGCCGCGACCCGGTGAACGAAGCGGCTGAGGGAACCGACGCCGCACCCCCCGGCGTCGGACCCTCAGCGCCACATCCGGCCGGCGCGAGACACCGGCTCCACCGCCACTCCGATCGCCCCTCCGACGCGTGACCATCCGGTCACCATCGGGGCAGCACCGCACGCACCACCCACGCGCACCACCCGAAGGACCCCTGTGGACCAGCCCACGACCCCGGCCCCCCACTCGCCCGAGCTGGGCGACGCCGCCGCCGTCCCCGCCGACGACCTGCCTCCCGATGTCGACGCGGCCGTCCGCCGCTTGCTCGCCGCCCTGCCGGACCCCGGACCGATGCCGACCCCGGTCGCCGGGCGCGTCGGCGCCGCACTCGCGGAGGCGGCCCGGCTGCGGATCGAGCCCGGGCCGCTCTCGGCCCTTCCGGAGCCGCAGTGGGGACCGATGTCAGGACCGCTGCCGGAAACCGGGTCGACCGCTCCTCCCGGGACCGCCGCCGAGCGCGACGCCGCCGTGCTCGCACCCCTCATCGCCCGACGGCAGCGCCCGAGGCCGGTCCTCGCGCTCGCCGCCGTCGCCGCGGCGGCCGCCCTCGTCGCCGTGGGAGGCTCGGCCCTGCACCTGACGAAGCGTCCGCTGGGCGCGGCCTCGCTGGGCAACCCCGGTTTCACGACCGTGGCCACCAACGGCTCCCGGAGCACCCCCAGCGACACCCTCGGCAGCAGTGACCCGGATCTGCACATCCAGCTCAGCCGGACGGCCTACGACGCTGCGTCCCTGCCCACCCTCGCCCGCGAGCTCGTCAACCAGCCGGATGCGCCCGTCCCGGTGCTCGCCGCCGAGGCACCTCTCCTCGGGCCGATCGCGACAGAGGTCGGTCTCCGCTCCTGCCTCGCCGAGCTCGGCGTCCCGCCCGACGCCGACGTCCACGCCGACCTCGCCAGCTACGAGGGTGAGCCGGCGGCCGTCATCATGACCAGCCTTCGCGGCCGCGCCACGGCCTACGTCGTCGGTCGGGAGTGCTCGACCGGGCGGTCGGCACTCGTCGCCGGGCCGACGCCCGTCCCCTGACCCGAAGCCCCCACGGGGGCGCAGGCCGGCCACGGCCGGAGCTCCCGTGGGTCGTGTCTCGGGGGCGCACGGGGGCGCACGGGGGCGCAGGCCGGCCACGGCCGTGAGCTCCCGTGGGTGGGAACAAGGAGCGCCTAGGATCGGTTGTGACCAGTGCGGCTGAGGTCAGCCAGCGGCGAACCGCCGCCCACCAGCATCTCGAGGAGCCTTTCGCATGTCCGACGTCCGCAACGTCATCATCATCGGATCCGGGCCGGCCGGCTACACGGCCGCCGTGTACGCCGCCCGGGCCAACCTCTCCCCCCTCGTCTTCGAAGGTGCCGTCACCGCCGGCGGTGCCCTGATGAACACGACCGAGGTCGAGAACTTCCCCGGCTTCCGCGACGGCGTCATGGGACCCGACCTGATGGACAGCATGCGCGCCCAGGCCGAGCGCTTCGGTGCAGAGCTGGTCACCGATGACGTCACCGCCGTGTCCCTCGACGGCGAGATCAAGAGCGTCACCGACGGAGCCGGCACCGTCCACCGTGCCCACGCAGTCATCCTCTCGATGGGCTCGGCCTACCGCGAGCTCGGCCTGCCCCGCGAGAAGGAGCTGTCCGGTCGCGGGGTGTCGTGGTGTGCCACGTGCGACGGCTTCTTCTTCCGCGACCAGGACATCGCCGTCGTGGGCGGCGGTGACTCGGCGATCGAGGAGGCCACCTTCTTGACGAAGTTCGCCAGGAGCGTCACCCTCATCCACCGTCGCGCCGAGCTTCGCGCGAGCAAGATCATGGCCGAGCGCGCCCACGCCAACGACAAGATCCACTTCGCGTGGAACTCCGAGATCGCCGAGATCCAGGGGGAGGCGAAGCTCTCCGGTGTGGTCCTGCGCGACATCGTCACTGGCGAGACCCGTGACCTCGCGGTGACCGGCCTGTTCGTCGCCATCGGCCACGACCCCCGCAACGAGCTGCTCCGCGACGCGGACGCAGACTCGGTCGACGCTGAGCACGTCCAGCTCGACGACGCCGGCTACGTCCTCGTCGACGGCCGGTCGACCCGCACCAACCTGCCCGGGGTCTTCGCCTGTGGTGACCTCGTCGACCACACCTACCGGCAGGCGATCACCGCGGCCGGCTCCGGCTGTGCTGCCGCCCTCGACGCCGAGCACTTCCTCGCCGCGCTCGAGGACACCCCCGGAGCGCCGGAAGCGGCTGCCGAGGCCCGCGACATCGACGAGCGCGACCCGGTCGAGGAGCCTGCCGAGGGCGCTTTCTCCGCGAGCAACCCCGTCACCGCCGGCGCCTAGTCTTCGGACCGGACCTCCCGCGACCCGCCCCCACCCCGCGACCGCTGCCCAGCGGCATACCGAAAAGGACATTCCATGGCCATCAAGGCAACGACCGACGCCACCTTCGCCGACGACGTGCTCATGAGCGACAAGCCCGTGCTCGTCGACTTCTGGGCCACGTGGTGTGGCCCGTGCCGCAAGGTCGCCCCGATCCTCGAGGAGATCGCCGCACAGCACGGCGACAAGATCGAGATCGTCAAGCTCGACACCGATGCCAACATGGACACGGCCGCCCGCTACGGCGTCGTGTCGATCCCGACGCTCAACGTCTACGTCAAGGGCCAGGTCGTCAAGTCGATCGTCGGTGCGCACCCCAAGCCCAAGCTGCTGCGTGAGCTCGAGGAGTTCATCGGCTGACGAACGGCCGGTGGTCGGACGACGGATGCGTGGCCCCGCGGCCATGAGGCATCCTCGGAAGGGGTGGACGCAGGCGCGTCCGCCCCTTTCCGCTCCGCGGGTGTGAGACCCTGCCCGGACGACCGCAAACCATCTCGAACACCCCCGACCGGCCCGGGCCGCGAAAGGAGCGACATGACTCCCCAGACCGTCGTCGCGCTCCGCCGTGGTGACAGCGGCCCGGCCGTCACCGCGGTCCGCGAGCGCCTCAGGCTCGCTGGTGTGCTGCCGGGCGGACCTCCCGCAGGGGACCTCAACTTCGACGGCGCGGTCGAGGAGGCCGTCAAGATCTTCCAGCAGCGCCGTGGGCTCATCGTCGACGGCGTGGTCGGACGTTCGACGTATGCCGTCCTGGACGGGGCCCGCTGGGCGCTCGGCGACCGCGTGCTGCGCTACGTGCCCGAGTACTTCGTCGAGGGCGATGACGTCGTCAGCCTCCAGAGCCGGCTGGCCGAGCTCGGCTTCGGTCCGGGCAAGGTCGACGGCATCCACGGGCCGGGCACCGACGCCGCGGTGCGGGGCTTCCAGACCGCGGTCGGCCTCGCCCCCGACGGCACCGTCGGACCCGAGACGATGCGCGCGTTCGCGGGGCTCCGCCGCTCGGTGGGCGGTGGCTCCGCCAACGCGCTCCGCGAGCGCGAGCAGATCCGGCGCGGGGGCTTCAGTCTGAGCGGACGCACCATCGTGCTCGACCCGGGCCACGGCGGCGCCGACCCCGGCGCGCTGGGCCTGCACGGGCTCGTGGAGGCGGAGGTCGCGCTGGCCCTGGCCCGCCACATCGAGGGGCGGCTGTCGGCCCACGGGGTCAGTGTCGTCTTCACCCGGACCGAGGGCACCGAGGGCGGCACGGAGGAGGAGCGCGCCGCCTTCGCGAACGCGTGTGGCGCCGACCTCGTCCTGTCGCTGCACGCCGACCACTCGAGCACCGGGGCGGCCCACGGAGCGGCGACCTTCTTCTACGGCCACACCGACCACGCCGGCTGGTCGACCACCGGTGAGAACTTCGCCGACCTGCTCTTGCGCGAGGTCGTGGCCCGGACCGGCCTGACCGACTGCCGCACCCACGCCCGGACCTGGCCGATGCTGCGACGCACCCAGATGCCCGCGGTCCGCTTCGACTTCGGCTACCTCAGTCACCCGGACGACGCGGCGACGCTGAGCCACGACCAGACCCTCGGTCAGATCGCCGAGGGCGTCGTCGTCGCCCTCCAGCGGATGTATCTCGGCGAGTCGGACACGGCGCGCACGGGGGTGCTCCGCCTCGATGACCTGCGCCGGCACCTCGAGCTGATGCGCCGCCACCAGGTGGGTGCGAGCAGCAGGTCCTGAGTCACCTGAGTCACCCGAGTCACCCGAGTCACCCGAGTCACCGGACTGCTGGCGAGCGCCCGTGCCGGGGCCACCGATCGGACCCCTCAGGGGCGAGGGGCACCGGTGCTCCGCACCCGGGTGGCGCCGTCCGGGCGGGTCTCGGGGACGGGTCGCAGCCCGGGGATCCGGCCGATCGCCCGCACGAGCTGGGCCGCGACCTCGTCCCGGACCGTCACGAGCGTGTGCAGGTCGAGACGGAGCCGGGGGTAGACGGGGTGGTCTCGCTCGACCCGGAAGCCGAGCTTCTCGAGCTCCGCGACGGGCAGGACGCAGGAGTGCCGGTCGATCGCGGTGGCGCGGGCGCCGATGACCTCGATCGAGCGGGAGCCTCGGCGCAGGGCGTCCTTCGCAGCCGCCCGGATGAGCATCTTGCGCAGCCCGGCACCGCCCCGGTCGAGGGACGGGGCCCGGTCATCGGCCGCGCACGCGGTGACGAGCATCAGGGTGGAGGGGTCGGACGGCGCGGTCGGGAACGCGGCGAGTCGCGGGACGTGGCGCGCCGGCGCGAGCAGCAGGTAGCCGACCGGCGCCTCGTCCACGTAGGCGACCCGTCCCGGCGGTCCCCACTCCGCGGTGACGGTCTCGACCCAGTCGCGCAGGAGCGCGCTCGGGTCCGGCGTGGCACGGTGACCGTTGTGCGGGACGGTCTGCCAGAAGACGCAGGGCGCGCACGATCCGACGAGGTCGGTCGCCCTGGCCGGGGTCAGCAGTCGCAGGTCGTGATGACCGCGCCACCGCCGCTCCGTCGGACCGCCCATGGAGCCATTCTGTCCCTCCCGCCCGGGAGCCACACACCGGGTCGGGGCGAGCTCACGCCCCACTGCCTCGGCACGCGCGGCATCCGGCCGTTATGGTTGAGATATGAACGACCAGGCCTCGTACGTCGAGGAGAGCTTCACGCGCGACGCGCGCTACATCTCCACCCGGATCACCGCCGACGGCGCCGACGGGTATGCCGTCGAGCCCGGCCGCTACCGTCTCGTCGTCGCGCGCGCCTGCCCGTGGGCGAACCGCTCGATCATCGTGCGGCGCCTGCTCGGGCTCGAGGACGCACTCTCGATGGGCATCTGTGGGCCGACCCACGACCAGCGCAGCTGGACCTTCGACCTCGACCC
>JBBRGO010000177.1:0-7095 GCA_038224055.1 Actinomycetales bacterium
GACGGCGGCCTCAACGTCCGTGAGCGGATCGAGCAGGTGTATGCCGTCGAGGGTTTCGCCTCGATCCCACCCGAGGACCTCTCGGGCCGCTTCCGGTGGTGGGGCCTCTACACGCAGCGCCGGCCCGGCATCGACGGGGGCCGGACCGCCCAGCTCGATGACACGCAGCTCTCGGACGAGTTCTTCATGCTGCGGGTCCGGCTCGACGGGGGAGCCCTCGACCTGCGCCAGCTCCGCACCCTGGCGCAGATCAGCATGGAGTTCGCCCGCGGCACCGCCGACATCAGCGACCGGCAGAACATCCAGTTCCACTGGATCCGCGTCGAGGACGTCCCCGAGATCTGGCGACGCCTCGAGGCCGTCGGCCTCCAGACGACGGAGGCGTGCGGCGACACCCCGCGCGTCATCCTCGGCAGCCCGCTCGCCGGAGTGGCCCGGGACGAGATCATCGACCCGACCCCGGTCATCGACGAGATCCTCGCGCGCTTCGTCGGCGATCCCGATCTCGCCAACCTGCCGCGGAAGTTCAAGTCGGCCATCACGGGGCACCCGAGCCTCGACGTCGTGCACGAGATCAACGACATCTCGCTCGTCGGCGTCGTGCACCCCGAGCTGGGGGTGGGCTACGACCTCTGGGTCGGCGGCGGGCTGTCGACCGCACCGCGGCTCGCCGAGCGGGTCGGGGTCTTCGTCCGGCCGGAGGAGGCGGCGGAGGTCTGGCACGGTGTCATCCGAGTCTTCCGCGACTACGGCTACCGGAGGCTGCGCAACAAGGCGCGACTGAAGTTCCTCCTCGCCGAGTGGGGTCCGGAGCGGTTCCGCCAGGTGCTCGAGGACGAGTACCTCGGGCGCGCGCTGCCGGACGGACCCGCGCCGGCCCCGGCGAGCGGCCCGGGTGACCACGTCGGCGTGCACGTGCAGAAGGACGGCAACCGCTACATCGGCGCCGCCCCGACGGTCGGACGGATCAGCGGCGACGTCCTCGCCGGCCTCGCGGCGATCATGGAGTCGATCGGGTCCGACCGGCTGCGCCTCACCCCCCACCAGAAGCTCGTCCTGCTCGACGTACCCGCGGACCGGGTGGACGGCGTCGTCAGCGACCTCGAGCCGCTCGGGCTGACGACGCGCCCGAGTCCCTTCCGACGGCACACGATGGCCTGCACCGGCATCGAGTTCTGCAAGCTGGCGATCGTCGAGACCAAGGCGACCGCGGCCACGACGGTCGCCGCCCTCGAGCAGCGGCTCGCCGACGTCACTCCGCAGCTCGACACCCCGATCAGCCTCAACGTCAACGGGTGCCCGAACTCCTGTGCCCGCATCCAGGTCGCCGACATCGGTCTCAAGGGCCAGCTCGTGACGATCGAGGGCGAGCAGGTGCCGGGCTTCCAGGTGCACCTCGGCGGCGGCCTCGCCTCCGAGGACCGCGACGAGGCCGGTCTCGGCCGCACCGTCCGCGGCCTCAAGGTCACCGCCGACGACCTGCCCGACTACGTCGAGCGCGTCGTCCGGACGTTCCTGTCCCAGCGCGAGTCCGGCGAGACCTTCTCGTCCTGGACCCGCCGGGCCGACGAAGGGGCACTCCAGTGAGCGCCGTCCCGCTGGCCATCCCGACGGTGCCGCGTCGACGCCGCAGCGAGGCCGAGCTCAAGGCGCTCGTCGACGACTTCGACGCCACCCTCGGGGCCGGCCCGGCACGCCAACCCACGGCGCAGGAAGTGTCCGCGTGGGCGGCCCGCCACTTCGACGGCACCCTCGCAGTGGCCTGCTCGATGACGGACGCCGTCCTGCCCCACGTCGTGTCCCGGTTCGCGCCCGGCGTCGACGTGCTCTTCCTCGACACGGGCTACCACTTCTCCGACACGCTCGTGACCCGCGAGATCGTGGCGCAGGACCTGCCGGTCACCGTCGTCGACGTCCGGCCCGCTCTCACCGTCGCGGAGCAGGACGAGCAGTACGGGGCCCACCTTCACGATCGAGACCCCGCGCTCTGCTGCCGGATCCGCAAGGTCGAGCCGCTCGCGCGCACCCTTCCCGTCTACGAGGCGTGGGTGAGCGGCGTGCGCCGCGACGAGGGTCCGACCCGCGCCGACACCCCGCTCGTGGCGTGGGACGCCAAGAACGGTCTCGTCAAGATCAACCCGCTCGCAGCGTGGACCTTGGACGACGTGATGACGTATGCCGCCGTGCACCGCGTCGAGGTCAACTCTCTTCTCTCCGATGGTTACCCGTCGATCGGCTGTGAGCCGTGCACGCGCCGGGTCGCGCCCGGCGAGGACCCCCGAGCCGGCCGATGGGCCGGCTTCGCCAAGACCGAGTGCGGACTCCACACATGACCACCGCCACTCGCGTCCGGCCGACGTCCCCGAGGTCGGCACTGCCCCTCGTCGTCGACCTGACCGGCCGGCTCGTCGTCGCGGTCGGCGGCGGCCCGGTGACCGCTCGGCGGGTGCGGTCCTTCCTCGACGAGGGGGCCGTCGTCCGGGTCGTGTCGCCCTGGGTCTGCGAGGACCTGCGCGACCTGGCCGACGCCGGTCGCATCGGGTGGGCGTCCCGGGACTACGCCGGCCCCACCGACCTCGAGGGCGCCTGGCTCGTCCACACCGCGACGGGTGACGCCCCGATCGACGCGCGGGTGCGGGCGGACTCCGAGGCGTCCCGCACCTGGTGCGTCGACGCGACGGACGCGGCCGGGACCCCCGCGAGCGTGCCCGCCCGCGCCGATGTCACGACCCCCGACGGCCGGGTCACCGTGGCGACGTATGCCGCCGGCGACCCCGGGCTGGCCGTGACCGTCCGGGACGGGGTCGTGCGGGCGCTCGGCTCCGGTCTGCTCGACCTGCGCCGCACCCGCGGGCGCGACGGCGTGGGCTGGGTCGCACTCGTCGGGGGTGGACCCGGGATCGACGGGCTGCTCACGGCACGCGGGCACGAGCTGCTCGCCTCGGCGGACGTCGTCGTCGTCGACCGGCTCGCGCCCCGGTCGGTCGTCGACCGGCTGCCCGAGTCGGTCCGGATCATCGACGTCGGCAAGACACCGGGCCACCACCCCGTGCCGCAGGACCGGATCAACGCGCTCCTCGTCGAGGAGGCGCAGCGAGGGCTCGGCGTCGTCCGGCTCAAGGGGGGCGACCCCTACGTCCTCGGGCGCGGGGGCGAGGAGCGGCAGGCGTGCGAGACGCACGGGGTGCCCGTCGAGGTCGTCCCGGGGGTGACGAGCGCGGTCGCTGTCCCGGCAGCCGCCGGCATACCGGTCACCCATCGCGGGGTCGCCCGGGGCTTCACCGTCGTCACCGGCCACGAGGACGTCCCCGTCCTGCCCACGGGCGGCGACCACACCCTCGTGCTCCTCATGGGGGTCAGCGTGCTGCGTCGCACGACCGAGCTGCTCGTGGCCCACGGGCGGGACCCCGAGTGCCCGGTGGCGATCATCGAACGGGGTTTCTCCGCCACCCAGCGCACGACCATCGGGACCGTCGCGACGATCGCGGACCTCGCCGACGAGCGCGGGGTCGAGGCGCCGGCCGTCGTCGTCGTCGGTGATGTCGTGAGACTGGCCACCGCCTGAGCGCACGCGGAGTCACGATCGCCGGGCCGGTTTCAGCACGGAGCCACGATCACACCTTCCCGGGTGCGGCGAGGTGCGATCGTGACCTCATCCCGACCGTGAGTGTGCTCAGCGGAGCGCAGCGAGGATCGCGTCGACCCGCTCAAGCGTGACTGGGTCCTGAACGATCTCATCGAACCAGTCCGCGAGCAGCTCGCGGCGCGGCTCGTCACCGGCCGCGCCGACCCAGCGTGCGCAGGCGAGCTGGCCGATGTGGGCCTGCTCCGCGACGAGCATGGTGAAGTGACCGCGGCGGGTCACCCGCCCCGGTCCACCAGCGGTGACGTAGGCGTCGTGCAGCGCGCGGGCCCTTCGCGGGTCGCCGTCGCCGAACTCGAAGAGCACCATGGCGAGCTCGTGCGACGGGTCGGCGGGACCGACGTTCTCGAAGTCGATGACCCACGGACGGCCCGCCGCGTCGGGCAGCACGTTGTCGGCCCACAGGTCGCGGTGGCTGAGGATCGGGGACCCGTGGGGCTCCATGAGGGACTCGACGGCAACGAGGTCGGGCAGCAGCCGGGCCAAGGCGTCGGCGAAAGGCGCTCCGTTCGCGACCACCTGCTCGTGCAGGACGTGCCAGGACTCCTCACCGAAGCCCGCCGCGAACCACGCGCCGACCTCCTCGCTGCTCGAGGGGGCGCACCGGTGCAGGCGCGCGACGAGGTCGCCGACGGCCGCCGGGTCGAGCCGGCGGGTCCGTGGGGCGAAGTCGACCCACTGCCACACCCGCACCGGGGTGGCGCCGACCTCGGAGACGACGCCCCCGGCCACGGCGGTGACGACCCGTGGTGTCCGGACTCCGAACCCATCGGCCCGCGAGGCGAACGCCGCGTCAGCCTCGATGGACGCGGTGTCGGCGCTGGCGAACCACTCCTTCACGGCGAACCGTCCAGCCGCCGTGGTGAGGCGCCAGACCTGACCCAGCTGGCCGCGTGCGGTGGGCCCGTCGAGCCGGGCACCGGGGCCGAGGTCGAAGGCGCCGGCCACGGCGGTGGCGTCGTCCTCGCTCAGCATCGCGCCGCAGCCGGCCTCGGGGAGCGCGCCCAGCGGCTTACGTCCATGGTCGTCAACGTACCGCCCGACGATCGCCCCCTCGGCTAGTCGGCGGCCGACGCCCGCTGGTCGTCGTCGAAGGCCATCAGCGCCGCTGCGTCCTGGCTCGAGGCGCCTGCGGCGACCGCTGCACGGGTGCGGGCGATGTTGCGGGAGGTCGCGCTCATCATCGCGTCGACCCGGCCCCGGCTGTAGGTCATCGAGTGGGCGGCGCTGACGCCGATGCTCGCGCCGACCTCGATCGCGTCCTGGTCGGCTCCCAGGTAGAGGAACTGCCAGCCGTAGTCCTTGCCCTGGCGGTCGATCATCGTTTTGACCATGGCGTGGGTCAGCTCGCGGGAGGCGTTCTCGTGCCCGTCCGTCATGATCCCGACGATGACGACGCCGGGGCGCTGCTCCTCGGAGAGCGCGGCGAGCCGGACGCCCGCCTCGGAGACGAGGCGACCGATGGAGTCGAGCAGCGCCGTCATGCCCCGAGGCCGGAGCAACAGGCGCGGCACGTCCGCGATCGGCACGTCGCGGTAGACCTCCTCGTACTCGTCGTCGAACTGCGCCAAGGTCACCCGGCACTGTCCGGGCTGCGAGCGCTGCTCGGCGATGAAGGCGTTGAAGCCGCCCTCCGTGTCGTCACGGATCGACTCCATCGAGCCGCTGCGGTCGAGCAGGAAGTAGACGTGGGTGAGGCTCGGGTCGGTCATCGTTGTCCCCCTTCGACGGGTCCCGGCGCGACGGTCGCGTCAGATGGTGGCGGGTGGCGGGTGGTGGGTGGCGCGTCTCAGGTGCTCCGTCGGGCGCGGAAGCGCAGCGGTCTCGGGGTGTCGGCCTCGGGCGCCTCGCGGTGCCGGCCCTCCTCGAGGTCGTAGCGGGCCCGCTCGACCCCGGCAGCAGTCACGCGCCCGGCCTCCGAGCCGTATGCCGCGAGGAGGCGCGTGCGTGCGAGCCTCGGGCCGACGGCGTTCTCGGAGAGGCCGGCGAGCGCGCCCGCGGTGCGGAGCGTCCCGCCCTGGGTGAGCAGGACCGCTGCCATCGTCTCGTCGATGGCGGTGGTCACCTGCTCCTGCGCGGTGCGCAGGAGCGGCAGGGCCTCGGTGGGTCGGCTCGGGTCGGCGCGGGCCAGGGCCGCGGTGGCCGCCTCGATCGCGGCGCGGATCGCCGTGGCTGGGTCAGCGGCCGTTGGCGAGGCGCTCGGTGGCGGCAGAGAGTCGGATCCCATGCGACCCACCCTAGCCGCATTAACTGCGGCGCCGCAAGAGTAGTGTCAACAGCGGAATCGAGTGAACCCCGTCCCACGAGGTGGGGGCGGGGCTCACTCGAGGGGGCCGGGGTCAGGCGAAGGCGAACAGCGCGACGGGCGCGGTCGTCGGCCTCGTCGAGCCGCCGGCGGGCTCGACCGTGATGCCGGCGCCCAGGGCCTGGCTGGCGTCCCCGTCGAGCACGACGACCTGGTCGCCGTCACCGGGCATGAGTCCGGCCGAGACGAACTGACCGTTCGCGCCCTTGAGCCACAGCTGGCGGACCCTGCCGTCGGGTGTGGCCGGCAGGTCGGAGGCGACGAGGACCGCCTTCTTCAGCGAGGCGGAGCGCACGACCGTGGCGGTGCCGCCGCCGGCGACCGGCTCCTCGATGCGGGTCGCGTCACCGGCGGCGAGGATCTGGTCGGCGACCGTCTGAGGCTGGTCGATGGCCCTCCAGGCCGTGAAGCCCCCGATGGCGAGGACGGCCGCAGCCGCCGCGGCCACGAGACCGTTCCACCGAGGCCGCCGACGCGAGTGCAGCTGCACCGGCTCGTTGCTGGAGTCACCCTGCGGCCGTGCCGTGAGGTCGTCGGGGGCGCCGTTCCCCTCGCCCGTCCCGGAGGTGCCGAGGGGGAAGGGGGTCGACGGCTCGGCCTTCGGGCTGCCGTCACCACTGGTCCCGGTCTCCGTGTCGGCGGTGGGGTCGGTGTCGGCGGTGCCGTCATCGCCACCGGCCGCCACGAGCGGAGCCAGCGGTCGGACGGTCTTGATGTCAGCCAGCACCTTGGCCCGCAGTGAGGCGGGCGGGGCCAGCTGCGTCGTCATCGTCAGCAGGGTGGCCGTGGCGACCAGGCTGTCCACCTCCGCCTGGCAGGCAGGGCACTGGGCGAGGTGTCGCTCGAACCGCGCCCGCTCGACGTCGTCCACCGCGTTCACTGCATATGGGCCCGACAGGGCGTGGATGTCGTCGCTCATGAGGTCACCCCCAACGTGTCTCTCAGTCGTATGAGTCCGTCACGGATCCGCGTCTTGGCGGTACCCAGGGGCAGGCCGAGCATGGCTGCCACTTCCGTATGGGTGTAGCCCCCGAGGTAGGCGAGCTCCAGCGCGCCGCGCTGGGCGTCCGTCAGGGTGTCGAGCGCCCGGTGGACCCGCTCGGCGTCGAGGCGCTCGACGACGGCCTCCGACGTGGAGTCGTGGGTC
>JBBRGO010000178.1:0-7065 GCA_038224055.1 Actinomycetales bacterium
GCCCCGAGCAGGCTCTGGCCGCAGACCCGCAGCACCTGCCCGGTCACGGCCGCAGACCCGGGCTGGCACAACCAGGCGATGGTCTCGGCCACGTCGCGGGGGCGGCCGCCCTGCTGGAGGGAGTTCATCCGGCGCCCGACCTCGCGGGTGGCAAAGGGGACCCGGGCCGTCATCTCGGTCTCGATGAAGCCCGGCGCGACGGCGTTCACGGTGACGCCGCGCCCGGCGACCTCGGCGGACAGGGCGTCGACGAGACCGATCACGCCGGCCTTGCTCGTGCCGTAGTTCGTCTGGCCGCGGTTGCCGGCGATGCCGGCGATGGACGAGACGCAGACGATGCGTCCCCCGGTGGTCATCGTGCCCTGGGCGAGGACCGCCTCGTTCATCCGCAGCACCGAGCCGAGGTTGACGTCGAGGACGGAGTTCCAGCGGTCCGCGTCCATGTTGACGAGGAGCTTGTCGCGGGTGATCCCGGCGTTGTGCACGACGATGTCGAGCGAGCCGTGCCGTCCGACGGCGTGGGCGACGATCCGCTCCCCCGCGTCGGGTGCCGTCACGTCGAGCTGGAGGGCGGTGCCGTGCACGTCATTCGCGACGCGGGCCAGGGCATCACCTGCAGCGGGGATGTCGACACAGACGACGGTGGCGCCGTCGCGTCCGAGCACGTCCACGATCTCGGCGCCGATCCCGCGGGCGGCCCCGGTCACCACCGCCACCCTGCCGGCGAGCGGCGTGGCCGCGTCCACGCCCTCCGGCGCGGGCGCAGGGGTGTCGTCGACGCGCACGACCTGGCCGTCGACGTAGGCGGACCGGCCGGAGAGGAAGAACTCGACGGCGGCGCCGACGCCGTCCGGCGAGTCGCCCTGGGCGAGGACGAGGTTGGCGGTCGACCCAGCTCGCAGCTCCTTGCCCAGCGATCGGGTGAAGCCCTCGAGGGCCCGGTGCGTGGTCGCGCCCGTCACGGACGGCAGGGACCGCGGGTCCGTGCCGATGACGACCACCCGGGCGTTGCTCCGGAGCCGCTTCACGGCCGGTGCGAGCACGGTCCGCAGCGGCTCGAGGTCACTGAGTCCGACGGCGTCGCTCAGGTCGAGGACGACTGCGCCCAGCCGTTCCCCGGTGGTCTCCGAGGGGTGGTCACCCGAGGCGCTCCTGTCGAGGCACTCGACACCGCTGTCCTGCAGACGGACTCGCAGGGCGGTGGCGAAGCGGCCCGCACCGGCCACGAGCGCAGGTGCTCCGAGGAGGGGTTCACCCGGCGCGTATCGACGCAAGGTCGTCGCCTGCGGCACCCCGGCCCTCCTCGCGGCGGACGAGGCGAGGAGGGTGTCGAGGAAGGTCGTCATGGCTCAGGCCTCCAGGATCGCGACGATGCCCTGGCCGCCGGCGGCGCAGATGGAGATCAGGCCCCGGCCGCCGCCGTTCTCGTCGAGCTGCTTGGCCAGACCGGCGAGGATGCGGCCGCCCGTCGCGGCGAAGGGGTGGCCGGCCGCCAGCGAGGATCCGTTGACGTTGAGGCGGCTCCGGTCGATCGAGCCGAGCGGCGCCTCGAGGCCGAGCCGGTCGCGGCAGAAGGTCTCGTTCTCCCACGCCGCGAGGGTCGTGAGGACCGTCGCGGCGAACGCCTCGTGGATCTCGTAGTAGTCGAAGTCCTGGAGCGTCAGACCGTTTCGCTCGAGGAGGCGCGGGACGGCATACGCCGGGGCCATGAGAAGGCCCTCTCCGCCGTGCACGTAGTCGACGGCGGCGGTCTCTGCGTCGACGAACCAGGCGAGCGGCGTGAGGTGGTGCTCGTCGGCCCACTCCTCGCTGGCGAGCAGGACCGCCGAGGCCCCGTCGGTGAGCGGCGTCGAGTTGCCGGCCGTCATCGTCGCGCCCTCCCCGCTGCCGAAGACCGGTCGGAGGGCGGCGAGCTTCTCGACGGTCGAGTCCGGTCGGAGGTTCGTGTCCCGGGTGACCCCCAGGTACGGCGTGACGAGGTCGTCGAGAAAGCCGCGATCGTAGGCGGCGGCGAGGTTGCGGTGGCTCGCGGCGGCGATCTCGTCCTGCGCCTCGCGGGAGATGTCCCACTGCTCGGTCGTGGCCGCCATGTGCTCGCCCATCGACCTCCCCGTGCGCGGCTCGACGTTCTCCGGGATCGCCGGGACGAAGTGGCCGGGCCGCATGCCGGCCAGGGCCTTCGCGCGCTCACCGAGGGACGTGGCCCGGTTGGCGGCGAGGAGCGTCTGCCGCAGCCCCTCGCTCACCGCGATCGGGGCGTCGCTCGCGGAGTCGACCCCGCCGGCGATGCCCACGTCGATCTGGCCGAGTGCGATCTTGTTCGCGACGAGGACGGCCGCCTCGAGGCCGGTCCCGCAGGCCTGCTGGACGTCGTAGGCCGGGGTCGTCGCCGACAGCGCGGTGCCGAGCACCGTCTCCCGGGTGAGGTTGAAGTCGCGGCTGTGCTTGAGGACTGCGCCGGCGACGACCTCCCCGAGGCGCTCCCCCGCCAGCCCGTAGCGGGCCACGAGCCCGTCGACCGCCGCGGTGAGCATGTCCTGGTTGGACACGCGGGCGTAGGCACCGTGGGCCCGGGCGAACGGGATGCGGTTGCCGCCGAGGACGGCGACGCGGCGCGGGGAACGGGGGGTGGACGGCGGTGCCATGGGGAATCGCTCCTGGTCACGAGGTCGAGGGCCGGGTCGGCTGCCTGCCAAAGGTATCCGAAACCTTGCGTAGTCGATACGGCCAGTACCTGTTACTTTCGGGAGATGGACCACACCCGCACTGCCGCGGCGCCAGGACGGGTCACAGCTGCGGACGGCCGCGACCGTCGCTGGGAGCAGCACCGCCACGACCGGCGCACGGCCCTGGTCGACGCGACGATCCGGGCCATCCGGCTGCACGGGGCGACCGTCGGCATGGACGACATCGCCGCCGAGGCGGGGACGAGCAAGACCGTGGTCTACCGGCACTTTCGTGACAAGGCGGGTCTCTACCGGGCGGTCGTCGCGCGCATCGACGAGCGGGTCCTCGGTCAGGTGTCCGCTGCGCTGACCGCCGACGCAAGCGGGTCGACCGACCCCCGGGAGCTGATCGCCTCGACGGTCGACGCCTACCTCTCACTCGTCGAGTCCGACACAGAGCTCTACCGCTTCGTCGTCAACCGTCCGCTCGTCGACCGTCCGCTGCCGGACGACCCGCTGGGTATCACGGTCGAGCACGTGGCCCGTGAGCTCGCCGGTGTGCTGCGGGCGCAGGGCGCCGCCGGTGACCCGGCGCGCTCCCGTCTCTGGGCCCTCGCCATCGTCGGGTCGGTCCAGGCGGTCGCCGACGACTGGCTCGCCACCGACGACCGGGCTCCGCGCCGGGACGTCGTTCGCGAGCTCACCGACCTCGTCTGGAACGGGATGCGGCCCGTCCACGACGCGGCACACCGATCCCCCACGACACCTTTCGGACCCGCGAGGAAGAGGACCCCATGACCGCGACGGACAAGAGCGCGTCAGACCGGACCGTGACCGACGAGGTCGTCACGGGGGTGCGCCGGGTGCTCGACGGGCCTCGGGCCGCGGTGCGCGACCAGTGCCGAGGCCTGCCCGATGATGTCACCGCCCCTCCGAGCGGTCCGCTGGAGATGCGTGAGCACCAGACACGAGTCACCCGGCAGCTCGCAGGGCTTGCCCGGACGCCTTGGGCGGCAGCGGGATTCCCGGAGCGACAGGGCGGCACGGCCCGCTACGGCGACGCGGTCACCGCCTTCGAGGTGCTCGGGCACACCGACCTGTCCCTCTTCGTCAAGGCCGGGGTGCAGTGGGGACTCTTCGGCGGCGCCGTGTCGCTTCTCGGCACCGAGCGTCACGACGGGCTCGTTCCCTCGATCATCTCCGGTGAGCTGCAGGGCTGTTTCGCGATGACCGAGACTGGCCACGGCAGCGATGTCCAAGGCGTCCTGACGACGGCCACCCACGACCCGGCCGCCGACGAGCTCGTCGTGCACTCCCCCAGCGCCGCGGCCCGCAAGGACTACATCGGCAATGCGGCGGCGGACGGTCGGATGGCCGCCGTCTTCGCGCGCCTGCTCGTGGGCGGCGAGGACCGCGGGGTCCACTGTGTCCTCGTCGCGATTCGCGACGTCGACGGCTCCACCCGTCCCGGGGTGAAGATCGAGGACTGCGGACCCAAGCTCGGGCTCGGTGGGGTCGACAACGGACGACTCCTCTTCGACGGTGTCCGGGTCCCGCGCACCAACCTGCTCGGCCGCTACGGGGACATCGACGACGAGGGCCGTTACACCAGCCCCATCGACAACCCCGATCGACGCTTCTTCACGATGCTCGGCGCGCTCGTCCGCGGACGCATCTCCATCGCCGGGGGCGCCGGCGCGGCAGCGCGGTCCGCCCTGACGATCGCCACGAGGTATGCCGCCGAGCGCACCCAGTTCTCCGCCCCGGGCACCTCCGTCGAGACCGCGTTACTCGACTACCGCACGCACCAGCGCCGGATCCTGCCCCGGATCGCCCACGCGTGGGCCCTCGCCATCGCGCAGAACGAGCTGGTCGAGTCGATGGACGCGATGCTGCGGCAGGTGGCCGGGGACGTCGACGCAGAGGCGGCCGAGGTGCGCCAGCGACAGCTCGAGACCCGCGCGGCCGCCCTCAAGGTGGCGGCGACCCGGCACGCGACCGACACGATCCAGGCCTGCCGGGAGGCCTGCGGCGGCGCCGGCTACCTCTGGGCGAACCGGCTCGCGGCCCTGCGCGCCGACACCGACATCTTCACGACCTTCGAGGGGGACAACACGGTCCTGCTCCAGCTCGTCGCCAAGGCGATGCTCGCTGACTACCAGGCGACCTTCGGGGACCTCGACACGGCGGGGACCGTCCGCTTCGGGGCGCGTCTCGCGGCGACGAGCATCGTCGAACGCACTGCCATGCGCGGCCTCGTGCAGCGCCTCGTCGACGCCGCACCCGGCCGCGACGGCGACGACGCACTGTCCTCCCGGGGCGCCCAGCTGCGCCTGCTGCGCGACCGCGAGGCGCACCTGCTCGAGGGGCTGGCGACCCGGCTGCGCCAGGCGGCGTCTGAGCACGGGGACGGCTTCTCGGCGTTCAACGACTGCCAGGACCACCTCGTCGAGGCCGCGCGGGCCCACACGGAGCGCCTCGTCGCCGAGTCCTTCGTCGCGGCCGTCGAGGGGTGCGAGGAGCCTGCAGCGCACGACCTGCTGGCCCGGGTGTGCGACCTGCACCTGCTCTCGACGATCGAGGAGCACCGCGCCTGGTACCTCGAGCACGACCGGCTGAGCCCGGCCCGGAGCAAGGCGGTGACGGCGCTCGTCAACGATCGGTGCGCCGACCTCCGGCGCGACGCCCTCGCCCTCGTCGACGCCTTCGGGATCCCCGACGCCTGGGTGGCCACGGAGATGCTCGACGACGTCTCCGGCTTCGCTCGTGACCGCTCCGCCTGACTGTCACCGCTCCCCTCTTCCCCGTCCCCGGCCCCGGCCGCAGCTGAACCGGGGTGGGGGTTGGGTGGGCCAGGGTGCGGGGGCGGCCCGCCGGGTGTCAGGTCGATGGCCGCTGGTAGCGGCCGCGTCGGTGCACGAGCGGGTCACCCTCGTCGCCGACCTCGACGTGCTCGATGATCCCCTCGACGAGGACCGACCAGCCCACCTCACGCCGGCTCGTGGGGTCGAGTCGCAGCCCCGTCCAGGACGTGGCCGAGACCAACCGTGGTCCCCATCGCGTCTGCTCCCACTCGGCCAGCCGGAAGGGCCCACCGGGCGCCGGCATCACACCGGCAAAGGCGTCTGCCAGGTCACGGTGGCGCCAGTCCAGCAGGGACACCACGGCCGCTCCCGTCTCCTCGAGGCGCTCGAGCAGGTCGGAGTCGGGGTGGAGCAGGGCGACGACGCGGCCGGGCTCGCCCTGGGCGACGAAGTAGGACGAGACGGTGAGCCCGGCCCGCTCGACCGCCTCGCCCGCCGTCCACAGCGAGACCGTGGGGCTCACCCTGGCGCGGAGTCGCCGCACCGGGTCGCGGTCCCCCAGCGGCGGGTCGAAGGGGTGCTCGGAGTGGATCGTCACGCGGGTCGGCCCGGGCCGTCCCCGTCGGCGACCTCGAGGGCGTCGTCGACGGACACCGTGCCCGGGGTGACGACGTCGGCATAGACCCCGGCGCACTGCGTCGGCGACCGGGTGACGGAGAGCACGCAGTTCCCGAGACGGACGACGCGCCCGACGAGCCCGACGAGCACGCCGGGCTCGATGTCGAGCACGACGTTGGCCTTGGGGTGACTCTCGACGAAGTCGGACACCGCGACGAGGTGAACGGCATTCTTCTTGGCCCGGTTGCCCTCTGGGCCCGACGCGGTCACCTCGACCTTGTCGAGCTGCTGCCCCGGCTGCGCGGAGTCCGGGTAGATGTGGAGGCTTGAGACCGTCGCGATCATGAGCCCACGCTAGTCGTCCTCATCGCTGCTCGACCGCCTCCGCCACCTCGGCGCCCGCAGCAATGAGCCGCCGACCTCGCTCGTAGTCGTCCTCCGCCTCATGGGCCAGGACCCCGACGAGGATGCCTTCCTTCCCGTACCAGACGGTGAAGGCCTCGCCGTCCTCGACGACGTCCGCGGTGTCCCACCCGTCGCCCCACGCGGCATACATCAGGGTGTGGTCCCCGATCTCGGACCAGAAGCCGGGCACGGTGTCCCAGACCTCCGACCCGCCTGCGGCGTTGCGCCCGGCGACCTCCCCCATCGCCTCGGCGTCTCCCCAACGTCGGCATCGGGGCGAACTTCTCCGCGTCCTTCTCGGCGTCCAGGTAGCGGGCCAGACCGACCCCGCCGATGATCAGCTCGCCACTCTCCCCCGGCCGGACCGGGGTCCCGACCGAGTCGACGACCGCGAGGTCCCAACCCGCCAGCGGCAAGCCGATCCGGACCGGACCGCGGCCGGTCAACCCGGCCCCACACGCGACGACGGTGGCCTCGGTCGGACCGTAGGTGTTCCACACCTCGCGGTGGGCTGTGACCAACCGCGTGCCGATCTCCGGCGGGCACGCCTCCCCGCCGAGGATGAGCAGCCG
>JBBRGO010000179.1:0-7042 GCA_038224055.1 Actinomycetales bacterium
GGTCGAGGTCGCGGGTGTCGTCCGGTCCCGACACCAACCCGCGCACGAGGAGCCGGTTCGTCAGGTAGAGCGCCGGCCTCGGGGCCAGGCCCTCCTGCTCACCGACGAGCCGCTTCGCCGTCGCCGGGTCGATGGCCCGGATCGGCGGACGGGCGCGCCGCGCCGCCGCGCCGGCGTCGCCGGCGTCGTTCGGTGTCGGGGTGTCGCCGCTGCCGGGATCGGACATGTGCTGACCTCCGTGGTCGGTGCTCGTGGTCGGAGCTCGTCGACGCTCGTCGTCGACGCTCGTTGGTCAATGAGCCTGTCACTCCCACAGAGCGGGTGTGCCCCTTTCTGATACTTCATGACCTGGTGGAGCCTTGTTGCTCCACGGATGTATCAGGGCCACCCCCACCCGCTCTGGACGGTCGGGGGACGACGTCACCGGACCGAAGAGGGGAGCTGCGGAGGGGCAGCGGGTCCGGTGACACACACGTGGGGACGAGATGGGGACGAGATGGGGACAAGATGGGGACAAGGTGGCGCCGCGTCGGGGGACGCGGCGCCGCCGGTCCTGCCCGCCCCCCTGGGGCATGCCGGGTGCTGCGCCGGGGACGTCGCCCGGCTTCGCCCGGCAGCTCAGCGCCGGAGCGCGTCGAGCCACTCCTGGGCGGTGTCGAAGTCGCTGTCGGAGGTCCCGGTCCGCATCTCGGCGCGGGCCCCGTCGGCGCGCGGGTAGGACCCGAGGAAGCGCACGTCCGCGCAGACCCGCCTGAGGCCCATCAGCGTCTCGCCCACGCGGGCATCCAGCACGTGCCCCTCGAAGTCGATGGAGAAGCAGTAGCTGCCCATCGCCTCCCCGGTCGGCCGGGACTCGAGCCGGGTCATGTTGACCCCGCGGACCGCGAACTGCTCGAGCAGCTCGAGCAGCCCACCCGCGTGGTCCTCGCTCTGGAAGAGCACGACGGTCGTCTTGTCGGCGCCGGTCGGCTCCGGCATGGTGCCGGGTCGGGCGACGAGGACGAACCGCGTGACGGCGGACGCGTTGTCGCCGATGTCGTCGGCGAGCACTTCGAGCCCCTCGTTGCGCGCGGCGACCGGCGCGCAGACCCCCGCGTCGAACATCACGTCGCCACCGCCCCCGAGCGAGGCGGCGCTCGCGGCGGTCGACAGCGTCGGCACGTAGACGGCGTCGGGGAGGTTCCGGTCCATCCAGCCCCGCACCTGCGCCCACGCGTGCGAGTGGGTGCCGACCGCGCGGACCGCGCTGAGCGGCATACCGGCTCGGGCGCAGAGCACGAAGGTGATCGGGACGAGGACCTCGCCGACGACGAGGAGCGGGTCGCCCGTCGCGAGGGCGTCGAGGGTCGCGGAGACCCCGCCCTCGACCGAGTTCTCGATCGGGACCATCGCGGCGTCGATCGTGCCCTCCCGGAGCGCGGCGAGCGCGGCGTCGACGGACGGGAAGGGGACCTGCTCCTCACCCTCCGCGTCGGCTTCTCCTCCCCAGGCGTCGAGGGCCATCTGGGTGAAGGTCCCCCGCGGCCCGAGGTAGCCGAAGCAGTGGAGCCGGCCCGGGGTGAGGGGGGTCACGAGGCGTCCTTCGATCGATGGGGACGGGGGGCGGGGCGCGTCTCCGACTTCGTCGCGGAGGCGAGCGCCTGCTGCTCCTCCGGCGTGAGCGTGATGCTCGAGGACCGTCCGACGATTCCCTTGGCGTAGGTGCGCGACTCCCCCCGGGCGTGGATCGAGCTGATCACGAGGCCGTCGCCGAGGTCGTCGACGACGGCAGCGGAGAAGGACAACCGACCGCCCATGTCGCCGAAGGCGTCGTAGCGCACGACCGCGACGTGGCGCAGGCTCTGGCGGACGTCGTCCTCCGTGGCGGCGACGTGCTCGCGCAGGTCGGCCACCTCCGCTCCGAGTCGGTCGATCCGGCGCGCCTGGGCGGCCGCGAGCCGGGCGATGTCGGTGGTGCCGGTGGTGCCGTCGCCGCCGAGGACCCGGAAGTCGCTGCGGACCCGGGACAGGCGCAGCTGAGCGAGCACGGCGAGGGCGAGCGCGACGACCGCGGCCGCGAGGGCCACCACCACGAGCGTCTTGTCGTCCACGATCGGCAAGGGTAGCCCGGCCCGGGCGGGCCCGGCCGGGTCGTTCCGGCCGATGGCCGTCCGCCGGACCGACCGGGGTCACGACCCGGCCTTTGTAGGGTGAGGGCGTGACCCGTCGCCACCCGCTCCCGAGCCTCGTGGCGGCGCTCGTGGTCCTCGTCATGGCGCTCGCGCTGGCCTACGCGGGCCGAAGCACGATCCCGGTCCCGCCGACCGTCACCCCACCCCCCGGCCAGTCGACCGTCGTCGTCGGCCTCGGCGGGATCGCGTGGGACGACGTCGACCCCACGGCCACCCCGACACTCTGGGGGCTGCTCCGCGACGGCGCCGCGGCCTCCGTCTCGGTGAGGACCCTCCACCTGACGACGTGCCCGACCGACGGCTGGGCGACCCTGTCCGCCGGGGAGGCCGCCGGGCCCGCGGCGAGCACCGACCGGCCGGAGTGCGGCCCGCTGCCCTCGGTGGCCGCCGAGGGTGCTGCGGGTGCTGCGGGCGCTGGGTGGCGCGTCGTCGGCTTCGACGCGCTCGCGACCGCCTCCCGCGACGCGGCGTTCCAGGCGCGACTCGGCCTGCTCGGCGACAGCTTCAGTGCCGCCGGGACCTGCGTCCAGGCCGTCGGCCCGGGGGCGGCCCTCGCCGCCGCCACCTCCGACGGTCGGGTCGCGCGCTACGCGGAGTTCTCGGTGACCACCCTCGTCGAGGACCTCGCGCAGTGCCCGGTCTCGATCGTCGACGTGGGCGCGCTGCTCGCGACCGCCCCCGATCCCGTCCGTCAGGTCGAGCAGGTCAACACGGTCGAGCGTCGGATCAGCCAGGTGGTCGACGCAATGCCCAACGGCGCCGACCTCGTCGTCGTGGGTCTGTCCGACCGCGACCGCGAGGAGCGCCTGCGGGTGCTCGCGGCGAGGGGACCGCACTACGCCCCCGGGATCCTCGGCTCGGCCTCGACCCGCATGGCCGGGGTCGCACAGCTCTCCGACGTCACGGCGACGATCCTGCAGCGTGGCGGGGTCGTCCCCGTGACGGACATCGGCGGTCGCGCCCTCAGCGTCATCCCCTCGGACGACAACAGCGAAGCGACGGCCGCGGGCAAGCTGACCCTGCTCACCGACTTCGACGCCAGGGCCGATGCGATGCATCGCATCGTCGCCCCCTTCCTGATCATCTGGCTCGTGACCTTCGTGCTGCTCGTCGGCGTGCTCTGGCTGGTCTGGCGCCGAGCGGGGCAGGCCCACCCCACCCGCGACCGGGTCCTGCGGGCCGTCCGCCTGGCCGCCACCGTCTCGGCGGCGATGCCTGCCGCGACCTTCCTGGCCAACCTCGTCCCCTGGTGGCGCGCGTCGACCTCCACCCCGGTGCTCGTCGCCGTCCTGCTCCTCGTCGTCCTCGCCATCGGCGCCGCCCTCGCCCTCGTGTGCCTGGAGGGCCCGTGGCGGACCTCGGCCCTCGGCCCGCTCGCGGCGATGTCGGCGATCACCGTGGGGGTGATCGGGGTCGACCTCGTCACCGGCTCGCGGCTGCAGGTCTCATCGGTCTTCGGCCTGCAACCGCTCGTCGGCGGGCGCTTCTACGGGATGGGCAACGTCGCCTTCGCCCTGTATGCCGCTGCCACCCTGCTGCTCTGCGCCGTGCTCGCGCACGCCCTCGTCCGCAGGCAGGCCCGCCGTTTGGCCGCCGTGGCCGTCGTCGTCGTCGGTGGCGCCGCCCTGGCGGTCGACGTGCTGCCGGCCTGGGGCGCCGACTTCGGTGGACCGATCGCGTTCGTGCCCGCCCTCGGGCTGCTGCTGCTCTGGGTGCTGGGCGTGCACACCTCGCTGCGCAACCTCGCCCTCGTCGGGTTCGCGGCGGCCCTCGTCGTCGCCGCGGTCGCCTACCTCGACTGGCGCCGGCCACCGGACCAGCGCTCACACCCCGGCCGGTTCCTGCAGAGCATGATCGACGGTGGCGCGTGGGAGATCGTGGGACGCAAGCTCTACGCCAACGTCGAGCTGGCTGCGGCCTTCCCGGTGCTGCTCCTCGCCGTGACCGGGCTGATCCTGCTCGCCGTCGTCGTCGTGGTCCGGCCGGGGGCGCTGCGTACCGCCCCGTTCGCCCGTCTCGTCGACGAGTCCCCGCTGCTGCGTCGCGGCCTGCTCGCCGTCGTCGTGATGGCCGTGATCGGCTTTCTCACCAACGACTCCGGCGCCGCGATCCCCCCCGTGGCCGGGATCCTCGTCGTCCCTGTCGTACTGGCCGCCGTGGTGCACCACATGGCGGTCGAGCGCCGCCCGTCCGCGCTCGACGGCCCGGGCGACCACCCCGTCTGAGCCGCAAACCCTCCACTCGCGTGCGCGCTCCACCCCATCCGCGCGTGTGCCCGGGCGCCCAGCTCGAGTGGGGTGGAGGGGCGTCGGCGAGTCAGCCGGTGCCGAGACGACGGTGGAGCCGCCGCACGGCGACGGCGAGGGCGACGTCCCGGTACTGCGCCGCCCGGTGGACCTGGGAGCGCCAGTCGGTCCCGGTGACCCGGTGGTGCAGGTCGCAGGGCACCTCGAGGATGGACAGGCCGGCGTCGAGCACGTCGATCGTCATGCCCACCTCGACGCCCCAGCCCCGAGCGAAGGGCGTCGCCGCGGCGATGGCGGCCGGCGAGAGGCAGCGCATCCCCGAGAGCGGCTGGGTGGGCGACCAGCCGGTCAGCTCCTCGATCCCCCGTCGGGCCAGGCCGACGACGAAGCCGTGGCCACCGCCCGAGCCCTGCTGGTCGGGCAGGACCGCGATCGTCATGTCCACCTCGCCCCGGGCGACGGGGCCGACGAGGGCGCCGACCGCCGGGGCCGACGCCTCGAGGTCGGCGTCGACGAGCAGGACGGCCGCGCTCGCGTCGAGACGCCCCACGCGGCGCAGCCCCGCCACGCGGCCGAGCCCACTCATCAGGGCATCGGCCTTGCCGTGGTTGCGCGCGTGACGGACGACCTCGGCGCCGCAGTCGGCGGCGATCCGGGCGGTGCCGTCGGTGGACCCGTCGTCGACGACGATCACCGCCTGGACACCCGGGATGGACCGGACCCCCTCGATGGTCTCGGCGATGCGCGCGGACTCGTCCTTGGCCGGGATGATGACGACGACCGGCGGCGTCGGGTTCGGCTTCACGACGGAGATGCCCTTCAGCGGAGGGTGACCTGGCGGTTCGTCAGGCCGGCCTTCGCACCGCGCTCGGCCGCCGTGAGCGACTCGGTGCGGGCGGCCGCCTCCTCGATGGCGACCCACATCGCGGCGGTCGCGTCCTCGAACTGCGCCGCCGGGGTCGCGGGGTCGACCTCCCAGACGGGGATGAGCAGGCCGCTGGAGCGGAAGCAACCGAGCAGGCGACCCTGCTCCTCGCCGAGCTGGCTCCGGCCGTCCGCGTGCAACCGGGCCAGGGCGTTCGTCGCGAGGTCCTCGGCGAAGGGCAGCACCCAGCGGACGTAGGCGCGGTCACCGATCTGGCACCAGAAGGCGGAGGGGACGGACGTGACTCGGGCCGTGGGGATCACCGATGCGTTGGCATGCTCGAGCGACTCCTTTCCGTCGGCGTCGAGGTCGGCGTCGGCGACCCAGAAGTCGAAGCCCTCGTGGAGGGTGACCTCGAAGGTCTCGTTGACGTCGATGAGGTCCTGCAACCTCGGGGTGTCGACCGTCGACACGGGCAGGGTCGTCACGGGCGCACCCGGCGCTGCCGCCGCGGCCAGCTCGATCGAGGCGGCGATGTCCCGGCTCGCGTCGCCGCTCGCGTTGCCCGACTGGATGCCGACGAGGATCTCGCCGGACTCACGGTGCAGCCCCGGCCAGGCGAGCGGCAGCACGGTCGCGATCGTGACCTCCTGAGGCGAGCCCTCCGGGAGCACACCCTCCCTGAGGCGGACCGTGGCCGTCGCCGCCGGGAGGATCTCGCGCATGGCGACCCAGTCCGTCTCGTTGGGCAGCCCCTCGAAGGGGCGCGACACGAACGGGGCCGGAGCGGGACGGGTGGATTGTGGTGAGCGGTCGCGAGGACGACGAGAGGCCTTACCCATGCGCGCCACCCTAGTGCTCCGTCGCGGCCCTCCTGGGCCGCGGAGACGTGGGCTCAGTGCGTGCGGCGCCGGGACGGCCCACCCAGGGAGGCCCAGACCGTGCGTCCGTTGGGCTCCTCCAGGACACCCCACTCGTGGGCGATGGAACGCACGATGCGCAGGCCCCGGCCGCCCGGCGCCCAGGTCGCCGGCGGCGCCGGGCGGGGCGTGGTGGCCCCGCCGCCGTCGGACACCTCGACCTCGACGACGTTGTTCTTGACCTTCCAGTGCACACGGATCGCCCCGTCCGACAGCGGCTTCGCATGACGGATCGCGTTGGCGACGAGCTCGCTCACCACCATCTCCGCCTCGCTGACGACCACCGGGTCGACGCCACGGGCGTTGAGGTCCTCGACCAGCTCCTTGCGGATCCGTGGCGCCGCCGACGGCGCCCAGGGCAACCGCACGGTGCGCTTGTCGCTCGACCGGTCCGCCCCCGAGGGGCTCGGTTCAGGACCGGTGCCCCGGTTGCTCCCCACGTGTCCCGCCTCCCCCGCACCGCGTGCGTTCTGCAGAGCACGGTAACCAAGACCGGGCCCGACCTTCAATGGGCCCCGTGGATCTGCGTCCGTCATCTCCCGGGCGGCCCCTGTCCCCGGGTCGAGGCCGCCGACGAGGCGAGCCGCGCCCATCATGCCCCACTGTCGCCGGGTTGGCCCCTCGAAAAACTCTTGCCAAGCGTGCTATCGCGATATATCGTTGACCTATCGCGACAGGTTGAAAGAGCGCGAGAACGAAGGAGCACCACCATGAATGGCACCAACGAGAACGAGAACGACCGCGGCGAGAACGACCGCGGCGAGAACGGGCGCGGCCAGCGCCGACACGGAGATCACGCCCACGGTGGCGGCCGCCACCACGGCCGGCACGACGAGCACG
>JBBRGO010000180.1:0-7000 GCA_038224055.1 Actinomycetales bacterium
GGGAACCAGCCGAAGGTGTCGACGATCCAGGCCTGGATCGGCTTGAAGAACGGCCCGAAGGTGATCAGGCCCCACAAGCCGTAGACGATCGAGGGGACGGCGGCGAGCAGGTCGACGAGGGCGGCGGCCGGCCCGCGCATCCACGGCGGGGCGTACTGGGTGAGGAAGAGCGCGACGGCAACCCCGAAGGGGACGGCGATCGCCATCGCCACGACGGAGGCGGCGACCGTCGTCCAGAGGAACTCGAGGATGCCGAACGCGGGCTGCTCACCGCCCGGCGCCCAGACGCGCGAGGTGAGGAAGTTCGCGTCGTTGTTCATCAGTGCGGGCACGGCCTGCACGATGAGGAACACGGCGATGAGGGTCACCATCGCGATGACGATGATGCCGGAGGCCGTAGCGGCGCCCCCGAAGAGGCGGTCACCCGTGCGACCGGTGGAGGCCCGGTCGCCCCGTAGCGGGCGACCGCCGTCGGGATCGGGCAGCTCGTCGGTGGCGGACACGCCGGTCACTGTGGACACGTGAGGCCTCTTCCAGAGGGGGACGGGGTGGAGCGGTGAGAGGCGGGCACCGAGGTCCGGCGCCCGCCCCTGCCGTGGTGGGTCAGGAGATCGCGTCGACCGCGGTCTCGACCTTGGTGGCGACCTCGGTCGGGAGCGGAGCGTAGCCCTGCGACGTGAGTCCCTGCTGCACCTTGTCGGAGGCGAAGGTCTTGAGGAAGGCCTTGACCTTCTTGCCCGTCTCGGCGTCGGCGTACTTCGAGCAGACGATCTCGTAGGTGACGAGGACGATCGGGTAGGCCCCGGCCTCCGTCGTCGCGTAGTCGATCTTCAGCGAGAGGTTGTTGCCCTGACCGGTCTGCTCGGCGGTCGCGACCGTCTTGCCCGCGGACTCCGCGGTGAGCTCGACCGGACCGGCCCCCGTGTCGATCTGTGCCATCGGCAGCTGGTTCTGCTGCGCGTAGCTCAGCTCGACGTAGGTGATGCCGCCGTCCTGGCCCTTGGTGGCCGTCGCGACACCGGCGGACTTCTCCTTGCCCTCGCCCTTGCCGGTCCACTTCTTGCCAGTCTCGTAGCTCCACGCGTCGGGAGCCGCGGCCTTGAGGTACTTGGTGAAGTTCTCGGTCGTGCCCGACTCGTCGGAGCGGAAGTAGACCTTGATGGGCGTGCTGGGCAGGGTCACGCCGGCGTTGAGGGCCGCGATGGTCGGGTCGTTCCACGTGGTGATCTTCCCATCGAAGATCTTCGCGGCAACCTCGGCGTTGAGGACGAGCTTGTCGACGCCCTTGACGTTGTAGGCGATCGCGATCGGGCCGGTGACCATCGGCAGGTTCCAGGCCTCGGAACCGCAGGCGGCCTTGGCGTCGTCGGCCTCGACCTTGCCGTCCTTCGCCTCGGTCTTCAGCGCCGAGTCGGAGCCGGCGAAGTCGACCTGCTTGGCGATGAACTGCTTGATGCCGGCACCGGACCCGGTGGGCTGGTAGTCGATCGTCGCGCCCTCACAGGCGGTCTGGAAGGCCGAGATGGCCTCCTCGATGGCGTTCTTCTGGGCGGAGGAGCCCTCGGCCTTGAGGTTGCCGTCGAAGCAGTCGCCGGCCGCGGTGGCGCCGGCGCCGGTTCCGGCACCGGGGCTCGCGGGGGCGGGGTTCTCGGACGCGCAGGCCGACAGCGCGAGCGCGCCGGACAGTGCAAGGGCGCTGAGGGCGCTGATACGCGAAACGGACACGAGGTGATCCCTCTCAATGGGGTGGTGTTGACGGTCAGTGGACCGAGCCGAGCGACGGTGCTCGTTGGTCCATCCACCGGCGAAGATAGGTGTGCAGGGTGACCAACACGCCCCGTCGGGTTAACCGCAGGTGAACGAGCGGCGACGAGTTGGGGTGGACCCCCGATCCGGGATGCGCCGGACCGTCCGGCGTGGGAGGAGCGGGGGCCGGGCGGCTCGACCCCTTCAGGTGTTGACCCGCTCCACCCCGACGACCCGGGCGTCGGCGCCCGTCCCGGTCAGGTGGCACACGAGCACCTCGCCCTTGCGCAGTGCGGAGTCGGCCGCGGTGTGCAGCTCCTCCCGGAGCCACTCCTCCCGTGGGTGGCCGACCGCGACGTGCCCCCCGAGCGCGTCGAGCAGCGCCGGCAGCACCGGCCCGTGGCTGCACAGGGCGGCCGGCTCGCCCTTCTCGAGCAGCTTCGCCACCTGGTGCAGAGCCGGCGCGGGATCCGCGGCGAAGTCCTCCTCCGACAGCGACACGCGAGTCCGCAGCCGGAGCTTGTGCGCAGCGGCATACGGCTCAAGGGTGGCTGCGCAGCGGACGGAGGAGGAGGTGACGAGCCGGGTCACCCCGTAGGCGTCGAGGACGGTGGCGAGGGAGCTCGCCTGGGCCCGTCCCACCGCGTCGAGGGGGCGGAGCCGGTCGTCGTCCTTCCAGCTCCCTCGCGGCTTCGCCTTGGCGTGCCGGACCACGGCGACGGGCCAGGTCTGGAGTGAGCCCTCCCGCTCGGTGCGGACGAGCGCGAGGAGCTGCTCCCGGTCGCGGGCGTAGTCGAGCAGGTCGTTGGCCGTGCGGACGTCGACCCAACGGACCTCGTCGATCTCGTGCTCGAGCTTGCCCGAGCCCCCGGTCACCTCCGCGGACCAGTAGTGCACCTGCTTGGTCGCCGGCCCGCCCGACGAGTCG
Organism: Actinomycetales bacterium; assembly: GCA_038224055.1. Classification (GTDB taxonomy): domain Bacteria; phylum Actinomycetota; class Actinomycetes; order Actinomycetales; family Dermatophilaceae; genus JBDSSS01. The sequence continues at coordinate 2,675 of JBBRGO010000180.1, forward strand.
AGCACGGCATACTCCGACGGCGGCAGCGGGGACCCGAGCCGCACGACGAGCCCGGTCTCCTCGAGCGTCTCGCGGGCCGCGGCGACGCAGGGCTGCTCACCCGGGTCGAGCTTGCCCTTCGCCCACGACCAGTCGTCGTACTTCGGTCGGTGGACGAGCGCGACCTGGAGCTGCCCATCCGTGCGGCGCCACGGGAGGGTGCCGGCGGCGGGGATGAGGGAGACCACGGGTCAGCGCCTCCTCGCCTTCCTCCGTCTCTTGTCGTGCCGTTCGATGAGCTTGGCCTGGAGGTCGTCGAGCGGCTCGCCGTCCTCGGTGAGGTGCCAGCGCACCCACCGGCCGTCCGAGCCGAGGTCCCAGCGCGACGTCGTCGCAGCGAAGGCGAGGTCGATGACGTCGCCCAGCTCGTCGAGGTGCCCGGCGTCGGTGATCCGGACGAGGGCCTCGACGCGCCGGTCGAGGTTGCGGTGCATCATGTCGGCGCTGCCGAGATAGACCTGCGGGTCGCCCCCGTGGTCGAACCAGAAGATCCGCGAGTGCTCGAGGAAGCGTCCGAGGATCGAGCGGACCCGGATGTTCTCGCTCAGATCCTCGACACCCGGACGCAACGCGCAGATGCCACGGACCCAGATGTCGACCCGGACGCCGGCGATGCTGGCCCGGTAGAGGGCGTCGATGAGGGCCTCGTCGACGATCGAGTTGGCCTTGATGACGATGCGGCCGCGCTGGGAGCCCTTCGCCTCGCCCTGGTGCAGGTCGATCTCGTCCTCGATGAGCGAGATGAGTCCGGAGCGCACCGTCCGCGGCGCGACGAGCAGCCGCTTGAACCGGCTACGAGGTGCGAAGCCGGAGAGCTGGTTGAACAGGCGGGAGATGTCCTCCCCGACCTGCGGGTCGCAGGTGAACAGGCCGAAGTCCTCGTAGATGCGGGCGGTCTTCGGGTTGTAGTTGCCCGTGCCGACGTGGCAGTAGCGCACGAGGCCCTCGGCCTCCTGCCGGACGACGAGGCAGAGCTTGGCGTGCGTCTTGAGGCCGACGACCCCGTAGACGACGTGGACCCCGGCCTGCTCCAGCTTCCGGGCCCACGAGATGTTGTTGACCTCGTCGAAGCGGGCCTTGATCTCCACCACGGCGAGCACCTGCTTGCCGGCGTCGGCGGCGTCGATGAGGGCGTCGATGATCGGGGAGTCACCCGAGGTGCGGTAGAGCGTCTGCTTGATCGCGAGCACCTTGGGATCGGCGGCGGCCTGCTCGATGAAGGCCTGGACCGAGGTCGAGAACGAGTTGTAGGGGTGCTGGACGAGGACGTCCTTGTGCCGGATCGCGGCGAAGAGGTCGATCGCCTTCGAGCTCTCGGTCGGGGCGAGGTCGGGGTGCGTCCGCGGGACGAACTTGGGGAACTCGAGGTCGGAGCGGTCGACGTCGGCGATGGTGAACAGGCCGCGCAGGTCGAGCGGACCGGGAAGGCGGTAGACCTCGCGCTCGCTGATCTGCAGCTCCCGGCTGAGCATGTCGAGCACCTTGGCGTCGATGTCGTCCTCGACCTCGAGCCGGATCGGCGGCCCGAAACGGCGCCGGGTCAGCTCCCGCTCGAGGGCGGTGAGCAGGTTCTCCGCGTCGTCCTCCTCCACCTCGAGGTCTTCGTTGCGGGTCACCCGGAAGCAGAAGTGCTGCTGGACGAGCATCCCCGGGAAGAGCTGGTCGAGGTGGCTGGCGATGACGTCCTCGAGCGGGACGAAGCGCTTGCGGTCGACGTCCTTGTCGATCGCCTCGTCGAAGTCGGTGTCGGTGTCGACGAGGATGAAGCGGGGCAGGCTCGGTGGCACCTTGACCCGGGCGAAGTGCTCGGAGCCCGTCTTCGGGTTCTGCAGGAGCACAGCGAGGTTGAGCGAGAGCCCCGAGATGTAGGGGAACGGGTGGGCCGGGTCGACGGCGAGCGGGGTGAGCACGGGGAAGACGTGGTCGGCGAAGAAGAAGTGGAGCGGGTCGCGGTCGCCCTCGTCGAGCTCGTCCCAGCGCACGATCGTGATGCCCTGTTCCTCGAGGGCGGGCCGCACGTCGTGCTGGAAGATCGCCGCGTGCTGGTGCATCAGCTCGTGCGCCAGCCGGGCGATCCGCTCGATCAGCTCGCGCGGCTCGAGCCCGGCAGCGGTGCGCACGGCGAGGCCGGTGGCGATCCGCCGCTTGAGGCCGGCGACCCGGACCATGAAGTACTCATCGAGGTTGCTCGAGAAGATCGCGAGGAAGCGGGCCCGCTCGAGCAGCGGCACGTCGGGGTCCATCGCGAGCTGCATGACCCGCTCGTTGAACTGCAGCCACGACAGCTCGCGCTCGAGGTAGCGGTCACCGGGCAGGTCGTCCTGCGGCTCCGGACGCGCGCCCGGGCCGATGAACCGACCGTTCGGGCCCCGGGCCGGCGCCCGTCGTGACGGCACCGTGCTCGTGAAGGAGCTGACCTCCGAGGACTCGCCCGGGTCGCCCTCGTCCGTCTGCCCCCCGGAGATCGGGGCGTGCTCGTCGACGTCGGTTCGTTCGAGGCTCCCGGTGCTCATGGGACCATCGTGGCACCCTTTCGCGGTCTCCGGGTCGACTCGTCTCACCTCCCGGTGAGCGACCCGACGGACCCTCACGCGCCGGCGCCGCCCGCCTGCTGGGACCGGGCGCGCTGCGCGGCCATCTGCTCGTCGAACTGTGCCTGCCAGCCTGGGCCGAGTGCGATGCCCTGCCGGCGGGCCTCCTCGGTGCTCAGCTCGACGGGGAAGCCGAAGGTGTCGTAGAGGACGAAGAGGTCAGCCCCCGTCACCCCGGTCCGACGGTGGCCGTGCAGCTGCGTGAGGCCCTTGCGCAGGGTCCGGCGGAAGGCCCGCTCCTCCGTGCTGAGCACGGCGATCACCTCGTCGGTGTGCTCGGGCACCTCGGGGTAGTGCCCGTGGTAGATGTCGGCGACGGTCGGGACGATCTGGGGGAGGACGTTCTCCTCGAGGCCGAGCTCGACGGCGTAGCGCACGGCGCGGCGGATGAGCCGGCGCATGACGTAGCCCTGTGCCTTGTTGCCCGGTCGGACCCCGTCGACGGCGAGGAAGACCGCCCCCTGCAGGTGGTCGGCGATGACGCGCATCGCGACCGTCTCCTCGTCGTAGGTGCGCCCGGAGACCTTCTCGAGCTGCTGCACGATGGGCCAGAGCAGGTTGACGTGGAAGATGTCCGGGGTGTCGAGCGAGGCGGCCGCGATCCGTCCGAGCCCGCCGCCGTAGTCGACGTTGCGGCGGGGGAGCGGCTCGAAGCCCGTCCCGGTGCGCCGGTACTCCATGAAGACGGAGTTGCCGAGCTCGATGAAGCGACCGCAGTCGCAGTTCTGGTGGCAGTGCGCCCCGTAGGCGGGGTCGTGCTCGACCTGGGGAAAGAGGTAGAAGACCTCCGTGTCCGGCCCCCCGGGCTCACCGACGGGCATGTCCTCGGCGCGGCCGCCGCGGCACCACCAGTTCTTCGTCCCGTAGAAGGCGATCCGCGCGTCGTCGTTGCCGACCTCCGCCCCGTGCTCCTCGGTGTCGAGGTCGACCTCGTCGGCCTGCACGCCCGCTCCGGCAAAGAGGTCCGCCCAGGTCCGGGCGGACTCGGTGTCCTTGGGGATGCCGTTGGCGGGGTCGCCGATGAAGCAGGAGACGTAGATGCGGGCGGGGTCGAGGCCGACGCGCTCGGTGAGGAAGGTCCAGAGCTGCGCGATCTGGACGTCCTTGAAGTAGTCACCGAGGCTCCAGTTGCCGAGCATCTCGAAGAAGGTCGTGTGCCGGTTGTCCCCGACCTCCTCGATGTCCTGGACCCGGAGGCAGGTCTGGGAGTCCGCGAGGCGACGGCCCCGGGGGTGGTCGGCCCCGAGCAGGTAGGGCAGCAGGGGCTGCATGCCGCTCCCGGTGAAGAGTGTCGTCGGGTCGTCCGTGGGGACGAGCGGTGCGCGGTCGATGACCGTGTGCCCCTGCTCGGTCAGGTAGTCGAGGAAGGCCGTCCTGATCTCGTCAGCGTCCATGCGGTCATCCCACACCACCGGGCCCGGTGGCGCGGGATGACCGCACGGATCGGTATGCCGCTCAGGGGCGGGCGAACTGGCGGTGCACCTCGCGGTCGGTGAAGCCGAGCCCCTCGTAGGTGCGGACGGCGGCCACGTTGTCCTCGTCGACGTAGAGGACCACGTCGGTGAGGCCGAGGGCCCTGAGGTGGTCGAGGCCGAGCACGGTGACGGCCCGGCCGAGACCCTCACCCTGGTGGTCCGGGGACACGGCCACGACGTAGACCTCGCCGACCGATCCGCTCGGCGGGTCGACCTTGGTC
>JBBRGO010000181.1:0-6883 GCA_038224055.1 Actinomycetales bacterium
TCGTGGCCCAGGAGGCCCACCTCAAGCTGGCGATCGAGAGCCACCGGATGATCGGCCACGCCGTGGGGGTGCTGATGGAACGCCACCGGGTGACCGCCGACCAGGGTTTCGCGATGCTCCGGCAGGCCTCGCTCGATCGCACCATCAAGCTGCGCGAGATTGCCCGCCGCGTGAGGGAGACGGGTCTCGAGCCTGCGGAGCGCTGAGCCCGCCCCGCGCTCACCAGGGGGCGCTGTCGTCGGGATGTCGTCGGGCCGTCCGGGATCCAGCACGCGGCGCGGCACCCTCCTGAGGAGATCGCTGCCCGAGCGGCATACGTCACACGGGCGCTCACCACGAAGTTGAGTGGAATAGACTCAACTTCGACGAGGTTGCCACCGATGACCTCATCGAGTCCGAGGAGACCGCATGGACCTTTCGCTGACCACCCGCGCCCAGGAGGCCGTCGCGCAGGCGTCGACGACCGCCGCGGCGAAGCACCACCCCAGCATCGAGCCCGCCCACCTGCTGCTCGCGCTCGCGGCGCAGCCCGGCACGACGACCCCCGCCCTGCTCGAGGCCGGCGGTTCCTCCGACCGGGCCGCGACGCAGGCCGCCGAGACGGCGATGCGCGCGCTGCCACAGGTCACCGGCGCGGCGCAGCCGCAGCTCTCGCGCACCGGCCTCGCCACGCTCACGCAGGCGCAGCAGTACATGACGGCCATGGGCGACAGCTTCGTGTCGACCGACCACCTGCTCCTCGCGATCGCGCGCACCGGCCAGTTCGCCCTCGACGCCGACGCGATCGAGGCGGCCATCCCCAAGCTGCGGGGCGGCCGCAACGTCAGGTCGCAGAATCCCGAGGGGACCTTCGAGGCGCTCGAGAAGTACGGCTCCGACCTCACCGCACAGGCCCGCGAGGGCAAGCTCGACCCCGTCATCGGTCGCGACGCCGAGATCCGCCGGGTCGTCCAGGTCCTCAGCCGGCGGACGAAGAACAACCCCGTCCTCATCGGTGAGCCCGGTGTCGGCAAGACCGCCGTCGTCGAGGGACTGGCCCAGCGGATGGTCGAGGGGGACGTCCCGGAGAGCCTGCGCGGCAAGACCCTGATCAGCCTCGACCTCGCGGCCATGGTCGCCGGAGCGAAGTACCGCGGCGAGTTCGAGGAGCGGCTCAAGGCCGTCCTGGAGGAGATCAAGGGCTCCGACGGGCAGGTCGTCACCTTCATCGACGAGATCCACACCGTCGTCGGCGCGGGCGCAGGTGGCGAGGGCGCGATGGACGCCGGCAACATGCTCAAGCCGATGCTCGCCCGGGGTGAGCTCCGCCTCGTCGGTGCGACGACCCTCGACGAGTACCGCAAGCACATCGAGAAGGACGCCGCCCTCGAGCGACGCTTCCAGCAGGTCTTCGTCGGCGAGCCGTCCGTCGAGGACACGATCGCGATCCTGCGTGGGCTCAAGGAGCGCTACGAGGCGCACCACAAGGTGACGATCGCCGACTCCGCGCTCGTCGCCGCCGCGACCCTGTCGGACCGCTACATCTCCGGTCGCCAGCTGCCCGACAAGGCGATCGACCTCATCGACGAGGCTGCGTCCCGGCTGCGCATGGAGATCGACTCCTCCCCGGTCGAGATCGACGAGCTGCGCCGCGCGGTCGACCGGCTCACGATGGAGGAGTTCGCCCTCGCGCAGGAGACCGACGCGGCGTCGGTCGAACGGCTCGAACGACTGCGCACGGACCTCGCCGACCGCTCCGACGAGCTGGCGGCGCTCAACGCCCGATGGGAGGCGGAGAAGGCCGGGCTCAACGCCGTCGGTGACCTCAAGGCGCGGGTCGACGACCTGCGGATGCAGGCCGACCGGCTCCAGCGCGAGGGGGACCTCGCCGGCGCGTCCAAGATCGCCTACGGCGACATCCCCACCCTGGAGAAGCAGCTCGCGGACGCGCAGGAGCGCGAGGCTGCCGCGACGACCGTCGGCGAGGAGCCGATGGTCAAGGAGGAGGTCGCCGCCGACGACATCGCCGAGGTCATCTCGGCCTGGACCGGCATCCCCTCCGGGCGACTGCTCGAGGGCGAGTCGGAGAAGCTGCTCCACATGGAGCAGCACATCGCCGCCCGTCTCATCGGTCAGGGCGAGGCGGTCCGGGCGGTCTCCGACGCGGTCCGCCGCACCCGTTCCGGGGTGTCCGACCCCGACCGCCCCACCGGCTCGTTCCTCTTCCTCGGCCCCACCGGGGTCGGCAAGACGGAGCTCGCCAAGAGCCTCGCCGACTTCCTCTTCGATGACGAGCGCGCCATGGTGCGCATCGACATGTCGGAGTACTCGGAGCGGCACTCCGTCGCCCGTCTGATCGGGGCGCCCCCCGGCTACGTCGGCTACGAGGAGGGCGGCCAGCTCACCGAGGCCGTCCGTCGCCGCCCGTACTCGGTCATCCTGCTCGACGAGGTCGAGAAGGCCCACCCGGAGACCTTCGACATCCTGCTCCAGGTCCTCGACGACGGCCGGCTCACCGACGGGCAGGGCCGCACCGTCGACTTCCGCAACGTCATCCTCGTGCTCACCTCCAACCTCGGGTCGCAGTTCCTCGTCGACCCGGCGCTCACGCCGGAGGCGAAGCACGAAGCCGTCCTCAGCGTCGTGCGGCAGGCCTTCAAACCGGAGTTCCTCAACCGCCTCGACGAGATCGTCGTGTTCGACCCGCTCAGCCGGGACGATCTGGCGCGCATCGTCGAGCTGCAGGTGCGGGCCTTCGCCAACCGGCTGTCCGACCGCCGTATCTCCCTCACGGTGACCGACGCGGCACGCGACTGGCTCGCTCGCACCGGGTACGACCCGGCCTACGGCGCGCGGCCGCTGCGTCGCCTCGTCCAGCGCGAGATCGGCGACCGGCTGGCCCGGGCCCTGCTCGGCGGCGAGGTCCGCGACGGCTCGACGGTCGCGGTCGACCTCGACGCGTCGGGGGAGACCCTCACGCTCACCTGACCGGCCGCCCTCGGCTCAGTTCTGCGAATCAGTTCTGCGAATCAGTCTGCGAATCAGTCTGCGAATGGTGCTGCCAGGGCGACAGCGGACGCGGACTGATCCGCAGACTGACGACAACGGCTCAGGCGCCCGCGGCCTCGACGGCCTCGGCCAGCAGCACGAGCGTCTCCTCGCGGACGTCGCGCGGGACGGCCGGGAAGGGGATCGTGCGGAGCACCTCGGGATCGGTGACGCCCGACCAGTCGTAGGTCTGGCGCACGAGCGTGCCCGCCTCGCTCGGCTCGAGGTCGAAGCGCCAGCTCCACCCGAGCGGCTGCTGCCCGGGGTCGGCGACGGCCCACCCGATGGCCCGCCCCGGCGCGAAGACCGTCACGTGGTTGTCGGTCTCGTAGTGGTTGCCGGGCCCCATCGACATGGCCATCCGGAAGACCTGACCGACCGCCGTGATCCGCGCGCCGCTGACGAGGCGCACGACCATGCCGGAGTCGTCGAGCGCGGGGTGCCGGGCCGGGTCGGCGAGCACCGCGAACACGGCCTCGGGGCTGGCCCGGACCTCGCGCACCACGACGTCGAACCGCGCCTTGGGCGCCCTACCGGTCATGACCTCAGCGTATGCCGCTGGGCTGACGGAAGAGCTCGGCCGCCCACCCGTAGGCGGCGGCCGCCGAGACGTTGTCGGCCCGGTCGTCGGTGAACCAGACCTCGGCAGGGTCGAGGTGTCGCCCGAGGTCGTCCTCGATGGCCCGGTGGGCCGCGGCGTAGGCGGCCGGGTCGGGCTTGGCCACGCCCAGGTCGGAGCTGTTGACGACGGCGTCGAAGAGGTGGTCGAGGCCGAGCAGGCTGAGCTCGGCGGGGACGTGGTCCGTGCCGTTGGTGAACAGGTAGGTGCGGTGCCCCGCCCCGCGCAGCAGCTCGATCCGCTCGATCGTCGAGGCGACCGGTGTCCCGCGGTGCGCCCGCCACCGATCCATCTGCTCGTGAACCGGAGCCCCCTCGGGGAGGGTCCTCACGAGCTCGTCGCAGATAGCGGCATACCACTGGGCGAAGGTCGCCCGACCGGTGATGGTCGGCTCGATGAGGTCGGGGCGAAAGGCCGTCTCGGCGAGCCGCCCGGGGGTCAGCCCGAGGGTCGCCTCGATGGCGGGGCCGACGTCGCCGGGCACGAAGTCGCGCACCACTCCGTCGAGGTCGAAGACGTGGGCCAGGTGCTGCGTCACGAGTCGGCGTCGTGCTCCGCGGCGCCGTCGGTCCCGCCCTGCTTCCAGTGGGCGGACCCGTCAGCGACCCGGCCCTCGGCCCGGCCGGTGACGACGTCGGCCACCGAGGGGCCCTGGCGGTCGCGCCACTCCGCCTCGCGGCGGGTCAGCTCGGAGTCGCGGGCCTCGAGCTCGGACGTGCGGGTCTCGAGCTCGGAGGCGCGGGTGGACAGCGTGGCCTCGCGCTGCTCGAGGTCCTCGTTGCGTGCGCCGGCGTCGCGGAGCTGGCGCTCGTGCGTGGCTCGCTGGTCGGACGCGGCCCGCTCGAGCTCGGCGACGTGCTCCTGCTCGCGGTCCTCGCGCCGGCGTCGGGACCGGCGCCGCACGCTGTGGGCGACCGCGGCCCAGCCGAGGGCGAGGAGCAGGACGGCGGCCGCAGTCGCGATCGCGAGCTCGAGCGCCGAGACGTCGCGGGTGAAGCCGTTGATGTCGAGCGGGATCGTCACGGTGGCGCCGCGGGTGCCCGAGTAGACGGCGACGCAGCCCAGCGCCCCGAGGACGAGGAGGATGAGGCCGAGGACGATCATGGGAGCTCCTGGGGTGGGGGGTCTGCCGACGGTCGGACCCTAGCGAAACGGGGGGGACGAGGGGGAGCCGGCGCGGGTCGATCCCCGCGGACGTACCCACCCGGTCGGTTAGCCTGACGGGCATGCGCCTCACCGGACGGCTTGCCGCAGCCGCGATCTCCGCCCTCTGCGTCCTCGGCGCGGCCGGGTGCACCAGCGACAGTGCCACGCCGACGCCGACCGAGCACACCGCGCCCAGCGCCGCGCAGCGTCTCGCCGTCGCCAAGACCACACTCGACACCACCCCGTCGGTCCACCTCACGCTGACCGGCTCGGACCTGCCCGAGGGGACGAACGGCATCGTCTCCGCCGACGGTGTCGGCGCGCACCCGCCCGCGTTCAAGGGCACTTTCAAGGTGCGGCTCGGCGGCATCGAGGCCGACGCCGAGATCACGTCGGTCGACGGCGAGGTCTACGCCAAGCTGCCGCTGATCCCCGGCACGAACAAGATCGACCCCAAGACCTTCGGCGTGCCCGACCCGGCCGCCCTGTTCTCGACCGACAGCGGGATCACCTCGCTGCTCACGGCCACGACCGACCCGACCCTCGGGGCCAAGGTGCGCAGCGGCTCCGACGTCCTCACGACGGTCACCGGCACCCTCCCCGGCGCGAACGTCGTCGACCTGTTCGGCATCGGCGACCGCAACGGCACGTTCGCGGCGACCTACGGGCTCACGGACGCCGATGAGCTGCGCACGGTGAAGCTGACCGGACCCTTCCATGCCGCCGGGACGACCTCGACCTACGACCTCGTCCTCGACCAGTACGGCGCGCCCGTTACGATCGTGAAGCCCTGAGGGTGACGGCCGCCCCGACCGACGCCGGGGCTTCCGGGGCTTCCGGGGCGGACGGGACTCCGGAGGCCGGCCGCCACCGCCTTCCCCTGCTCTCGGTGGCCGGGACGGCAGTGGCGCTCGCCGCGGCGGACACCTACGTCGTCGTGCTCGCCCTCACGGACATGATGGCGGGCGTCGGCATCGGGATCGACGCGCTCCAGCGCGCGACCCCCATCATCAGCGGCTTCCTGCTCGGCTACATCGCGGTCCTGCCCCTCATCGGCCGGTTGTCCGACCTGCTCGACCGGCGCCGCATCCTGCTGGGCTGTCTCGTGGTCTTCGTCGTCGGGTCCGCGGTGACCGCGCTCGCCGTCGACCTGCCGGTGCTCGTCACCGGCCGGGTCCTGCAGGGCATCGGCGGTGGCGGCCTCGTCCCGGCGACCCTCGCCCTCGTGGCGGACCTCTGGCCACCGGGCCGGCGCGGGACCCCCCTCGGTGTCGTCGGCGCGGTCCAGGAGCTCGGCGCGGTCCTCGGACCGGTGATCGGCGCGGTCATCCTCGCGTGGTCGGGCTGGCGGGCGATCTTCTGGGCCAACGTCGGTGCCGGCATCGTGCTGTATGCCGCCCTCCGCCTCCTCGGGTCACCCGGAGGGGGGAGGTCTCCCGACCACCGCACCCGTCCGCGCGTCGCCGCCGCCGTGGCGTGGACCTGCGGCCTGCTCGCCCTCGCGACCCTCGGCCTCGCGCTGGCAGCCCCCGACGCGCTCGTCACCGACGTGACCTGGGGGGCACCCTTCGTCCCCGTCGCCGGCACCTCCCGGGTGCTCACACCGATCGGCCTCGTCGGGCTCGGGCTGCTCCTGAGCCTGGCCGTCGTCACGGCACCGCGGTGGTGGCCGGTGGTCCGGCGGGCCGACCTCGTCGGAGCGTTCCTCGTCGCAGTGGCCCTCGGCTGCCTCGTGGTCACCTTCGCGTCCTCCGACCCCGAGCGGGAGGTGGTCGGCCCCCTCGGCCTGGCCCTGCTGCCCGTGGGCGCCGTCGCCCTGATCGGCCTCGCCGTCTGGCACCGCCACGCGGCCGACCCGCTCATCCCCCGGGGCGTCGTCCACGGTCGGGGTGTCCGCGCGATGGTCGTCAGCCTTCTCGTCGGCGCCGCCCTCGTGGCCGTTATCGTCGACGTTCCCCTGCTGGCCCGGCTCACCGACGACTACGACGAGACCGGGGCGGCCCTCGTGCTGGTGCGCTTCCTCGTGGCGGTCCCCGTCGGCGCGCTCGTCGGGGGCTGGTCCATCCGCAGGGCGGGGGACGGACCGGTCGC
>JBBRGO010000182.1:0-6841 GCA_038224055.1 Actinomycetales bacterium
TCGCAGGCCCCACTCGGGGCCGGATGGGGAGTAGGTTCCGCGACGCACGACAACGAATGTGCTCCGGGTGACGAACCCGGACCAGACCAACGGAGGTCCTCGCGTGAGTCCCGCTCCGCACCGCCACGAAGCCCCGCCGGCAAACAAGGGCCTGCTGGCCCTCGCCGCGCTCCTGCTCCTCATCCCGATCGTCGCGCTGATGCTCGTGGGCACCTACGCGAAGGACGGCCCCCGCCTCGGCGCCTTCCCCTTCTTCATCTGGTACCAGTTCCTGTGGGTCATTCTCTGCTCGGTGCTGACCTACTCGGCCTACCGCATCGTCCTCAAGGCCCGCCCCCACGTGCCGATGAACCCGGACGGGACCGAGTTCCTCGATCACGACGACCCCGGTGAGCCCGGCACCGATGCGTCCGGCCGAGCCGACGGGAAGGACCTCCGATGACCTCACTCGTCATGGTCGCCGACAAGAGCGTCAACGGCGTCGCCCTCGCCGTGCTGATCTTCTTCTTCGTCGTCGTCGCCGTCGCCGGCTTCTGGGCCTCGCGCTGGCGTCGCCCGGCGAGCATGGACAGCCTCGAGGAGTGGGGCCTCGGCGGTCGATCCTTCGGCACCTGGGTCACCTGGTTCCTGCTCGGTGGCGACCTCTACACCGCCTACACGTTCGTCGCCGTCCCCGCCGCGATGTTCTCGGCCGGAGCGGTGAGCGGCTTCTTCGCGGTGCCGTACACGATCATCCTCTACCCGATCATCTTCATCTTCATGTCGCGCCTGTGGTCGGTCTCGCACCGGCACGGCTACGTCACCCCGGCCGACTTCGTGCAGGGTCGGTCCGGCTCCCGCAGCCTCACCCTCGCGGTCGCCGTCACCGGCTTCCTCGCGACGATGCCCTACATCGCCCTCCAGCTCGTCGGCATCCAGGCCGTCCTCGAGGTGGCCGGCGTCGGTGGCGGGGACAACTGGCTCGCCAAGGATGCGCCGATCTTCATCGCGTTCGTCGTCCTCGCGCTCTACACCTACACCTCGGGCCTGCGCGCGCCGGCGATCATCGCCTTCGTCAAGGACATCCTCATCTACCTCGTCATCATCGTCGCCGTGCTCTACCTGCCGTCCAAGGTCGGCGGCTGGGAGAACATCTTCAACGCGGCGCAGGGCAAGATGGAGGCGACCAACGCGGCCACCGGCAAGCCCACCGGAGCCTTCATTCCGGCCACCGGCCAGTACTGGGCATACGCCACGCTCGCCCTCGGGTCGGCCATGGCGTTGTTCATGTATCCCCACTCCGTCACGGCGACCCTCTCGGCCAAGAGCCGCACGACGATCCGCAAGAACGCCTCGATCCTGCCGGCGTACTCGTTCGTTCTCGGGCTGTTGGCGCTGCTCGGCTGGGTCGCCATCGCGGCCGGCACGAAGCCGATCGGCCTCGACGGCAAGCCGAACCCGCAGCTCGTCGTCCCCCAGCTGTTCGAGGACTTCTTCCCCTCCTGGTTCACCGGGGTCGCGTTCGCGGCCATCGCGATCGGCGCCCTCGTGCCGGCCGCGATCATGTCGATCGCCGCGTCCAACACCTTCACGCGCAACATCTACAAGGCGTGGATCAAACCCGACGCGACGAGCAAGCAGGAGGCCAAGGTCTCCAAGCTCACCTCGCTCGTCGTCAAGGCCTTCGCCCTCGTCTTCGTCCTCGCTTTGGACAAGACGAACGCGCTGAACTTCCAGCTGCTCGGCGGCATCTGGATCATGCAGACCTTCCCGTCGGTGGTGTTCTACCTCTACACGCGGTGGTTCCACCGCCGGGCCCTGCTGCTCGGCTGGGCCGCCGGCATGGTCTACGGCAGCGTCGCCGCTTACAACGTCATCAACCCGGTGACGAAGGCGCACTTCGGAGGCTCCGTCGCCGAGATCCCCGGCATCGGCGAGATGGGCTACATCGCCCTCACGGCCTTCACGATCAACCTCGTCGTGGCGGTCGTGGCGACGTTCGCGTTCCGTGCGGTCAAGGCCTCGGAGGGTCACGACGAGACGATCCCGGCCGACTACTTCGCCGACGCCGGTGACCCCCGCGTCGAGAAGCTCGACCTGGGTCCGCACGAGTCGACCCCCTCGGCCTGACGAGCGGCTCCCGGTATGCCGCCGGGCCGGGTCCCCAGGGACCCCGGCCCGGCGGCATCGTCGTCTCCCGATCAGTCCCGATCCGTCACGATCAGTCACGGGGCCGCTCCCGCGGCATCGCGGCAAGGGCGTCGTCGACGTCGAGGCCGGTCACCTGGAGCAGGTCGATGACGACGGAGCGGATCTGTGCGAGCACCGTCTCGGTCGACAGGCTCGAGGTCCGCGGCACCTCGCCGCTCGCGGCGGCCACCCGGAGCAGGACCGGACGGCCGACGGCCGGCGAGGCGTTCTCGGCGAGAGCCCGGCCGATGACGTCCGTCGCCTCGGCGAGGTCGTGGAGCAGGGCGTGGTACTCGTCCGGGAGGCGCTCCCCCCGTCCGACGGACACGGTGACGCGCCGCACGAGCACGCGGGTGCTGCGCATGGCCCGGTCGAGGGGCTCGACGAGCTCGGCCATCGACCGCACCCCGGGCGCCTGCCCGCGGGCGAAGGGTGAGCTGGACAGGACCGAGAGCCCCTCGTCGGCCGCCGTCTGGAGCTCCCGGAGGAGCGCCTCGGTGCCGCGCGCCGAGGCGAGCACGGCAGCGGCCTGCTCGACCGCCGTGTCCTCCGCGCTCTCGGCGGCCCGCCGGAGCAGCTCGCTGATCTTGCGGGTGACACCCGCGGCGGCGACCCGCGGACGGCGCAGCGGCGCCTGTGGCACCACCGTCGCGGCCACGAGGGCGACACCACCGCCGATGAGCGCGTCCGTCCAGCGGAGGAAGGCCTGTCCCGGGCTCGCTGCCAGCGCGGCGATGACGATCCCCTGCACGGCGGACTGCGTGATCAGCATCGGTCCCCCGTCGAGCAGGATCGCGACGCTCATCGAGACGAGCACGACGGCAGCGATCTGCCACGGTCCGCTCCCGGCGACGTGGACGAAGACGTCGGCGACGAAGATGCCGACGGCGACCCCGATGGCGACCTCGAAGACGCGCCGCAGGCGTTGGCCGTAGGACATCCCCAGGCAGACGACCGCGACGATGGGCGCGAAGAACGGCGAGCCGTGCCCGAGCACGTCGCGTGCGAACCACCAGGCCACGCCCGCGGCGATCGCGCACTGGAAGAGCAGGAAGCCGCGCGAGCGGAGCATGGCGATCCGGGAGCGGACCGACAGGCGGCTACGGGCCCACGCCCGGTCGAGGGCCTCGATGACCCGGGCGTCACTCTTCAGGTAGTCGTCCACGGTGGTCCCTCACAGGCTCTGGTCACAGGTGCAACGAGACGATGGCGTCGAAGATCTGGCGGACGGCCGGCGCGGCCACCTTCGAGCCCGAGCCGCCCTGGCTGACCACGACGACGACGGCATACCTCGGGCTCGTCGTCGGCCCGTAGCCGGCGAACCACGCCGTCGCCTGCTCACCGTAGACCTCGCCCGTGCCGGTCTTTCCGGCGACGGGGTAGCGGTCCTGCGGGAAGCCGGCGAAGGCGGTGCCCGCGGAGCCGCCGGGCCGGGTCACGTCCCCGAGCGCGGACCGCACGTAGTCGAGCACGTCGGTCCGCAGCGGCACCGTGCCGATCCGCTTCGGCGGAAGCGTGGTCGTCGACCCGTCGCCGGCGCGGAAGCCCGCCGCCACCTGGGGTTGCCACAGCGTCCCGCCGTTCGCGAGGGCCGCGTAGACGCCGGCCATCTGGACCGGCGTCACGGCGAGGTCGCCCTGCCCGATGGAGAAGTTCACGGCGTCCCCGGGTCGGTACTGGTAACCCGTCGCGCAGTTCTCCACGGCGAGGGTCGTGAGGTAGGCGGCGCGCTGCGGGTCGGTGCGCGCGACGTCCGGGTAGCCCGTCGTGGCCCGGCGGCACGTCGCGTCCCTGGTCGCCTCCCAGTAGGACCGCTTCCACGCGCGGTCCGGCACCCGACCGGCCGCCTCCCCCGGGAGGTCGATCCCGGTCCTGCGGCCGATGCCGAAGGCGCGGGCCATGTCGACGAACGGGTCCGCCACGTCGAGCGGCGCCGTCAGGGCACCCTGGGCGACCCACGCGTCGTAGGCGAACCGGTAGAAGACGGTGTCGCACGACACGACGAGCGTCTTGTGCAGGTCGATCATGCCGTAGCCGCGCGACTCGTAGTTGTTGAAGACCCGGTTGCCGATCGTCAGGCTCGGCGAGCAGTCGTAGGTGCCGGTGAGCTCCGCCCCCGCGTTGACCGCGGCCGGCACGGAGATCACCTTGAAGGTCGACGCGGGTGGGAAGGTCTCCGCCGTCAGCCGTGACCTCAGCGGGGTCGCCGCCTTCGGGTCGGTGAGCCGCGCGAGATCGACGCTGCTCACGCCGCCGGTGAACACGCCCGGGTCGTATGCCGGGTAGCTGGCTGCCGCGACGACGGCACCGTTGGTGACGTCCATGACCACGGCGGCGCCCGAGTCGGCGACGAGCTTCCCGGCGCGGGCGGTGCTCACCGCTTTCGCCAGCGCAGCCTCGGTCCGCTGCTGGAGCCGCGCGTCGAGGTGCGTCAGCACGTCGCGACCCGGGACCGGTGGGGTCTGCGACACGGTCGAGGTGACGACGCCGCGCGGGTCGACGGCGACGACCGTCCGACCGTTGGACCCTCGCAGGACCGGGTCGTACTGCTGCTCGAGCCCGGAGCGGCCGACGAGGTCCTCGGCATCGATGCGGCCCCCGCTGTCCTCGACCTCTGCCGCGTTCGCGCGTCCCACCCAGCCGAGGACGTGCGCGGCGAGGGCCTGCTCGGGCTCCGGGTAGGTCCGGGCGGCCTCGGCGACGACGCCCACACCCGGGTAGCGCTCGGGTCGCTCGAGCAGCGTCACGGCCGCCCGCGCGTCGACCGAGGTCGCGACGGGGATCGGCACGTAGGGCGAGCCGTTGAAGCAGGCAGGTGCCTTGGGTGCCCCGACGGTCCCGCAGAGCTTCGTCTTGCCCCAGAGCGCGTCGAACGGACGACCGAGGGCCCGGGCGACGTCGGTGACGAGGGCGCGTCCGTCGTCCTGAGCGTCGGCGAGCACGACACGGTCGACGGTCACCGTGGTGCTGAAGCTGTTGGCGACGAGCGGTTTCCCGGTGGCGTCGAGGACCCGGCCGCGCAGCGCGTGGTCGGTCACGTCCCGGGTGGTGAGGGCCCGGGCCCGCTCGACGAGCTCGGCACCCTGGACGAGCTGGACCTGACCGAGGCGGCCGACGAGGAGCGCGAAGAGCGAGACGAGCAGCGCGAGGACGACCCAGGGCGCTCCCCCGGCCCGACGGGAGCCGAGCCGACGCCGCCGGCGCCGCAGCCGGAGCCTCACCCGAGCCTCCGCCGCACGAGGGCGCCGTCGGCCGCGAGCAGCAGGGGCAGCAGGAGGACTCCCGTGGCGACGGTCGTGACGAGCCGACCCAGTCCCTCCGTCGGGGCGAAGCTGCCCTCGGCCACGATCGCGGAGGCGAGCCGACCGGCGAGGACGACGAACGAGGCGGCCGCAAGCGCCACGAGCGCCCGCAGGGCCGAGCGCGAGGAGGGGCGACGGAACGTTCCCGCCACGAGCCCGCCGGCCATCATCACCAGCGGCGTGAGGCCGAGCGGGTCGCCCACCGGGGGGACGAGCTCGACGACCCAGCCGGCAGCGAGGCCGACGAGGGCGCCGTGGACCGGCCCGCGGAGCACGGCGCTCGCCACGACCCCGATGAGCACGAGGTCGGGCACCCGGTCGCCCGGCAGTCCGAGACGGGGCAGCAACGTGGCCGCGAGCAGGGCCGCGACGACGACGTAGCCGGTCCGACCTAGGCCGAGCAGGGTCACCCTCATCCGGCCGACCCCGATCCCCGGTCGCTGGGCGTCGCGGTCGACGGCGCACGGGGCGTCGTCCGCGCGGCGGGCAGCAGGATCCCGACGACGTCGACCGCGTCGGGGTCCACGGCAGGGGCGACGGTCGCCGTCCGCGTCACCCCTCCCAGGTCCGGGTCGACCGCGGTCACCGTGCCGACGACGAGCCCAGCGGCATACGGGCGCTCGTCGATGCTCCCGAGGGTTCGCACGAGATCCCCGACGGCAGGGGTCCCCGGCTCGACGAGGGACAGCACAAGCGAGCCGCGCGTTCGCTCGACGTCGGTGCTCGCGCTCGCGGGCCCCACGGTGCCCATCGTGCCGGCGGCGCCGACCCGGACGCCCACGACCGATCCGGTGCTGCCGAGGACCTGGACGTCGCAGGTCCACGGCGACACCGCGAGGACCCGGCCCACGAGCCCGTCCGCGGAAACGACGGTGACGTCGGTGCTCACACCGTCTCGCGCCCCGGCGTCGAGGGTGAGGCTGCGGCCTCCGAGGGGGCTGAGCGCGGTCGCGACGACCCGCGCACCGACGAGGCGGTGGCTCCCGGCCACCTCGGTGCCGAGCAGCCGGCGCAGCTCGGTGAGGCCGGCGAGCTCGCGCGCCTGGAGGGCGCTCTCCTCGCGGAGCCGGACGTTCTCGGCCGCGAGCCTCGCGAGCTCGTCGCGAGGGGCACCCGAGAGCGCGCGCTGGACCGGGCCGAACACGACTCCGCCGGCACTGCGCACCCCGTCGGCAGCACCCCACCCGGCGAGGTCGCCGACGAGCAGGGCGAACGTCACGGCGACGAGCAGTCCGAGCAGCCGCCGGCGGGTCGTGGAGTCCATCGCCCGGCTAGGCCCGGTGGTCGCCGACGAGCACGCGCTCGAGACTGGCGAAGTCATCGACGCACCGGCCGGCCCCGCGCACGACGGCTCGCAGCGGGTCGTCGGC
>JBBRGO010000183.1:0-6810 GCA_038224055.1 Actinomycetales bacterium
TCAGCCTGCACGACCTCCCGCAACCCGGGGAGGGTCACGACCGGCACGAGAGGCGGCGAGCGGCATACGGTCGAATCGCTGGCAGCGCAGCCACTCTCATCGTCGCGAGTGAGCACGAGCGCGAGCTCCTCGTGCGCTGCGTCGCCGACGGGGACCGCACGTCCGTGGCCGACCGGGTCCAGGTGCTGCCGCTCCCGGTGGGACCGCGTCACGCAGCGGCGTCACCGTCTCCATCGCCCTCTCCGAGCTCTGGCCGCCCTGCCGACCTCGGGGTCCTCGGCTTCCTCTACCCGGGCAAGGGAGTGGAGGAGGTCGTCGACGCGGCCGCCGTCCTGCGGGCCCGGGGGCACGAGGTCGGGGTGACGAACTACGGCGGGGTCGCCGACGGCCACGACGACCTCGTCGACCGACTCCAGGACCGCGCCGCGCAGGCGGGGGTGCCCTTCCGGGTCACCGGCTACCTCAGCGACGCGCAGCTCCTCTCGGCGCTGCGCGGCACGGACGTCCCCGTCGCGGCGCATCGGCACGTCTCCGCGTCCGGGTCGATCAACACGTGGCTCACCTCGGGGCGGCGGCCGGTCGCGGTGCGGGGGCCCTACGTCGCCGAGCTGAGCCGGCGGATGCCCGGCGCGGTGGTCGTGACGGACGACCTCGTGGACGGTCTCGCCGCCGCCCTGGCCACTCCGGGGAGCACCTGGCTGGACGCGTCGGTCGTGCTCGGACCGACAGCGCCCGACAGCGCCCTGGAGTACCTGCGCCTCCTCGAGGCAGCGGCGTGAGTCGCGACGACGGCACGCCACGCGTGTCGGTGGTCGTGCCCCACTACGAGCGCCCCGACCAGCTCGAGCGGCTCCTCGCCGGCCTCGACGCGCAGACCCTGCCCCCCACGGACTTCGAGGTGGTCGTCGCCGACGACGGCTCGTCGCGACCGCCGGTCGTGCGCGAGCGGGAGTATGCCGTCACCGTCGTCACCCAGCCCGACGCGGGTTTCCGCGCGGCGGCCGCCCGCAACCTCGGGGCCCGGGTGGCGCGGGGATCGGTGCTCGTGTTCGTCGACCAGGACTGCGTCCCGGAGCCGGACTACCTCGAGAGGGTGGCGGCCCTGACGGAGGGGGACTGGGACCTCACCGTGGGGCGGCGCCGGCACGCCGAGCTGGATGGCTGGGAGCCGGTGGCGGTCCGGGCGTGGTTGACGGGGGAGGGGCCCGCGCCGGTGGAGCTGGACGAGCCGCAATGGCTGCTCGACGGCTATGCGCGCACCCTCGACCTGACCCGCCCCGACCCACGCAGCTACCAGCTCGTCATCAGCGCGGTGCTGTCGGTCAGCCGGGTGCTGCACGAGCGGCTCGGTGGCTTCGACGAGTCCTTCTCCACCTACGGCGGCGAGGACTGGGACTACGGGCACCGTGCCCTCGTCGCCGGGGCGGACCTGCGCTACCTCGCCGACGCCGTCGTCTGGCACGACGGACCCGACCTGCCGGGACGCGGTGACTGGATCGCGGCCAAGAACGCCGAGACGCTCACGCTCGCGTCGCTCGTCCCCGACCGGGACGTCCGCGGGGACCACCTCGTCTGGACCGTGCCGGACGTCGTCATCCGCCTCGAGGCGACCGGCGCCGACGGGGCGTCCGTCGTCGCGAGCATCGAGTCCCTGCTCGCCGGGACCGACGCGCACGTCTGGCTGGAGGGCGCCCCGGCCCTGTCGCTGGAGGACCCGCGGGTGCACCACGGCGCGCCGCCGGACCACGTCCTCGCGAGGGCCAGGTGGAGCGTGCATTGCATCCCCGTCCTGCTCCACGGTACGACGACCCGGGTGCTGACCGAGCTCGCGCCGGTCTCGGGCGACGGGATCACGGTCGCCTCCCGACGCGACGAGAACCGCGCGGCACGGGGTCGACCCGGGCCGCGACCACGTGCGCTCGACGAGCTGCTCGCCGACGGGGTGCTCGCCGAGGGAGCGAGGGTGGAGCGCATCGTGTCGCCGCCCGTGCTCGAGCGGCTCTGGCAGGGTCGGCCTCGCCCCGGTCTCGTGCTGACCTGGTGCCGGTCTCGTGCTGACCTCGTGCCGGTCTCGCGCCGATCTCGGGGACGGGTCGGCGCCCGACACGGGTCGGTTGGGTTTGGCGATGGCACGGTGACACGGAAGGATCGGGGCGTGGCAGCTGAAGCAGGGGACCGGAACGCCGGGCTCCTCGTGAGCGTCGAGGGCCTGAGGTCTGCGGTCGCCGGGGCGAGGCTCCCGATCGACCTGCAGGGGGCAGCGGAGGCGCGGCTGACGCGCACCCGACTGCTCGCCCAGCTCGACGACTACGTCATCCCCCGGCTCACCTCCCTCGACGCCCCCCTTCTCGCGGTCGTCGGCGGCTCGACCGGTGCGGGCAAGTCGACGCTCGTCAACTCCGTCGTGGGGAGGGAGGTGTCCCTGCCCGGCATCCTCCGGCCGACGACCCGCTCGCCCGTGCTCGTGCACCACCCGGCTGACGTCGCGTGGTTCGCGGGGCAGCGGGTCCTGCCCGGGCTCGCCCGGATCACCGGCCGAGACTCCGACTCGGACGACCCCGGGGCGGTCCGCCTCGTCGCCACCGACGCGATGGCGCCCGGGCTCGCCCTGATCGACGCCCCCGACATCGACAGCGTCGTGTCGGCCAACCGTGACCTCGCCGCGCAGCTCCTCGCCGCGGCCGACCTCTGGATCTTCGTGACGACCGCGGCACGCTACGCCGACGCAGTCCCGTGGGAGCTGCTCCGCGGCGCGGCGGAGCGAGGGACGGCCGTCGCGGTGGTGCTCGACCGCGTGCCACCCGATGCGGTCGACGACATCCGGACGCACCTCGCGGGCATGCTCCGGGAGCAGGGACTCGGCCAGGCCCCGATCTTCGCGGTGACCGAGTCGCCCCTCGAGGGTGGACTGCTCCCAGCCGATCGGACCGAGCGCCTCCGCGGGTGGCTCGGCGCGCTCGCCGGCGACGCCCAGGCTCGGGCGGATGTCGTCCGGCAGACGCTCGACGGTGCGCTCGCGTCCCTCGGTGGGCGCGCGACGTCCCTCGCCGACCACTCCGAGCGGCAGGCCGAGGCCGCCGAGATCCTGATCGAGGCTGCGCGGACGACCTACGTCGACGCGCTCGAACGCGTCGGGGAGGGGATGCGCGACGGCACCCTCCTGCGCGGGGAGGTCCTGGCCCGCTGGCAGGAGTTCGTCGGTACGGGTGAGTTCTTCCGCCAGGTGGAATCCACGGTCTCCCGCGTCCGGGACCGCTTCACCGCGTTCCTGCGCGGTGAGCCGGCCAAGGCCGACGACCTGGGGGAGGCCCTGCAGACGGGGGTCGAGTCGCTCATCGCCAACCACGCCGAGCTCGCCGCGAGCACGACGAGCCGGGAGTGGCGCCGCCTCCCGGGGGGCGACCAGCTGCTCGTCGGCGACCCCGGGCTCACCCGGTCGTCGTCGGGCACCGACGCGCGGATCCAGCGGCTCGTGCGCGACTGGCAGGGAGACATCCTCGACATGGTCCGCGACGAGGGGCGGGACCGCCGCACGACGGCGCGGATCATGGCCTACGGCGTCAACGGGCTCGGGGTCGTGCTCATGCTCGTCACCTTCGCCAGCACCGCCGGGGTCACCGGCGCCGAGGTCGGCATCGCCGGTGGCACGGCCGTTGTCGGCCAGAAGCTGCTCGAGGCCGTCTTCGGTGACCAGGCGGTCCGCGCCCTCGCCGCGAAGGCGCGCCAGCGCCTCCTCGACCGGGTCACCGAGCTGTATGCCGCGGAGCAGTCCCGTTTCGAAGGAGCCGTCGAGTCCGTGCAGGTCCCGTCCACCCAGGCCGACTCCCTGAGAGAGGCCGCGGCCTCGGTGGGGGCGGCGCGATGAGCCCGATCCGGCCGGGCAGCAGGAGGATCAGCCGCGTCAGCGCGGCCGACGTCGCGGCGCGCACCTCCGCGCTGTCGATGGCGCTGGTCGCCGGCTCCGACGAGCTCGACCCGCTGCAGGCCGAACGGGCCCGGCGCGTCGTCGACAAGACCCATGAGCGCGGCGCCATCCCGGGAGACCACACGGTCGTCGCGCTCGCCGGGGCCACGGGGAGCGGCAAGTCCTCACTCTTCAACGCCCTCGTCGGGTCCGACGTCGCTACCATCGGCGCCCGTCGGCCCACCACCTCCCGACCCTCCGCCGCGGTCTGGGGCGACGCCGACGCGTCCGACCTGCTCGACTGGCTCGGCGTGCCGACCCGGCACCTCGTCGGAGGTTCTCCCGGATCGCTCGCTTCGCTCGGTTCGCTGGACGGGCTCGTCCTGCTCGACCTGCCCGACTTCGACTCGCGCGAGCTGGCCCACCGCCGAGAGGCCGAGCGGGTCCTCGAGCTCGTCGACGTCTTCGTCTGGGTCACCGACCCGCAGAAGTACGCCGACGCGCGGCTGCACGACGAGTTCGTCGCGCTCCTGTCGCAGCACGACGCGGTGACGCTGGCCGTGCTCAACCAGGCGGACCTGTTGCCCCCGGCATCGGCGACGGCGGTCGCGAGCGACCTCGTGCGGCTCCTCACCGCCGACGGTGTCGCCGGCGCCACGGTCCTGCGGACGTCGACGGTCACCGGTGAGGGCATACCTGAGCTCTCACAACGTCTCGCCAACATCGTTGCCGGCCAAGCGGCTTCCCGCCAGCGGCTCAACGCCGACGTGGTCGGCGCCGCCACGGGGCTGCGTCGGGGCGTGGCCGACGGCGAGCCCGACGTCGCCGCGCTTCCCCGGGCCGACCTCGACGGCGCCCTGGCCCGCGCCGCCGGGGTGCCGACCGTCCTCGACGCCGTGGCGCGCGACTACCGACGTGAGGCCTTCGCCCACACCGGGTGGCTCTTCGCACGATGGACCCGCGGTTTCGCCGCCGACCCCCTCCGTCGGCTGCGCCTCGACCGCACCGGTGGGCGACCCTCGATCCAGGTCGACATCGACAGCGCGGACGTGCGGGCCGTGCTCGGCCGCTCGAGCATCCCCGCAGCCTCGGGCGTGGCCGCCTCCGCCGTCGACCGGGCGACCCGCTCCTTCGTCCGCGATTCGTCGGAGGGGCTCCCGCTGCGGTGGGCGCAGGCCGTCGAGGACGCCGTCGACGGGGGAGACCACGGGTCGCTGACGGACGCGCTCGACCGTGCCGTCGTGAGCACGTCGCTGCGGGCCCGCCGGCCCGCCTGGTGGCTCGTCGTCAACGTCGTGCAGTGGGTGCTCGGGCTCGTCGCGCTCGGCGGGCTCGCCTGGCTCGCGGTCCTCGTCGTGCTGGGCTGGCTCCAGCTGCCCACCCCGGACACCCCGACGCTCGGGATCCTCCCCGTCCCGTCGGTCATGTTCGTCCTCGGGGTGGTCCTCGGGCTCGGGCTCGGTGCCCTCTCCCGGTGGTGGGCCCGCGTCGGGGCGCGGCACCGACGCGCCGTCATCGCGAAGCGGCTCACGGCCTCGGTGGCCGTCGTCGGTGACGAACGGGTCGCCGCCCCGATCGCCGAGGTGCTCGGACGCCACCGGGCCACCCGCGAGCACCTCGTCCATGCCGGCGCCGGGGCCTGACGGCCCAGGTCCACAACCCCGCGCCTGCCCGCGCGTCGTCTACAGGGGCGGCTTCGCGGTCTGGCCCCGCCCCGCGCGGCGTCGCACGCTGGGGGTCCGGAGGTGGCCTCCTGCCGCCCCAGGCCAGCAGCGAAGGAGCAGGGAGCATGAACGAGATCCGCATGATCGTGCACGGCAACGTCGTCAGTGAGCCGGTCCAGCGCACCAGCCGCACCGGAGGGGTCTTCGTGACCTTCCGGGTGGCCTCGACCCCGTACCACCGGACGCCCGATGGGAAGTTCGTCGACCACGAGACGACCTTCCTCGACGTCATCTCCTTCGACGCCCTGGCGGCCAACGCGGCCAGTTCGCTGCACAAGGGCCAGCCCGTCACCATCGAGGGCACCTTCTCCTCCCGTCGCTGGGTCGAGGCCGACGGCCACAAGCGCGAGTCCCCCCAGGTCGAGGCGTCCCACATCGGGCACGACCTGCGGCGGGGGCGGGCCTCCTTCGAGCGGGTGAGCAAGGCCGCCGCCCTCGGGCAGGACCGCGGCTCTGACCCGGAGGTGCTCGAGGCCGTCGCGGCGATGCACGACTCAGAGGACTCACGGCCGTCCTGGGTCGACGCCAACGGCGAGGTCGACGAGGACCACCCCGGGGAAGAGCCCACCAGCGGGTCGGGGCCGTCCGAGCCGTCCGAGCCGTCCGAGCCGTCCGGGTCATCTGCGCTCGGCGACCCGGAGACCGACCCCTACCGGGTGGTCGACGAGCCGGCCGCCTGACAATCACCCGCACGCGCCCGGGCCGCTCCGGCCGATTCGGTGCGGTGCGGTCCGCCCCGATAGCCTCGGGGCATGGCCGAGTACATCTACACCATGACCCGCGCACGCAAGGCGCACAACGAGAAGGTCATCCTCGATGACGTCTCGATGTCCTTCTACCCGGGTGCGAAGATTGGGATGGTTGGGCCCAACGGCGCCGGCAAGTCGACGATCCTCAAGATCATGGCCGGCCTCGACCAGCCGTCCAACGGCGAGGCCCGCATCGCGCCGGGCGCGAGCGTCGGCATCCTGCTCCAGGAGCCGCCCCTCAACGAGGACAAGACCGTCCTCGGCAACGTCGAGGAGGGCGCCGGCGCGATCAAGGACAAGGTCGACCGCTACAACGCGATCAGCGCCGAGATGGCCGAGCCGGACGCCGACTACGACGCGCTCCTCGCCGAGATGGGCACCCTCCAGGAGGAGATCGACCACGCCGACGCGTGGGACCTCGACAGCCAGCTCG
>JBBRGO010000184.1:0-6802 GCA_038224055.1 Actinomycetales bacterium
ACGACGAGCTGGGCGATCCGGTCACCGCGGCGCACCGTGAAGGCCGCGGCGGGGTCGAGGTTCACGAGGTTGACGAGGACCTCACCGCGGTAGCCTTCGTCGATGGTCCCGGGAGCGTTGAGCACCGAGATCCCGTGACGGGCCGCGAGGCCGGACCGGGGATGCACGAAGCCGGCGTAGCCCGCCGGCAGGCCGATGGCGATGCCGGTCGGGACGAGGGTGCGCTCCCCCGGCAGGAGCACCGCGTCCACGCGGGCCACGAGGTCGGCGCCGGCATCACCGGGGTGTGCATAAGCAGGGGCCGGCAGGTCGGGGTCGAGTCGGACGATCCGGACCTCGACCTCCTGCGCCGTGGGTCCGTGGCAAGCACAAGGGTCGGTCACGGGGACCGACCCTACTTGCTTCCCGCCTGCGCTCAGGCTGCACACTCCGTGCAGATCATCGTGCCGCCCACCGACTTGGCCAGCTGGCTGCGGTGGTGAACGAGGAAGCAACGCCCACAAGTGAACTCGTCGGCCTGCTTGGGAAGGACCCGCACGGAGAGCTCTTCGCCGGAGAGATCGGCGCCCGGGAGCTCGAAGCCCTCGGCCTGCTCCGTCTCGTCGACGTCGACGCTCGAGGCGGTCTTGTCGACCCGTCGTGACTTCAGCTCCTCGATGGAGTCCTCGCTGAGGTCGTCGTCGGTCTTGCGTGGCGCGTCGTAGTCAGTTGCCATGGGTGTCTCGCTCCTACTGCTGAGGGTCTGCTTCGGGTCTCGGTCCCGGCGCGCCGCTGCGTCAGGTCTCGCCGGGATGGTGAATGGATCCGTGCCGCGAGAACGTCCACGGTCCCGTGCTTGTTCCCGTCGGGCCCGTGTTCGGGGCGGCCGTTCCGACACGTCCGCGTGCGCGTATGGTGCACCATCTGCGAGCCGTTGTCACGCGAGTATCACGCAGGGGGGCCCGCCCCGTCGCCGGAACCGGGCGAAATCCCCCTCCCGGCCACCCGGGTCGACCAGGAGCTCACCGCGGCCGGACCGGTCTGGGGCGTCGAGGGTGGGTCCGCAGGGCACCAGCGCGGTAGGGTCACCCAACCCGACCGATCTTCCACGGCCCGGAGGTCCACACCATGACGGAATTTCTCGACCAGATCAGAGCCCGCGTGACCGCAGCCCTCGACGACCTCGAACGGGCGCGCACCGCGGGAGACGACTACAGCGTCCAGGTGCACACCGGCGAGCTCGAGTCGTTCGCCCGGCTCGCCTCGGAGCACGGGATCCGCGTCCCGGAGCTGGCCCCCTTCAGGGCCGCCTGACGAGGCTCACTCGAGGCTCACTCGAGGAACAGCTCGCGGACCGGGCCCACGAGGTTGGGTCCGGCAGCAACGGTCAACGACTTCCCGGGCGCGCCCTCGCGGCCGAGGACGACGCCGCCGGCCTCCTCGACGATGAGCCAGCCCGCGGCCAGGTCCCACGCGTTGAGGCCGGCCTCGGCGTAGGCATCGACCGAGCCGTCCGCCACGCGCACGAGGTCGAGCGCGGCAGAGCCGATGCGACGGATGTCGCGCACCTTGGGCAGCACCCGGGTGAGGATCTGGGCCTTGCGGAGGCGGGTCTCGGCGAAGTAGCCGAACCCGGTCGCGAGCAGCGTGCGCCCGAGACGGTCCTCCTGCGACACGGCCAGGCGCGCGATGGGCTCACCCGGCCCCTCGGGGCGCAGCCACGCCCCGCCGCCGCGTCGGGCGTGCGCCACGACCCGGTGGGACGGGTCGGCCACGGCCCCGGCCACCGGACGCCAGCCGCCCTCGACCTGCGCGTCGCCGACGACGACCGCGACGGACACGGCATACGCGGGGATGTTGTAGAGGTAGTTGACCGTGCCGTCGATCGGGTCGATGACCCACGTGAGGCCCGACGTGCCCCGGATGTCGACGCCCTCCTCACCGAGGATGCCGTCGTCGGGACGGGCCGCGTGGATCAGCTCGTGGAGCAGTGCCTCGGAGCGTTGGTCCATGACGGTGACGACGTCGGTCTCCGTCGACTTCGTCTCGGCGACCCCCAGACGTGCCGGCCGCTCGTCGCGGATGAACCGCGCCGCCTCGACGGAGACCTCGATGCAGAGGCGCTCGAGCTCGGCCAGGTCCTCGTCGGACGGGATCGCGCGGTGGGTGCTCACCGGGCCAGCCTCTCAGTCGCGGCCGCAGAGCGCAGGCTTTGCCACCCGCAGGTTGGGGCAGCACCCCGGCTCGCAGACCGAGGGACGGCGACCCTCGAAGTCCGGGACCGACTCGCCCCGGGCCTCCCCCGCCCGCTCCACGAGGGCGTCGACGAGGTCGGCGACGAACGTCGCGTCGGTGCCGACCGTCGGCACCCGCACGAGACGGACGCCGAGCCGGTCGGCGGTCTGCTGCGCCTCGGTGTCGAGGTCGTAGACGACCTCCATGTGGTCCGAGACGAAGCCGACGGGGGCGGCCACGACGACCTTCGTCCCGGCCGCGGCGAGCTGCTCCATCCGGTCGTTGACGTCGGGCTCGAGCCAGGGCTGGGTCGGCGGCCCCGAGCGGGAGCAGAAGACGAGCTCGCCGGTGAGGCCGCGTCCGAGCACCGCGTTCGCGCGCTCGGTGAGCGCGCTCGCCATGGCGAGGTGCTGGCGCTGGTAGAGGTGTCCCTCGCCGTCCCCCGGGCCCGAGGTCTCGTCCATCGTGTCCGGGATCGAGTGCGTGACGAACAGGAGCGCGACCTCCTCGTCGGGCTGGCCGTCGAGCGCGCGCAGCGAGGCGACGAGCCGGCCGAGGTTGGCCTCGACGAAGCCGGGCCGGGGGGCATACGGACCGATCTTGTCGACCTCGAGCGTCAGCCCGTCCTCCCGCACGGCCCCGACGGCCGCCGCGAGGTCCTCGCGGTACTGACGGCACGAGCTGTAGCAGGAGTAGGCGCTCGTCGTGACGACGACGATCCGGCGGTGTCCGTCGCCGTGCGCCTCACGGAGCGCGTCCTCGAGGAACGGCTCGCTGTTGCGGTTGCCCCAGTAGAGCGGGGTGTCGATCTCCCTCGCGTCTAGCTCGGTGCGCAGTGCGACGAGGAGGGCACGGTTCTGGTCGTTGATCGGGCTCCGACCACCGAACAGGTGGTAGTGCTCCCCCACCTGTTCGAGGCGTTCGTCGGGGATCCCTCGTCCCGCGGTGACCCGTCGCAGGAACGGCACCACCTCGTCGGGGGCCTCGGGGCCGCCGAAGCTGAGCAGGAGGATCGCGTCATAGGGCTGCATGCGGCGCTGCTTTCAGGAGGTGGTGGTCGAGCGGAGCGGGGTCGGGGCGTTGAGGTCGAGGTGGACGGCGACGAGGCGCACGGCGAAGACGAGGGCGGCCGAGCCCCAGAGCACCCCGTCGGTGAGGGAGCCGAAGTGCGCTGCCACGACGACGATCGTCGAGCCGAGCATGGCAGGCAGGGCGTAGAGCTCGCGCCGCAGCACCTCGGGGACCAGACCCGCGAGCAGGTCCCGGAGGACGCCGCCGCCCACCGCGGTGAGGACGCCGACGATGACGGCCGCGACGGGTGAGACGCCGAGGGTCGTCACGGCCTTGAGGCTGCCGGCGACGGCGAAGGCGGCGAGCCCGGCAGCGTCGAGCACCCGGACCGAGCGGGTGATCCGCGTGACCCCCGGGTGGAAGAGGAACACGACGACGCCGCCGAGGGCCGCCGCCGTGAGCAGGCGCCAGTCGCTGATGCCGACGGGCGGGACGTCTCCGAGGAGCAGGTCGCGCAGGATCCCTCCGCCGAGGGCCGCCGCGCACGCGAGCACGAGCACGCCGAAGAGGTCGAAGCGCTTCCGGACGGCGACGAGGGCCCCGGACAGCGCGAAGACGAAGACGCCGACGATGTCGAGGGCGAGCTGGGCGGAGGCGAAGGTGGTGGGCATGCCGAGGCAAACGCTACCCGTGCGGCGTGGTCGCTTTCGGCTCGACCCTGCCGGTGGCATGCTCGACCGCAGGCAGACGGCGCCGCCCCGTGGTGGCGCCACCAGGCGTCGGCAGGAGCTGCCGATGCGAGATCGACAGTCGCGCTCAATCGGGAGACCCCACGCATGCAGGACCTCAGGCTCATCGGTGTCCACGAGGACGGCCTCCACCTGCTCCTCGCCGACGACGAGGGCAACCGCTTCACGGTCCCGCTCGACGACGCCATCCGAGCCGCGATCCGTCGCGACCGCCCGAAGCTGGGGCAGCTGCAGATCGCGGTCGACGGCGGGCTGCGACCGCGCGACGTCCAGGCGATGATTCGCGCGGGACTCACCGCCGACGAGGTCGCGGACCGCGCGGGCTGGACCGTGGATAAGGTGCACCGCTACGAGGGGCCGATCCTCGCCGAGCGCGAGCACGTCGCGACCCTGGCCCGCCAGGTGCGCCTCCGTGCCCGTGGGGGCGCCCACGGCGGCGCGGCCGACCTGGGGAGCCGGGTCGGTGAGCGGTTGCGCTCGCGGGAGATCGACACCGACACCGCCCGCTGGGACTCCCGCCGCGCCGACAAGGGCGCGTGGACGGTGCTGCTCTTCTTCAATGCTGGGGGTCGCCAGCGCGAGGCGGTCTGGAACTTCGACCTGCTGGCGCGCACGGTGACGGCCCTCGACGACGAGGCGCGGTGGCTCAGCGAGGACGAGGACCTCGAGACGTCCGGGCCCCTCCCGGTCGCGTCGCTCCCCCTCCCGAGCGCCCGGCCGAGCCGGGTCTACGACGTCGAGGCCGAGGGCGGGATCGACGCCGTGCCGGGTCGCCGTCGTCGCACCGAGCCGACCGACCTCGTCTCGACGATGCGGGAGCGCAGCTCGCAGCGCGGTCGGCGTCGGCGACCCCGCGCCGCCGACATCCCGGACCTCCACCACGTCCCCGACGAGGCCCTGCCCATCGTCGAGCTGGCGATGGACCCGGCCGAGCTGGGCCTCCCGCCCGCCGCCCACACCCACCCGGAGGATGACCCCGACGCGATCCGCGTCTCCGCTGAGGTCCACACGGATGAGGCGGCCCCGGCTGCCGGGCAGGACGAGCGGCACGAGGACCGGCACGAGGACCAGCACGAGCACCAGGACGAGCTCCCCCTGCAGGACGACGAGGTGGTCGAGCACGACGTGACCGAGCAGGGCGCGTTGGACCGTGAGCCGGAGCATGAGCCGGGGCATGAGCCGGGGCATGAGCCGGAAGGTGAGCAGGTCTCGGAAACAGCCCCCGCGCAGCCCGACGACATCGAGGGTCCCGACGACGGCGTCATCACCGGGCCCGACGACGGCACCGTTGACCGCCCGGCGAGCTCGGAGCCCGATGACGCCGTGGCGGCGGCGGGCGAGGCCTCCCCCGAGCCGCCCGAGGAGGACGAGACGTCCACCGCGAGGCCGGCGGCCCGACGCTCCGGTCGGCCGGGCGTCCCGAGCTGGGACGACATCATGTTCGGGCGCAAGGGCGACTGACCTCGCTCGACGCCCCGCCACGCGCGAGATCGCTTCGTCGGCACGCTTTCGGTCGCGTGCTCGTCAGTCAGCCTGGGTGATCGGCAGCGCCGGTACGGGACACACCTCGAGGTCGAACGGCAGCAGCTCCGGCGAGACGGCGGCCGCCCGGGCGGCGTGCGAGGTCATCCGGCGCATGTAGTGACGACGGCACAGCACCTCGTACTCGACGACGCCCTCCGCGCCGGCGGCCACGTCACCGACGACGACCTGCTCTCCCTCGACGACCATGGCGCCGTCGACGACGCGCGCGTTCGTCGTGGCCCGCCGGCCGCACCAGCACAGCGCCTCGACCTGGAGCACCTGGACCCGGTCGGCGAGCTCGATGAGCCGCTTGCTGCCCGGGAAGAGCTCGGTCCGGAAGTCTGCCGTGATGCCGAAGGCGAACACGTCGACGTCCATCTCGTCCACCACCCGGGCCAGCTGCTCGACCTGCTCGCCGGTGTAGAACTGCGACTCGTCGCAGATGAGGTAGTCGATCCGCTGACCCGCCGTGGCCCGGGCGACGATGCCCTCCCAGAAGTCGAGGTCGTCGGACACCTCGAGGGCACCGGTCGACAGGCCGAGCCGCGAGGATAGGACGTTGCTGCCGGCCCGGTCGAGCTTGGTGAAGATGAGGCCCACCCGGCCCCGCGCGGCATGGTTGTGGTCCATCTGGAGGGCGAGGGTCGACTTGCCGCAGTCCATGGTCCCGGAGAAGAAGACGAGCTCAGCCACGGTCCACCACCCTAGGCGTCCCGCCGGGGAGGCACCACGACCACGGGCACGGCGAGTTCTGCCTCGCTCGTCGAGCCGTGCTGGCCGAGCAGCGCGATGACCTGCGGACGCATCAGGCCGGAGTGGACGACGGCGAGGTCGTCGCCCATCAGCACGACGAGGTCACCGATCCGGCCGACGACCTCCGGGCGCACCTCGCCGAGCCACCCCGCGTCCACGACCTCCTCCCGGGTGAGCACCCGCGCCCGCGCGCCGAGTCGCTCGGTCCATCGCTGCGCCACGGTCTCGGCCGCACCGGTCTCGGTGTAGAGCTGGAGGTTGCGGGCCTCGCCCCCGAGGTGCCGCACGCCGTCCATCAGCCCCACCTCGTGGGCGAGGTCGATCCGCTGGGCAAACGGGATGTCGACCATGCCGTGGTCGGCGGTGATGACGATGGAGGTGTCGTCGGGCACGCTCGCCGCGAGGCGCGCCAAGGCCCCGTCGACCGCCTCGACCTCGTCGCCCCACTGCCACGACTGGCAGCCGTGCACGTGACCGACCTTGTCGACCTGGCCCCAGTACAGGTAGACCAGCGCGCGGGGCGTGGCGCGCACGGCCGTCAGGGCGGCATC
>JBBRGO010000185.1:0-6759 GCA_038224055.1 Actinomycetales bacterium
GTGACCAACGTGCGCACCTTTCTCCGGGCGGTGGCGTCCCGTGGGGGCGACCCGGTGGTGCTGGGACTCGTCGACGCACCCGAGGAGCGCTTCGCGCGGCGGGCGCTGCGTGACCAGGGGCTCGACGTCAGGACGAGGGACGACCTCGAGCGACACGGCTTCTTCGTCTGCGACGTCGACCTCGAGGACGAGCTGCTCCGCGCGCTCGGCCCGGCCGGGGTCGAGCGGGCCCTCGACGAGCTCGGTGACCTCGCCCGGTTCCGGACGTTCCAGAAGCAGCCCGAGTGGCTTGACCGGAGCTGGCACGACCAGCTGCACCGCTTCGCCGGGAGCGGGTCCGGGCGCAAGGTCAGGCTGGCCGAGCGGCTGGCCGGGTCCCTGACGCCGGAGACGACCCCACGGGCGCTGGCCCGTCTGCTGGACCGGGCCGGGCGAAAGTGCCCACTCGACTGACCGGGGTGGGCTGGGCGCGGACTCTGGGCGGGCGCACGTGCCCACTCGATGTCGTCGAGTGGGCACTTTGACCCGCGCTCAGGACCAGATGGCGGCGGGGATGCCGTCGGAGAAGACCTCGGGCGGGTCGGGCAGGCAGCGGGCCACCCCGGTCGCGTGCCGCGCCGCCGACCACGCGACCGCGCAGGCGTCGAGGACGTCGTCGGCGGCATACCCCGAGCCGGAGAGGACCGACGGTGACGCGACGCCGGCGGCCCGGAGCGCTGTCAGCCGTGCGCTCCGACCCTCGTCCGTCTTCTTGCTCGCGAGGATCGGCGCGCCCGCCATCGTCGTGAAGGACAGCTCCGGGTGCACCTCGATGACCTCGACGGTCGGGCGCGAACGCACCCACGTGTCGACCTCGAGGATCTTGTCGCGCAGCGCGAAGGCCTGGGCGCCGACGCCCTGACCGGACCGCGCGCGGTTGACCTCGTCGGCGGCCAAGCGCGTCGGCGCGGCATACGCCTCACGGGTCAGGGTGCTGAAGATCGTCGAGGCCTTGCCCGTCAGCGCCGTCCGCGCCAGGGCGTCCGCCTGACGCGTCGTGGTGTCCGGCAGACCGATCGGGATGTCGATGCCGACGACCCCGAGGCCGAGGGACTCCCGCACCGTCTCGACGAGCTCGGTGATCGTCGCGGCGACCACGACCCGGGGCCGCGGTGCGCCCGGCTCGAGGACGGCCCCGACCCAGCCCGCCTTGCACCCGTCGACACCGAGCACCGGGACCGTCACTTCCACCGGGGCCGGCCCGCGCGGACCGGCGGGGTAGCGCTCCGCGTTGCGCACCGTCTTGTCGGTCAGGGCGGCGTCGAGGTCGATGCCGAGGACGTCGACGAGCCGCAGCAGGTAGGTCGTCACGTCGGCCACCTCGTCGAGCACGTCCTGTCGACGGGCGCTCGCCATGACGGCCCCCGACTCCTCGGGCGTCAGCCACTGGAAGATCTCGACGAGCTCGGACACCTCGACCGACAGCGCCATCGCGAGGTTCTTCGGGGTGTGGAACTGCTCCCAGTCCCGCTCGGCCGAGAAGGCCCGGATCCGCTCGCGCCACTCATCGGTGTCCATCCCCCCACCCAACCGCATGCGGGGGTGACCAGCGCGACGCGGTCACTGAGGGGCGAGCCGTCCCGGCACCGATGGGCCCCGCGGCTTGACGTAGCGTCGGACCGTGCCCAGCCCCGCTCACCAACCGCGCACGACCCCCGGTCCCCACACCGACGCCGAGGTGCCCGCCTACCTCGCGTCGCTCGGGATCCCCGGCCTCGCGGACATCCACGTGCACTTCCTGCCGGAGCCGATGCAGCGCAAGGTCTGGGACTACTTCGACGACGCGGCCGTGCACTACGGCACCGCGTGGCGGGTCACCTACCGGGGCAGCGTCACCGACCGGCTCAACCGCCTGCGCCGCCTCGGTCTGCGCGCGATCCCGGCGCTCACCTATCCGCACAAGCCGGGGATGGCGCGCTGGCTCAACGCCTGGGGGTGCGACTTCGCGGCGACGGCGCCCGACGCGATCCACTGCGCGACCTTCTATCCGGAGCCGGGGGTGGGGGACTACGTCGAGGAGGCGCTGGCGGCCGGGGCGCGGCTGTTCAAGATGCACGTGCAGGTGGGGGAGTTCGCTCCCGACGACAGCCGGCTCGACCCGGCTTGGGCCCTGCTCGAGTCCGCCCGGGTCCCGGTCGTGATCCACTGCGGCTCCGCCCCCACGCCGGGTCGCTTCACCGGGCCGGAGGCCGTTGCTCGGCTGCTCGGGCGCTTCCCCGACCTCGTCCTCGTCGTCGCCCACCTCGGGATGCCGGAGTACGACGCCTTCGCCGATCTCGCCGGGGCCCACGCGGGGGTCCACCTCGACACGACGATGTGCGCGACCGACTTCACCGAGGCTTTCGCACCCATGCCACCGGGGTATGCCGCTCGGCTCGCGACGCTGCGCGAGAAGGTCGTCCTCGGCTCGGACTTCCCGTCCATCCCCTACCAGTACGCCCACCAGCTCGAGGCGCTCGCCCGCCTCGACCTCGGTGACGACTGGATGCGAGCTGTGCTGTGGGACAACGGCGCCCGTCTCCTCGGGATCGAGAAGACGGGTGCCAACGGCCCGCGGATCGTGCTCGATCAGGCCCAGACGGGCGGGTGACCGGCCAGCCCGGGGCTGACGCTTCAGAGCCCGGAGACCTCGAGGCCGAGCCAGGCCGCGAGATCGGCGACCTCGTCGTGCACGTCCGCCGTCATCGCGGCCGTGAAGCGCACGTCCTCATGGACCGCGTTGACGGTGAGCACACCCGACTTGCGGTCGGCGCGGGCGTCGAGCTTGCCGACGAGCCGGTCGTGGTGCAGGACCGGCAGCGCGAAGTAGCCCCAGCGCCGTTGGCCTGCAGGCTTGTACATCTCGAGGACGTAGTCGAAGCCGAAGAGCTGCTCGGCGCGCACCCGGTCGTGGACGAGCCGGTCGAAGGGGCTGAGCAGGGCGGTGCGCCCCCGGATGTCAGCCGGATCGAGGTATGCCATGTCGACCCGCCACGTGCCCGGCACCCCGTCCACCTCGGCGGGCTCGCCGGCGTCCCCGACGTAGGGCTCCTCTCCGGGGATGACCGGGCCGGTCGCCCGGGCGATCCCGAGGGCGGCGAGCCGCCGCGCGTTGCGGTGGACGACCGCCTGCTCGAGGGTGAGTGTCGGCAGGTCGGCCGGGTAGACCCGCTCGGGGAGGTCGAAGTACCGCTGGCGGCCCTTGCGCCCGGAGATGGCGACCTCGCCCCGGAGCGCCATCGCCTCGAGCATCTTGGTGGTGTTGCGGTTGTTGGTCCAGCCGCTCGACGGCCACGGGACGACGCTCGTGTCGGGGATGTCGCGCGACAGCAGCGGCCCGTCCGCCTCGAGGACGGTGAGGATGTCGCGGCGGAACGACGCGTTGGCGGCGAGCCACGTGGCCATGGCCGGGTAGGGCTCGGTGTCGCGGACCTCGGCGATGACGGCCGGCACGTCCTGCGGGCTGCGGACTTAGGCGACGGTCTCGACGAGGGTGCGGTCGCGCTCGACCGCGGTGACCAGATCGGCGGGGTCGTAGCCACTTCCGAGCCGGCTCCACAGGACGAGGTCGGCGTTGGGCGCGATGGCGGCGGTCGGGTCGATCTGGAGGATCGTGAGGCGCTCGACGGTGGCGACGAGGTCGGTCGGGCGCGGCAGGTCCAGCAGCTGCGCGCGCACAGCCATGCGTCGCGCCTGCTCGATGCTGAGCCGGTGGACCGCCATGCGCGTGATGATAGCCAGTCGGGCCGACATCGCGGTGGATCATCGGCCTGCCGAAGATAGGGAGGTCGGCGCACGAGGATAGGGAGTCTGCCGGATGTGTTGGCGGGGTGGTCGGACCGACGCTGGAGGAGTTCCAGCGCAGGCACCGTCCACCAGGAGAAGATCATGGTCCAGCACTCCCGCAGCACAACCGGCACGACGACACGCAGCGCCTCCGTCCGGCGTCTCGGCCCCGTCGTGGCCGTGGCCCTCGCCGCCCTGGCAGCCGGACCGGCGGTCACCGCGTCGGCCCGCGCCCTGCCCGAGCCGCCACCGCCCGGCGTCACCCAGGTCGTCTCCGTGCAGGAGACCCTCGAGGAGCTCGCCGCCCTCGCGCGCACCGCGCGCTCGAGCTCCGAGCGCCGGATGCTGCACAGCGAGGCGGTCCACCTCCGCCACGGACACCACGACTGGTGAGGTCCCCGCGCCACGAAACCTCTCGTGCGCCGCCGGCGGCAGCCGTAGTCTGGAGGCGAGTCTAGACGCGCCGGACCGGGGGCGGCACCGGTCGGCCCATCCGAGGGGGCTCAAATGACGGGCACGGACGACACGATCCACGGACGCGAGCGCGAGCTGGCCCGCGTCGAGGAGGCCGTCGCCGAGGTGTCCGCCGGTGCCCGGGTGACCCTCGTGGTGCATGGTGAGGCCGGGATCGGCAAGACCACGCTCGTCGGCGCGGTGTCGCGGCGAGGCATCGCGGCGGGCCTGCAGGTGCTCGAAGGGCACTGCGTCGACATCGACTCCGCGATCCCCCTCGGGCCCGTGCTGCAGGCCCTGGACGGCCTGGAGCAACTCGGGGCGGACCCTGGCCCCCCACCGGACGGCATGGGGAACGAGACTTCTTTCGACCGGCTGCGTGCCGTCCTCACCGTCGCTGCCCGCCGCCGGCCGGTGCTCCTCATCATCGAGGACCTGCACTGGGCCGACCCGTCGACGCAGGACTTCGTCCTCGGCCTGGCCCGGTCCTTCCGCGAGCCCCTGCTGCTCGTGCTCACCGTCCGCGATGCGGACGTGACCGACGTGGACCCCCTCCGTCGTCGCCTCGCTGAGCTCGAGGGGCGGGTCGGGGTGTCCCGGCTCGACGTCGGTCCGCTCGACCCGACAGCCATCCGGGCGATGGTCGAAGGACGGACGTCTACTCGTGCCGACCCGCGACTGGTCGCCGACCTGTGCAGCCGGGCCGAGGGCAACCCCCTCTTCATCGAGGCGATCCTCGCCGACGGCGGGCCCGGCGTGCCGGCCTCACTGCGCGACCTGCTCCTCCTGCGCACCCGCGCCCTGCCCGCCGATGCGACCCGCATCGTCCACGCGGCATCCGTGGGTGGCACCCGCATCGACCTCCCCGTGCTCGCCACTGTCGTCGACCTCCCCACTCAGCGCTTCGACGACGGCCTCCGCGTCCTGCTGGCCGCGCATCTCATCGACCAGGTGGGCGGCGGCCTGAGGTTCCACCACGCACTCATCCGCGACGCGGTCCACGCAGACCTGCTGCCGCACGAGCGTTCCCGGTTGCACGCCGCCTTCGGCAGCGCCATCGACGAGGCGGCAGCGGCGGGTGCGGTGGGGGCGACGCCGGGGATCCGGGAGCTGTCGCAGAGCGCCCACCACTGGCACGCGTCGGGTGATCGTGAGCACGCGCTCGTGTCCGCGACCCGCGCCGGCATGGCGGCCCACGCCCTCGGCGCCGGGGAGTGCGAGGTGCACCTGCGCCGCGCCGTCGAGCTCTGGGAGGTCGTGCCGGAGGCCGCCGCTCTCACCGGCCTGACCCTGGCTGACCTCTGCCTTGCGCTCGCGCGCCCGTTGCTCGGCTGGGACGGCGCACTGGCCTACCTGGAGAAGGCGCTCGACCTGCTCGACGAAGAGGCGCGGCCGCGCCAGGCCGTCCGGATCCTCTCGACCTACGCGACCGTGGCCGCTGCGCCGCGGGAGGGCCCGTCGGTCGAGGATGCCGCGACCCGGGCGCTCGCCATCTCCCGGGGATCTGCCACCGTCGAGCGCCTGATGGCCCTGCGCGCCGGTGCGGTGGTGCGCGGGTCGGCGGGGGATCCCGAGGCCGCCCTGGCTCTCCTCGACGAGGCCCTCGACGTCGCCGACGAGGTGGGCAGCGAGATCGAGCTGTCCCGCACCCTGTTCGCGCGGACCGACCCGCTGCTCGACCTTGGCCGCTATCCCGAGGGCATCGACGCCTACCGCCGCAGCGCCGAGCACGCGGCGTCCGACGGCCATGTCGGGGAGGCGGCCCACGTCGAGGCGAACCTGGCCTACGTGCTGATGATGCAGGGCGAGGTCGATGCCGGCGTCGCCCTCGCGCAACGGGGCCGGGAGCGGATGTCGCGTCGCGGCCTCATGCGGCGGGCAGCGTTCTTCGCGGAGCAGGAGTGGGAAGCGCTCCTCTGGCGAGGGCGGTTCGACGAGGCGGACACGCTCTTCGGCGTCGCGCTCGAGCCGGACATGGTCGAGCACAGACTGTGGCCCGTCCGCTGCCAGCGCCTCCAGGCGCAGGGACGGTTCATTGCCGCGGCTCCCCTCGAGTCGGCCGTGTTTGCCCTGAGCGCGCGCCAGCCCCTCTTCCCCACTGACGAGGTGGTTGGTCAGCACGTCGAGCAGCTCTGCGGCGTGAGCGACTTCGTCAGCCTGTTCCCCTACGTGCAGGCCCTTCTCGACGCCACTGAGGACAGTGGGTCGGTCATCGCCCTGTCCTCGACGGCCTACTTCTCGGCGTTGTCACTGTCGGCCGCGCTCGACTCCGGCGTCGAGGTGCCGCGCGAGCTCGTGTCCGGAGCCGCGACGTTGACGGAGCGTGCCGACTCCCGACTCACCGCCGACTGGGCCAACACCCTCGACGGGCTGCGGCTGCGCCTGGCCAACGCCTACGGGGCACGCCTCGCCGGTCGACGGGGACCCGAGCTGGTCGAGCCATGGACCCTCGCCGTGGAGGTCGCGGGGCGCTTCGGCCAGTTCGTGTCCCTCCGACCGCGG
>JBBRGO010000186.1:0-6732 GCA_038224055.1 Actinomycetales bacterium
CTCGTCGAGGAGATCGCCGGTCACGTCGTCGACGGCAACACGGTCATCTCGCTCGCGGCCGGGATCACGACCGCGCACCTCGAGGCGCTGCTCCCCGAGGGCACGTCCGTCGTGCGCGTCATGCCGAACACCCCCGCTCTCGTCGACCAGGGGATGGCAGGCATCTCCCCGGGGCGGCACTGCACGGACGAGCACCTGGCCGAGGCCGAGGCACTGCTCAGCTCGTGCGGCAAGGTGGTCCGCCTCGCGGAGAAGCACCTCGACGCCGTCACCGCGATCTCCGGCAGCGGGCCGGCCTACATCTTCTACGTCGTCGAGGCCATGATCGAGGCCGGTGTCGTGCTCGGGCTGCCCCGTGCGACGTCGACCGATCTCGTCGTGCAGACGCTCTACGGGGCGGCGACGATGCTCCGGGAGACGCGCGAGCACCCCACCGTCCTGCGTGAGCAGGTCAGCTCGCCCGGGGGCACGACCGTCGCGGCGCTCCGCCAGCTCGACGACCACAAGGTCCGGGCCGCCTTCGTCACCGCCATCGAGGCGGCGGCCGCACGGTCCAAGCAGCTGGCCTCCGGCGAGGTCTGAGCCGCTGCCGTGCGCCCGGCTGAGGCCTGTCCGCGGCGGTTCGGGCGGGGTCCGGGGTGAACGACGGGGGAACGCTCGGCCGTTCCGAGGTGCACGTGGACGCCTGCGGATGCGTCTTGTCGCGCCGGGATGAGAGGGTGGGCCCATGAGCGAGATCTTGGTGCGCCCGCTGGGCGAGGACGACTGGCAGGACTACCGATCGGTGCGCCTGGCCGCCCTGACGGAGTCGCCGGAGGCCTTCGTGGCCACTGCGGCGCAGGAGGAGGCCTTCGACGAGGAGGTCTGGCGCGAGCGGATGCGCCGTTCCGAGCGGCTCGTGGCCGAGCGGGAGGGTGTCGCCGTGGGTGTCGTCAGCATCGGCCGCACCAGCGCCGGCGACCAGAGCGAGGACGCGGCCAACGCGGGGGAGCTCTTCGGCCTCTGGGTCCGTCCCGAGGCGCGCGGGTCGGGCATCGCCACCCGCCTGGTCAAGGACGGGGCGGCGCGGGCTCGCGAGCACGGCCGGTCCCACCTGGTCTACTGGGTCGGCAGCGACAACGGTCGCGCCGTCGCCTTCGCCAGCGGGATGGGCTTCCGTCCGACCGACTTCCGCCGCCCGATGGGGGTGGTGAGCGAGGAGGACGGCGACGAGGAGGTCGCCATGGTGCTCCCACTCGCCGACGACAGCGGTCCCCAGGACCGGATCTGAGCCCTCGCCCCACCTGACCGCTGCCGGCCGCGCGGTGCCGGCCGTGCGGCGCCGGCCGTGCGGTGGAGAGTCGGGGTCAGGGGCGGGCGGCGAAGCGCTCGATGAGCTCGGTCGGTCCACTGACGATGATCATGTGGTGGGCGGAGATCTTCGTCTGGGGCACGGCGTACGTGAAGTCCTCGCCCGGGGCCTTGACCCCGACGACGGTCACGCCGTACTTGCGCCGGATCTGGCTCTGCTCGAGCGTGAAGCCGATCGTCTCG
This sequence comes from Actinomycetales bacterium, assembly GCA_038224055.1. Lineage (GTDB taxonomy): Bacteria > Actinomycetota > Actinomycetes > Actinomycetales > Dermatophilaceae > JBDSSS01. Next base: position 1,534 of record JBBRGO010000186.1, read on the forward strand.
TTCGGTGGCTTGATCTTGACGATGGCGAAGCCGTCGTCGAACTCGATGTAGTCGAGCAGCTTGCCGTTGACGAGGTGCGCGACGCGCCGGCCCGAGTCGGCCTCGGGGGAGATGACGTGGTGCACCCCGATGCGGTCGAGGATCCGCTTGTGCTCCGGAGACAGGGCCTTCGCCCAGATCGAGGGGACGCCTGCGTCGACGAGGTTCGCCGCAGCGAGCACCGAGGACTCGATCGAGGAGCCGATGCCCACGATGGCGATCTTCGGCTCGGCGTCCCGGATCATGTCGAGGGACTTCGACTGGGCCATGTCGGCGTGGACGACCTTGGCCACCTTGTTGACGTAGGTCTCCGCGAGCGCGTTGTCCCGCTCCACCGCGATGACCCGGTGCCCGAGCCGCGTCAGCTCGAGGGCGACGGCGGAGCCGAAGCGTCCGAGTCCGATGACGAGGACGTCATCGTCGAACAGCCGGTTCCGGCCCATGGGATACCTCCGTGATAGCGGTCTGACGCGTTCGAGGACGCGATAGCGTGCCAATCATGCCAAGTCAGGCCAGAGTCGTCTGGGACGCATCCTTCACCGAGTACGACTTCGGCGCCACACACCCGATGTCACCGGTCCGCCTCGACCTCACGGCACGGCTCTGTGACGCACTGGGAGTCTTCGATGCCGAGGGCGTGGAGGTGGTCGGGGCCGACATCGCGGACGACGCCCTGCTCACGACGATCCACGACGCGGACTACGTTGCTGCGGTCCGGGTCGCCTCGGGCCAGCCGGACCGCGCCGACCAGACCTTCGGTCTCGGCACCGAGGACGACCCGGCCTTCCTCGGCATGCACGAGGCGAGCGCGCGCGTCGTCCAGGGCACGGTCGACTCCTGCCGGGCGGTCTGGGAGGGCGAGGCGCTCCACGCGGTGAACTTCACCGGCGGGCTGCACCACGCGATGCCGCGCTCGGCGAGCGGGTTCTGCATCTACAACGACATCGCGGTCGGCATCCAGTGGCTGCTCGACCACGGCGCCGAGCGGGTCGCCTACGTCGACGTCGACGTCCACCACGGCGACGGGGTGGAGCGCATCTTCTGGGACGACCCTCGGGTCCTGACGATCTCGGCCCACGAGACGGGCCGGGCCCTCTTCCCCGGCACCGGGTGGCCCAGCGACATCGGCGGACCCGACGCCGAGGGAGCCGCGGTCAACGTGTCCCTCCCGCCGGGCCTGGGCGACGCGGGGTGGCTGCGCGCCATCCACGCGGTCGTTCTCCCGCTCGTGCGCGCGTTCAAGCCCGACGTGCTCGTGACGCAGCACGGGTGCGACACCCACGCCGAGGACCCCCTGGCGCACTTCGCCGTCACCGTGGACGCCCAGCGGGCCGTGGCCGAGACGCTGCACGCGCTCTCCCACGAGGTCTGCGACGGTCGCTGGGTGGCGCTGGGAGGAGGCGGCTACGAGGTGGTCGACGTCGTGCCGCGCACCTGGACGCACCTGACGGCGATCGCCGCCCACGCGCCGATCAAGACCTCGGCCCTGGTGCCGCAGGAGTGGCGCGACCACGTCGAGCGCATCGTCGGTCGTCCGGGCCCGGCCCGGATGGGGGACCTCACCGCCGAGGACGGGCCACTGTGGTGGCGGTCGTGGGAGATGGGCTACGACCCGGGGAGCGACATCGACCGGGCCGTGATGGCCACCCGCAGCGCGGTGTTCCCGCTCCACGGCCTCGACGTGCACTTCGACTGAGGAAGGGCCCGAGGACCGGCCGAGCCGGCACGAGCCTCCACCCGACGGGTGGGTACGGTCGAAAACGGCTGGACGGCATACCCCGGCGTTCCTATGATCGTCGGACGGCGACGACGGGCCTGACGACCCTGAGCCGAGCACGACCAGAGGCCGGCGCGACCGTGCGCCGGCGAAGGTGTGGTGGCACAGCGACAATCCCCATCGCCCACACCTCCGGGGCACGACCCCACGGAGGTGAAGGACATGACCCACACCCAGCACCGGCGACCAGAGTCGCCCCGCACCAGCCCACCCGAGCGCGTCCTCGCGCGCGACCTCGGCTCCCTCGAGGACGGTGAACCCGCCGTCCTCTCCGGCTGGGTCCACCGGCGACGGATGCTCGCGAGCGTCACCTTCGTCGTGGTGCGTGACCGCTCCGGGCTCGCCCAGGTCGTCGTGAAGGACCCGGCCACGATCGAGCAGGTCCGGGCGCTGCCCGAGGAGACCGTCGTCGAGGTCGCCGGAGTCGTCCGGCGCAGCCCCACCGTGCCGGCCGGCGCCGAGCTGGTCGACCCGGTCCTCGCGGCCCTCACGGAGCCCGCCGTGCCGCCCCCCGTCGAGCTGTGGCGGCCGCACTTCGGCGCCGGTCTCCCGACCCACCTCGACCATGCGGCGGTGACCCTGCGCCACCCGAGGCACCGCGCCGCCTGGCAGCTGGCGAGCGCCTCGATGCGCGGTTTCCGCGAGGCCCTCGGCGGCCTCGACTTCACCGAGATCGCGACGCCGAAGCTCGTCGGGACGGCCACCGAGTCGGGCTCCACCGTCTTCACCGTCGACTACTTCGGCAGGCCGGCCTACCTGGCCCAGAGTCCGCAGCTCTACAAGCAGATGCTCGTCGGGGTGTTCGAGCGCGTCTTCGAGATCGGACCGGTCTTCCGCGCCGAGCCCCACGACACGGTGCGTCACCTCGCCCAGTACACCTCCATGGACGCCGAGCTCGGCTTCGTCCGGGACCACCATGACGTCCTCACGGTCCTGCGCGAGGCGATCGCCGGCATGGTCCGCAGCATCGAGACGTATGCCGCTGACGCCGTTGCGCTCCTTGACGTCGCCCTGCCGCGGGTGCCAGAGGTGTTCCCCGTCATCCACTTTCGCGACGCCCTGGCCAAGGTGGGCGCAGACCCGGACGAGCCCGACCTCAGTCCGGCGCACGAACGGGCGTTGGGGGAGTGGGCGCGAGCGGCATACGACTCGGACTTCCTCGCGGTGGAGGGCTACCCGATGGCCAAGCGTCCCTTTTACAGCGCCCCGGAGGGCTACGGCGTGACTGGACCACGCGGGTCGTCGGGGGGCGCGCGGGGGGCAGAGCCCCCCGAGGGCACCAACAGCTTCGACCTGCTCTTCCGGGGGCTCGAGCTGACGACCGGCGGGCAGCGGCTGCACCGTCCCAGCGACTACGTGGCGGCGATGGAACGGACGGGGACCGACCCCGCGCTGCTCCGTGGCTACCTCGACGCGTTCGCGCACGGGATGCCGCCCCACGGGGGGTTCGCGATCGGGCTGGAGCGGTGGGTCGCTCGGCTGACCGGTGCCGAGAACGTCCGCGAGGTGGCGCTCTTCCCGAGGGACCTCAACCGGCTCTCGCCGTGAACCGACAGATCGCCCGGCCTACCCTCGGCGTGTCCGCTTGCGCTCTCGCGGATCTTTGCCCCGTTCGCTTCCCCAATCGTCACATCTGCCCCTAGTGTTGCCTCTTGCACCGCGTGACCATTTCGCCGGAGGGGAAGCCGGCGACACGCGATGTGCTCCCTCAGAAAAGATCGGGGTTATCCATGTCGAATGAGCGGCAGCTCGCCGAGGTGCGGTTCCTGACCGTCGCCGAGGTCGCCTCGATCATGCGCGTGTCGAAGATGACGGTCTACCGACTCGTCCACGCCGGGGATCTCCCGGCCGTGCGCGTCGGTCGGTCGTTCCGGGTTCCGGAGGATGCGGTGCACACGTATCTGCAGACCTCCTACATCGACACCGCGTGAAACCGGCATCTGCAGGGCGAGGGGGTCTCGACGGTGCGCTCGACGGTGCTCTCGACAGGGGCCTGAGGACCGCTCTTTTGAGGTCCGCGCCCGGCACGCGCTACGCTGTGGGTTCTGTTCGGCTCTCGGAGTTCGGCTTACCTTCCTTTTGACGGTCTGTCGGCGTAGGTCGGCAACATCACACAGTCAAACGGATCAAGGACAACCATGGGCTCTGTCATCAAGAAGCGCCGCAAGCGGATGGCGAAGAAGAAGCACCGCAAGCTGCTGCGCAAGACGCGTCACCAGCGTCGCAACAAGAAGTGACCTGACGGGCAACGCCCGATCCGGTAGCGGTCACACCGCACGCTCTCGGCCCTTGCCCCCTGGGGGCGAGGGTCGTTCGCGTGTGCGGGCCGTCCCGGCGGGAGGGGTCCCGAGGCCCGGCGGCGGCGGCCGACGGTCCGGCTGGGTAGGCTTCCGGACAACGGGGCCGACGCGCCCCGGGCCGGTCGCTCGCCCGGGTTCGGGCAGCGACCCGGCCAGGTGGTGGCAGCGGAGGTCGACGACGGGAGGAGCCGCATGGCGAAGGTCGTGCTGGTCACGGGTGTGTCCCGCTATCTCGGCGGCCTCTACGCCCGGCGCCTCAGCTCGGACCCCACCATCGAGCGGATCCTCGGTGTCGACGTCGTGCCCCCGAAGCACTCGATCGGCAGGGCGGAGTTCGTCAGGGCCGACATCCGCAACCCGATGATCGGGCGGATCATGGGCCAGGCAGGCGTCGACACGGTCGTGCACATGAACGTCATCGCCACCCCCAAGGACAGCGGCGGCCGGGTGACGCAGAAGGAGATCAACGTCATCGGCACGATGCAGCTGCTCGCTGCGTGCCAGAAGTCCGAGAGCGTCCAGCGCCTCGTCGTCAAGAGCTCCGCGGGCGTCTACGGCTCCTCGCCGCGCGACCCGGCGATGTTCAGGGAGGACATGAGCCCCAAGGCCCTGCCCCGGGCGGGCTTCGGCAAGGACTCCGTCGAGGTGGAGGGCTACGTGCGGGGCTTCTCCCGTCGCCGCCCGGACGTCGAGATCACGATGCTCCGCCTCGCCAACGTCGTCGGTCCCGGCATCCGCACCGCGATCACCGACTACTTCGCGCTGCCGCTCGTGCCGGTCCCGCTCGGCTACGACGCCCGCTTCCAGCTGCTCCACGAGGACGACGCGGTCGCGGCGCTCATCCTCGCCACGACGGGACCCTCCGTCGGCATCGTCAACGTTGCGGCGGAGGGCTTCCTCACCGTCACGCAGTGCGCCGCGATCGCTCGCCGCCCGATGCTCCCGGTGCCGCTCGCCGCGGCGGGCCCGATCGGCACTCTCGTGAAGCGGAGTGGCTTCGCGGACTTCTCCTCGGAGCAGCTGACCTTCCTCGCCTTCGGACGAGGCATCGACACGGCCCGGATGCGGACGGTGATGGGTTTC
>JBBRGO010000187.1:0-6730 GCA_038224055.1 Actinomycetales bacterium
CCCTCGTCGCAGCCGAAGCAGTGCCACGCGCCCACGGCGGGACGGATGTTGAACGACGGGGTCCTCTCGTCGTGGAAGGGGCACAGACCCTTCATCGAGCCAGGTCCGGCGGAACGGAGGTTGACGTGCTCGCGCACGACGTCCTCGAGCGAGGTCCTGTCCTTGACCGCCGCGATGTCCTCGCTCTTGATGAGCCCCGCCATGTGCCTCCTGTCGCTGCCCCAGAGTCTAGGTCGTGGGCGGGGCCGACCGGGTCAGCGGTCCCACTGCCGGTGGAGGACGAGCGCCCGCACGTCGGTCAGCGAGGCGACCTGGTCGACGATCACCCGCAGGCGTGCGCCCTCGTCGGCGGCCGCGAGGAAGTCGGCCCGGAGGTCGGCGTCGAGTCGCTCCTCCGGCTGGGCGGCATACGCGGTCGCGAGGGAGCGGACGACGTCCCGCTGCTCGGCCATCACCGCCAGCCGCTCCCCCGTCGTCATGACGAAGTGGTTGGCGACCGCCTTGAGGACGGAGCACTCGGCGCGCAACCCGTCGGGCACGACGAGGTCAGCGCCGAAGCGGGTCAGCTCACCGGGTCCGTGCCGGTCGCGGGTGGCCTGCTCCACGACGAGGACGAAGTGCCCGATGAGCCGGCTCGTCATGTCCTTGAGGCCGGCCAGCGAGCCGCGGGAGCCGTCGTATGCCGCCGGCAGCACGCCCGAGGCGAGCAGCCGTTCCAGCGCGGCGCCGAGGGCGTCGGGGCGCAGGTCGGGGGCGTACGTCCGTCCCGCCACCTCGAGCACCGCTGCCATGTCGTCGGCGGAGTGCAGCACCCGGGGGTCGAGCCAGCCCGACGCGATGGCGTCCTCCACGTCGTGGACGGAGTAGGCGACGTCGTCGGACCAGTCCATCACCTCGGCCTCGAGGCACCGGCGGCCAGGCTCCGCCCCCTCGCGGACCCACTCGAACGCAGGTCGATCCGGCGGATAGACCCCGAACTTCGCTGTCTGGTATGGACTCTCACCCCGCGCCCATGGATACTTCGTCGTCGCGTCGAGGCTGGCCCTGGTGAGGTTGAGGCCTGCGGAGGAGCCGTCGTCGTGAAAACGCTTGGCCTCGAGTCGGGTCAACATCCGTAGGGTCTGCGCGTTGCCCTCGAACCCGCCGATGTCGACGGCGATCTCGTTGAGGACGGTCTCACCGTTGTGGCCGAACGGGGGGTGACCGAGGTCGTGGGACAGGCAGGCCGTGTCGACCACGTCGGCGTTGCAGCCGAGGGCCCCCCCGAACTCCCGTCCGATCTGGGCCACCTCGAGCGAGTGGGTGAGCCGGTTGCGGATGAAGTCGTCGTGGCCCGGGGCGAGCACCTGGGTCTTGGCCGCGAGGCGACGCAGCCCGGCGGAGTGGACGACCCGGGCTCGGTCCCGGGCGAAGTCGTCCCTGTCGGCCCGTTTCCGGGCAGGGTCCTCAGCGACCCACCGCTCCCGGTCCCGACCCTCGTAGCCCACACGGGAACTCTATGCGGGGGCGGTGGCGCGTCGCGGGAGGGGAGCATACTGAGCCATGGAGCCGACCAGGCTTCCAACCGAGGGAGCTCGCCATGGGTGACAAGTCACCGAAGTCCCACATGTCCACGAAGGCCAAATCGCTCAAGGAGAAGCGTGCCGACAAGCACGCGAAGACCGCGGCGAAGGACCACACCGAGATCATCGCGCCGAAGAGCAAGCGCTGAGGGGTCTCGCTGCTCAGCCGAGCTCGGCCCGGACCCGACGCACCCAGGCCGGCTCGGCGCCGTAGCGCTGCGACGGGATCAACCGCAGCTGCGCGCAGTCATCGACCAGCTGCGCCATCCGCGCGTCCCGGGTCGCCTCCCGTTTCGCCGTGACGACCCAGTTCGTCGCGACCTTGCGGTAGGAAGGTGTCGCCGCGTCCCAGAACGCCGCGGCTCGGTCGTTCGCACGCAGGAGCGCCTCGTGGTGCTCGAGCCAGGCGAGGTCGCGGGTCTCGTAGGCGTAGATGCCGGACCGGTCCTCGCGTCGCTTCGCGAAGGCGGCGAGTCCGGCAGGTCGCATCCGGCCCCGTGCCGTCAGCTCCGCCACGGCGTTGATGTTGACGGTGCTCCAGTTGCTCCCCGGCTTGCGCGGGGTCCAGCGCTGGCGGCGGGTGTCGTCGTCGATCCGCTGGGCCATCGAGTCGATCCAGCCGAAGCAGAGTGCCTCCCGGACCGCCTCGGCCCACTGCAGGCCCTGCGGCTCGACGTGCTTCTTGTTGAGCCCCATCCACAGCTCGGTCGCGCTCTCGTGATGGGCCTCGAGCCAGTCGCGGAAGTCCGCGGCGTCGTCGAAGAAGGTCGCGGGTCGCTCATCCGATCCACCAGCGTGCATCCTCCGATGATGCCAGCCCCCACCCACACGCTCGCCCGTCCGGCCCGGGCTGGGAGGATCGGTGCGTGACCCACCCGAGCTCCGACACCGACCGCATCGGCCTCGCCGCCCTCGACAACGCCCGCTGGTGCGACACGGTCTGCCGCAGTCACGGCGTCGTCGGCGACACCGACGAGCAGGCGTGGACCAGCCCGCTGCGCACCCCGCCCTACTACCCCGACGTCGTCACGCTCTCCCCCGACGCGGAGGAGTACGCCCTGCTGGCGCGGGTCGACGCGAGCGACGGCTGCTCGGTGAAGGACAGCTTCGCCGCCCTGGACCTGTCGATGGAGGACTTCGCCCGCCTCGTCGAGGGTGAGTGGCTCTGGCACGACAGCCCGGCCGCTCGCACCGGGGACGACCGGAGATGGCACCGCGTCACCACGCCCGACGCGATGCACGCCTGGGTCACCGCGTGGGCTCCCGACCCCGAGGACCACCGGATCCTGCTGCCGTCGCTCCTCGAGCAACCCGGCGTGGTGGTGCTCGCCGGGACGGACGGCGACCACGACGACGTCCTCGCGGGAGCGATCGTCACCGTGGGTGAGAGCGTCGCCGGACTCGGCAACTTCTTCAGCCGTGACGGCGACGAGGCGCGCACCTGGCTCGCGGCAGTGGCGGCCGCGCGAGAGGTCGTGGGCGGCATACCCCTCGTGGGGTGGGAGGCCGGCGCCTCCCTCGCGGCGGCCGAGGCAGCCGGTTGCGAGCGGCTCGGGCCGCTCACCGTGTGGATGCGCTAGCGGCGGTCAGCCGCCGCTGACGCTCAGCTCCGCCTGGGCGATCGTGCGCCGGTGCTCGTCGGACAGCTCCCGGGACTCGAGCCACCGCTCCGGCAGGGCGACCTTCCGCGACGACCCCGCGCGTCCGCGCTGGCCCTCGGCCGCGTCACCGGGCCACGGGGCGTCCGCGTCGAGCGTGGAGATGAGCGCATCGAGGGCGGCGAGCGAGTCGACGAGTGCCAGCGAGTGCCGAACGGTCGACCCGGCTGGGAATCCCTTGAGGTACCAGGCGATGTGCTTGCGGATGTCCCGGCAGGCACGCTCCTGCTCGCCGTAGAAGTCGCACAGGTATTCCGTGTGCCTCCGCATCGTGGCGGTGACCTCCCCGAGCGTCGGCGTCACCCGCACCGGGGACCCGGCGAAGGCGGACGCGAGGTCGGTGAACAGCCATGGGCGGCCGAGGCAGCCGCGGCCGACGACGACCCCGTCGCACCCGGTCTCGGCGACCATCCGCAGCGCGTCCTCGGCCGACCAGATGTCCCCGTTGCCGAGGACGGGGATGCTCGTCACGGTCTGCTTGAGCAGCCGGATCGCCTCCCAGTCGGCGGTGCCGGAGTAGGCCTGCGAGGCGGTCCGACCGTGCAGGGCCACCGCGGCCACGCCCTCCTGCTCCGCCGCGAGGGCGGCGTCGAGATAGGTCAGGTGGGTGTCGTCGATGCCCTTGCGCATCTTGACGGTCACCGGGATGTCGCGCCGCGCGCCTTCCTCGACGACCGCGCCCACGATGGCGCGGAAGAGGTCCTTCTTCCACGGCAGGGCGGACCCGCCACCCTTGCGGGTCACCTTGGGGACGGGGCAGCCGAAGTTGAGGTCGATGTGGTCGGTCCGGTCCTCCGTCACGAGCATCCGGGCGGCGGCGCGGGCCGTGGCGGGGTCGACGCTGTAGAGCTGGATCGAGCGCGGGTTCTCCTCCGGGTCGTGCTCGATGAGGCGCATCGACTCCGGGGTGCGCTCGACGAGGGCGCGCGAGGTGATCATCTCGCTGACGTAGAGGCTCGTCGCCCCCGAGGCCCCACCGAGGGCCGTGCCCTCGTTGCCGGACTCACGACACAGGCGGCGGAACGCGCGGTTGGTGATGCCGGCCATCGGGGCGAGGACGACGGGCGACTCGATGACGTGGCGGCCGATCCGCAGCGGGGGCAGCACGGCACCCGTGGCGGTCGGCGTCTCGGTCAGCAGGTCGGTCACGTCGTCGATCATCCCAAATCAGCGGCGCTCCACCGAATCGGCGAAGCGCAGCAGGGCCAGCGCGAACGCCTCCGGCTGGTCGAGGTTGGCCAGGTGGCCCGCGCGCGGGACGACCTCGACGCGGACGTCGGACCCCGCCCGCACGAACGCCCTCGCCCCCAACCGGAACTGGTCGAGCTGGCCGCCCAGGAGCAGGACCGGGCAGGTGAGGGCGCTGAGCATCGTGGGTCGGCAGTGCGTCATCACCTCGCGCCAGGCGGCGGCGGTGGGGGCGAAGTAGTAGCCACCTGCGATGACCGGGTCGATCCGCTCCGGCGGGTAGAGCCGGTGCAGGACCCGGTCGTTGACTCGGGTCATCCGGGCCGGGCCGAGCCGGTCGGTGAGCCGGGCGACGCCGCGGTAGAGGGCTGCCCCCAAACCGGTCGGGGTCGTGCTGCACCCCGCGAGGACGAGGCCACCGAGCGCGGCGGGGTGCTGAGCGGCATATGCCATCGCGGCGTAGCCGCCGAGCGAGTGCCCGACGAGGATCGGGGCCTCGTGCCCACGGACCGCCTCGTCGATGACCTCGGTGCACCTCGCCAGCGTGAAGTCCTCGTCGGCGCGGCGGCCGTGGCCCGGCAGGTCGACGAGGCTCACGCCGACGCGGCCGCGCAACAGCGGCAGCTGGGGCGCCCACTGGGTGCTCGACAGTCGCGAGCCGTGCACGAGGACGAGGTGGGCAGCCACAGCCCGAGGATGCCACGATGGCGGCGTGACCCACCTCATCAGCGCCAGCCAGCTCGCCGCCGAGATCGAGGACGTCGTCGTCATCGACGTGCGGTGGACCCTGTCCGTCGGCACCCCCTCACCCGGGCGCGAGGACTACCTCGCCGGCCACGTGCCGGGGGCGTTCTTCGTCGATCTCGACACCGAGCTCGCCGCACCCCCCGGCGACGGCGGACGCCACCCGCTCCCTGACCCCGAGGTCGTCGAGGCCGCCCTGCGGCGCTGCGGGGTCGAGTCCGACAGCCGCGTCGTCGTCTACGACGGTCGTGAGTCGTATGCCGCCGCGCGCGCCTGGTGGGTGCTGCGCTGGGTCGGCGTCTCCGACGTCCGCGTGCTCGACGGCGGGTATGCCGCCTGGCTGGCCGCCGGGCTGCCGGTCGGCACGGAGGAGCCGGACGACGCGGACGGGGACGTGGCCGCCGTCGCCGGATGGCTGCCGACGACCGACGCGGCCGGGATCGCCGACCTCGCCCGGGACGGCCTCGTCCTCGACGCGCGGGCGCCGGAACGGTACGCCGGTGGGGCCGAGCCGCTCGACCCCGTGGCCGGGCACATCCCCGGCGCCGTCAACAGCCCGACCTCGGACTGGCTCGCCGCGGACGGGACGTTCCGCACCGACCTCGCCGAGCACTGGGCGCGGGTCCGGGTCGGGCACGAGGACGCGCCGGTCGCCGTCTACTGCGGCTCGGGCATCACCGCGGCGCACCACCTGCTCGCTCTGGCCGAGCTCGGCATCGAGGGGGCGCTCTACCCCGGCTCGTGGAGCGAGTGGGTCCGCGACCCGTCCCGGCCGGTGGCGACCGGCCCGACGCCCGGCTGAGGCGCCCGGCTGAGGCGCCCGGCTGGAGGGTGCTGAAGGTTGTGGGCCCTCAGGGGGGCCGAAAGCCTTCACTCCCTGCGCCTCACGCCGCAGTCAGGCCTGCGGCACGGCGTGGCCCGCCCGGGCCAGCCCCGGCTGCGGAGGATCGCCTCGAGCTCGACGGCGAACGCACACTGCCCACCGCAGACGTCCGGCCAGAAGCCGCGGACCGTCAGCCAGGCCCCCGCCGCGTTGCGCCGGTCCCGTCGCCCGTCGCGCTGCTGTGCCTGCCACCCGCCGTGCCCCGCCCGTCCGTCGATCTCGACGATGACGAAAAGCTCCCGGTAGGTGTTGTCCCGCACCGTCGACCCGGGGCCGGGGTCCTGCCGGACCCCGACCGGCAGACCGTGGGCGCGCTCGACGTCCCGGACGTAACGCCGCTCGGCACTGCTCTCGACGCCACCGGCCACGTCGCCGAGGATCTCGCGGAGCAGGCGACGGCCGGACTGGCTCGGTCGCTCCCCCAGTGCGGCCTCGAGCCGCCGAGGCGTGGTGAGCAACTGCTGGCACGATCTCGCGACGAGGGCCACGGTCTCGTCGACGGTCGCGCCCTCCGCCAGGTCCAGGACGGTGTGCTCGACCGTGATCCGGTGGGGCCAGGCGGTCTCGTGGGTGCGCTCGAGAGCGTGTCGCCGCCGGTGGACGACCACTCCCGCCATCGGATCGGGGTTGCGTGACTCCGGGACGGTGATCTCCAGCCCGGCTCCCGGCGACCGGAGCAGGCCCCAGGCGTGCGC
>JBBRGO010000188.1:0-6511 GCA_038224055.1 Actinomycetales bacterium
CCGCTGGAAGCCGACGAGCAGCGCCCCGATGGCGCCACCGACGATGCCCTCACCGGTGAACGCGCCGGAGAGGATCTCCCCGAAGGCGCTCGGGACCGAGCCGATGTTGCCGAGGATGACGACGAGGCACGCGGTGAGGTAGAGGACGGCCATGAGCGGCACGATCTTCTCGGTGACCTTGGCGATGCTCTTGATGCCGCCGATGATGACGGCGCCGACGAGGACCGCGAAGATGACTCCGATGACCCAGCCGAGGTTACCCAGGGCACCGTCCGCGCCGCCGGTCACCTCGATGATCTGGGCGGTGGCCTGGTTGGACTGGAACATGTTCCCGCCACCGAGCGAGCCACCGATCATGCAGACCGCAAAGGCTGCCGCGAGGAACCGGCCGAGCTTGGCCCGGCCGTTCTTGGCGAGGCCGTCGCGGAGGTACCACATCGGTCCGCCGGAGACGGTTCCGTCCGCGTGCTCGCGTCGGAACTTCACGCCGAGCATGCACTCGGCCATCTTCGTGCTCATGCCGACGAAGCCGGCGACCATCATCCAGAGGGTGGCTCCGGGCCCACCGAGGGACACCGCGATCGCGACGCCGGCGATGTTGCCGAGCCCGACCGTGCCCGAGACGGCCGTGGCGAGGGCCTGGAAGTGAGAGACCTCACCCGCGTCATGGGGGTCGGAGTACTTGCCGCGGACGAGGTTGATCGCGTGCGAGAAGCCGCGGATGTTCATGAAGCCGAGCCACACCGTGAAGAACGCACCGGCGATGACGAGCCAGAGCACGATGAGCGGGATCTTCACGTCGCCGACGGTCACGGCGAAGAAGACAGCCGAGGTCAGGGTGTCCGAGAACCAGGTGAAGGCAGTGACGAGGGCATCCATCAGGGCACCACCGTCACGGGGAAGGGCGAGGTGTGGACCAGGCGCATCACGACGCTGCCGAAGATGGCCTCACGAAGTCCGGAGTCGCCGGTGCGGCCGACGATGATGTGGCTGGCCCCCAGCTCCTCGGCGATGTCGATGAGGGTCTCCGACGGGTTGCCGTGACGGATCTCGGTCTTCGACGTGCGTCCCGCGGCCTCGACGACCGCGACCATGGGCGCGATCACCTGCTCCTGGGCGGCAGCGATCTCCGACGACCGGCGTACGGAGCGCTCCTCGTTCTCGGTCGGGGTGTTGAACGAAAACGGTGACCAGTTGATGACGTGGGCGACGACGAGCTGCAGATCTTCTGCGTTGGCTCGTTCGAGTGCGAACTCGACCGCGCGGGTCGAGGCCTCACTGTTGTCGACCCCGATGAGCACGATTGCCATGGGTTCCTCCTCGGCGACTAGAAGGTTTCCGAGATTTCCGCGGACCGGCCGGTAGCGCCATGCCCGTGGCGCAATGTCACCGATTCGTCACCAAAGCCAGACTCAGCACGACCACCTGCTGAGACGGCGCCTCGCCGTCGGGCCGGGCTCAGACGATGGTCGCCTTCACCTCGGCAAGCCGACCCAGCAGCCCGTTGACGAAGCTCGGGGACTCGTCGGTCGACAGCTCCGTGGCCAGGGTGACGGCCTCGGAGATGGCGACGGGATCAGGGATCTCGTCGTTCCAGAGGACCTCCCAGGCGCCGATGCGCAGGATCGCGCGGTCGACGGCCGGCATCCGTTCGAGGGTCCACCCCTGGCTGTAGTCGGTCAGGGCCGCGTTGATGTCGCTCCACCGTCCGACGACACCACGCACGAGCGTCGCGGTGTAGGGGTTGTTGCCGGCCCGGGAGCCGCCCTCGGTCCCGGCCTCGAGGAGCCGGTGGTCGAGGAGGCCCTCCACGTTGACGCCGCGCTGGTCGGCCTCGAAGAGGATGTCGAGCGCCCGCGCACGGGCCTTGCTGCGTGCAGCCAAGGGGATCCGCGCCGCTCAGTCGTTGACGCGGCCGAGGTACGAGCCGTCACGCGTGTCGACCTTCACCTTCGTGCCGGTCTCGAGGAAGAGGGGGACGTTGATCTGGGCACCGGTCTCGAGCGTGGCCGGCTTCGTGCCACCGGTCGAGCGGTCGCCCTGGAGGCCCGGGTCGGTGTGCGAGACCTCGAGGACGACCGACGGGGGCAGCTCGACGTAGAGCGGGACGCCGTCGTGGGTGGCGACGATCGCGTTCTGGTTCTCCAGCATGTAGTCCGCCGCGCCACCGACCGTGGCCGTGCCGACGTTCAGCTGGTCGTAGGTGTCGGTGTCCATGAAGACGAAGTCCTCGCCGTCCTTGTACAGGTACTGCATCGTGCGCTTGTCGACGTTGGCGGTCTCGACCTTGGTGCCGGCGTTGAACGTCTTGTCGACGACCTTGCCCGAGAGGACGGCCTTGAGCTTGGTCCGCACGAAGGCGGGGCCCTTGCCCGGCTTCACGTGCTGGAACTCGACGACGGACCAGAGCTGTCCCTCGAGGTTGAGCACCAGGCCGTTCTTCAGGTCGTTGGTCGAAGCCATCTGACAAACCACTTTCGTCTGCCGGGCCGTCGCGCCCCCGCGGGGGCGGAGTCAGTCGGGGGCCCGGTCGTCGTGTCGTTGGGGAGTTTCGTTGAGAAGTTGCGGCCCGAGTCTATCCGTCGCCGTGTCGCTCCTCCGAATCGAGGCGGGTAGCATCGTCCCTTTGCCGTCGCACCGCCCCCTGCGCCCGACGCGCCCGCTCCCCCTGACCACGAGAGGTCGACCCGCCATGTCCGCACCCGCCGAGCTGGTCGCCGAGCTGGTCGCCGAGCAGGCCTACCTCGACCACGCCCGCGCGGAGCTGACCCGGATGCGGGAGTCGGCGCAGGCCCTCGACGCGTCGAAGGCGAGCGACGCCATCTCGGGCGAGGTGCTCGGCCGGGTCCTGGCCCGACGCATCGCCTCGCTGCAGGACGACCCACGCACCACCTTGTTCTTCGGCCGGATCGACGTGACGACCGCGCAGGACGGTGACGAGACCTTCCACATCGGACGGCGCCACGTCTCCGACGAGGCGGGTGACCCGGTCGTCGTCGACTGGCGCGCACCGGTCTCGACCGCGTTCTACCGGGCCTCTCCCAGCGCCCCCATGGGGGTGCGCCGACGACGACGCTTCGGCGTCGACCGGGGCCGGCTCACGGCCTACGAGGACGAGCACGTGTCCGGAGCGTGGCCGGACGGCCCGGACGGCCCGGACGAGGACCGGACCGGGGCCC
The DNA here is from genome assembly GCA_038224055.1 of Actinomycetales bacterium. GTDB lineage: Bacteria > Actinomycetota > Actinomycetes > Actinomycetales > Dermatophilaceae > JBDSSS01. Next base: position 3,180 of record JBBRGO010000188.1, read on the forward strand.
TGCTCGCCGCGGAGATCGAGCGCCCGCGCAGCGGCCCGATGCGCGACATCGTCTCGACCATCCAGCCGGAGCAGGACGAGATCGTGCGCAGCGACGTGTCCGTCTCGGTCTGCGTGCAGGGAGCGCCGGGCACCGGCAAGACCGCCGTCGGTCTGCACCGGGCCGCGTGGCTGCTGTACTCCTTCCGCGAGCGCCTCGACCGCTCGGGGGTGCTCGTCATCGGCCCCAACCGCGCCTTCCTCGACCACATCGGCGCGGTGCTGCCCTCCCTCGGGGAGGCGCGCGTCGGCCACGCGACGATCGAGACGCTGCTCGACCACGGTCGGGTCCGCGCCGAGGAGCCGGCCGCCGTCGCGACCCTCAAGGGCGACGCACGGCTCGCCGCGGTGCTGCGTCGCGCCGTCTGGTCGCACCTGCCCCGTCCCACCGAGCCTCTGGTGGTGCCCCGCGGGGTGCGCAAGTGGCGGGTCCCGGCATACGAGGTGGCCGAGGTCGTCGCGGAGCTCACGGCGCGGGGCGTGCGCTACGGCGCGGCCCGCGACCTGCTCCCGCAGCGCCTCGCCCACCACCTGCTGCTCGAGATGGAACGGGCCGGCGACGCCCCGGATGACCGGGTGCAGGACGCCGTGGCCCGGTCGGCGCCGGTGAAGCGCTACGTCCGCGAGGTGTGGCCGATGCTCGACCCGGCTGCCGTGCTGCACGCCCTCTGGTCGGACCCGAAGGCGTTGGCGGCCGCGGCAGACGGTCTGCTCACTGACGAGGAGCAGCGGATGCTGCTGTGGGACAAGCCACCACGCATGAAGGGCGCCGCCCGGTGGAGCCGGGCCGACATGGCCCTGCTCGACGAGGTCGCCGACCTCCTCGCACGCACGCCCAGCCTCGGTCACGTCGTCCTCGACGAGGCCCAGGACCTCTCCCCCATGCAGCTGCGGGCCGTGGGCAGGCGCTGCTCGACGGGGTCGGTCACGGTGCTCGGCGACATCGCCCAGGGAACCACGCCGTGGGCGACCGCCTCGTGGGAGGACGCGATGGGGCACCTCGGCAAGTCCGACCACGACCTCGTCGTCCTCGACCGCGGCTTCCGCGTGCCGGCGCGGGTCATCGAGTATGCCGCTCGCCTCCTGCCCTCGATGGCGCCGGGGCTCGGCGCGCCGGTGTCGGTGCGCGACAACCCCGGACGGCTCGAGATCCGCCTCACGACGTCCGGCGACCTCGCCGCCGAGACCGTGCGCGCGGTCCAGCGCGCCGCGGTCGGTCCCGGGTCGGTCGGCGTCATCGCACCGGACGCGATGGTGGCCGCGCTGTCCGACCGCCTCACCGAGCACGGGGTCTCGCACGGTCGTCTCGACGCCGGCCACGGGGACGACGAGGACCACGCGGCCCTGCTCGTCCCGGCGACGGTCGCCAAGGGCCTCGAGTTCGACCGGACCGTCGTCGTCGAACCCGCAGCGATCGCCGCGGCCGAGCCGGACGAGCGCACCGGTCTGCGCCGGCTCTATGTCGTGCTGACCCGCGCCGTCTCCGAGGTCACCGTCGTGCACAGCGAGCCGCTGCCCGCCGAGCTCGCCTGACGCGATCAAGCGGCGGATCAGTCTGCGTCTGAGACTGTCCTGGCAACACCGGACGCAGACTGATCTGCAGACTGATCTGCCGGTCAGACGCCGGCGGTCAGGGCTGTGGCACACCTCGACGTGGACGTGGGGCCAGCGCCCGCCCCGAAGGCTCTGTCTGACAGACTGATTCAGACGAGGGCGCGCAGGGCGAGCAGGTAGGACTGCACCCCGAAACCAGCGATCGTGCCGGTCGCGACGCCTGCCACGACCGAGGTGTGCCGAAACTCCTCGCGAGCGGCGGGATTGCTGAGGTGCACCTCGACGAGGCTGCGGCCGCTCGTCGTCACGATCGCGCAGGCGTCGCGGACGGCATACGAGTAGTGGGTGAACGCGCCGGGGTTGAGCACGACGTCCGATCCGGCGTCGACGGCCTCGTGCAGCCAGTCGATGAGCTCGCCCTCGTGGTTGGTCTGCCGGCAGTCGGCGACGAGCCCGAGGTCGCGCGCCTCGCGCTGCACGGCGGCGTGCACGTCCTCGAGGGTGTCCGACCCGTAGACCTCTGGCTCACGCGTGCCGAGACGGCCGAGGTTGGGGCCCGACAGGACGAAGACCGTGGGTGCCGTCATGCGGGCGAGTCTACGCAGCAGGCTCGTCGGACGACACGAGAGCGTATGCCGCTCGCAGCGACGCGTCCGAGGGCCCGGTGAGGCGGGTGGGCCGACGCAGTCCGTCGAGCACGACGAAGCGCAGCACCGAGCCACGTGACTTCTTGTCGCGGCGCATCGCGGTGAGCAGCGCCTCCCACCGGTCGGCGCGATAGGTGGTCGGCAGCCCGACCGCCTCGAGCACCGCGCGGTGCCGGGCCACGAGCGCGTCCCCCTCCGCTCCGTCGAGGTGCCCGGTGAGCCGGGCGAGCTCGGCGACGTAGACCATCCCCACGGCGACCGCCTCGCCGTGGCGCCACGTATAGTTCTCGACCTGCTCGATGGCGTGTCCGAAGGTGTGGCCGTAGTTGAGGATCTCGCGCAGCGAGCTCTCGCGCAGGTCTGCGGCGACGACCTCGGCCTTGATCCGCACCGCCCGCTCGACGAGCTCACGCAGGTGCGGGTTGTCGCTACGCGTGGCCGCGGCCGGGTCGGCCTCGACGAGCTCGAGGATGACGGGGTCGGCGATGAAGCCGGCCTTGATGATCTCGGCGAGGCCCGCGACCAGGTCGGCCGTCGGCAGGGTGTGCAGCACGTCGAGGTCGCAGAGCACGCCGGCCGGCGGGTGGAAGGCTCCGACGAGGTTCTTCCCCTCCGCCGTGTTGATGCCGGTCTTCCCGCCGACCGCGGCGTCGACCATGCCGAGCAGCGTCGTGGGCACCTGGACGACGGGCACCCCGCGCAGCCAGGTGGCGGCGACGAAGCCCGCGAGATCGGTGACGCTGCCCCCGCCCAGACCGACGACGGCGTCACTGCGGGTGAAGCCCGCCTCGCCGAGACGGGACCACAGGTCGGCCAGCACTGCCGCCGTCTTGGCGGACTCGGCGTCGGGCACGCGCGCGAGGTGGACGGCATACCCCGCGTCGGTGAGCGACCGGGCCACCGTCTCGGTGAGGGTCGTCAGCGTGGGGGGGTGCACGAGCAGCACGCGCTTGACGTCGTCACCGAGCAGCCCCGCGACCCGGCCGAGGACGCCGGAGCCGATGACGACGTCGTAGTCGGCCCCGACCGCGATCGTCGTCACGTCGTCGCTCATCCGGCGCTCCCCGCGTCCCCCAGGGCCGCGACGATCTCC
>JBBRGO010000189.1:0-6492 GCA_038224055.1 Actinomycetales bacterium
GCTCGGCACGCTCGGCTGCGGCCGCGCCCGAGTCGGCTGACCCGTCGGTCGACCCCGCGGGGCGGCTGGCTCGGCGGCTGCGGGTCTGGCGAGCCGGTCGCTGCTCCGCCTGCTCGTTCGGCTGGTCGGCCTGGGTCGACGACTGGTCGGACTGCCGCGGCGCTGGGCTCTCGGCGGCCGGGGCCGGCGACGTGCCCTTGGCCTCCGACGTGCCCTGGGCCGGTGACTGGGCCTCGGGTCGCGGCGTGCCGCCACCCTGACGTGCGCGGATCGCCTCGACGAGGTCGCCCTTGCGCATCTTGCCGGTGCCCTTGATGCCCATCGACGTGGCGATGCCCTTGAGCTCGTCGAGCTTCATGGCGGACAGGCCGGAGAGCGGTCGGGTGGTTGTTTCTGACACGAAGGATCCTTCCCCCTCGTTGCGGCCCGGGGAGGTGTCCCGCGGGGCCGGGCGTGGACCAGGAGTTCTGGCCAATGTGAGATCCACTTCGGCGCAGACAGCGCGAAAGACGAATGGAGTCGTCTCGTCGTGGGGGGTGACGCACCGGCCTGCATGGAGCGGCCTCTGGTGCAGGCCCACAGTAACACCCAACGACGCGCGTGGCGGATCACCGCGCGGCGACGGTCGCTCCCGTCGGTGCGATCCCGGGCGTGAGACGGACCCACCCCTCGGTGTCCGCGCGCACGCGGGGCGCACCCGCCACGGTCGTCAGCACGAGGACCGTCGGCCCCGCACCCGAGACGAAGGCGGCGTGGCCCTCGCCGCGGAGCCGGTCGACCAGAGCCATCGTCTCCGGGTAGGAGGCGCGACGCGCCTCCTGGTGCAACCAGTCCCGGGTGGCGGCGTGCAGGTGCGCCGGCTCGGCGGTGAGGGCGTGGACGAGCAGTGCGGACCGACCCGCCCCGGACGCGGCCGCCACGAGCGGGACCACGTCGGGCAGCACGGCCCGCGCCGTGCGGGTCGAGAGCTGCGAGGCCGGCACGAAGGCCACGACGTCGATGTCGGGATGCAGCACCGGACGAGCCGTGACGGTGAGCTCCGAGCGGTCCAGGCCCGTGCCGTCGGGCATCCAGCTGAGCGTCAGACCGCCGTGGACGCTCGCCGACGCATTGTCCGGGTGACCCTCGATGCGGCTCGCGATGTCGTTGGCGAGCTCCACGTCGATCGGCACCGGGCTCCCGGGAACGAGCTCGGCGGCATACGACAGTCCTTGTGCCGCAACGACCCCGGCGACGATGGCGGTGGCGGATGAGCCGAGACCTCGGCCGTGCGGCACACCGTTGGAGGCACGGAGGTGAAGGCCGTCCGCGCCGCGGACCCCGAGTCGCGACCACGTGTGCCGCATCGTCGCGACGACGAGGTGCGACTCGTCGGTCGGGACGGTCGAAGCACCCTCTCCGGTGACCTCGACGACGAGCCCGGGCCGCGCTGTGGCCGTCACGACGTAGTCGTCCCACAGCCCGAGCGCGAGCCCGATCAAGTCGAAGCCCGGACCGAGGTTGGCGCTGCTCGCGGGGACCCGCACGTGGACCGAGCGGCCCGCGGGCACCGCGGTGACGAGGTCGGTCACCGGCTCAGCCCTCGAGGCCGAGCGCCTGCGCCGCCGAGAAGGCGTCGACGGAGACCCGGGTCGGGCGGACCTCGGTGCCGTCGGCCGTCCGCAACGCCCACTGCGGATCCTTGAGCCCGTGTCCCGTCACCGTGCAGACGATCCGCGCGCCTGCGGGGACCAGCCCCGCCTCGTGGCTGGCGAGGAGGCCGGCGACCGAGGCCGCCGATCCCGGCTCGACGAAGACGCCCTCGCGCGACGAGAGCAGCCGGTGCGCGGCGAGGATCTGCTCGTCGGTGACGGCAGCGATACGCCCCCCCGAGCGGTCCCGCGCCTCGATCGCCTGGGCCCAGCTGGCGGGGTTGCCGATCCGGATCGCCGTCGCGATCGTCTCGGGGTGGTCGATCGGGTGGCCCTGGACGAGCGGCGCGGCGCCGGCGGCCTGGAATCCCCACATCACCGGCAGGTGGGTCGCGGGGCCGGGCTGGTCGCTCACGGTCGGGTCTGAGCTGTACTCGCGGTAGCCCTTCCAGTAGGCCGTGATGTTCCCGGCGTTGCCGACGGGGAGGCAGTGGAGGTCGGGCGCATCACCGAGGGCGTCGACGACCTCGAACGCGGCCGTCTTCTGGCCCTCGATGCGGGCCGGGTTGACGGAGTTGACCAGCTCGACCGGGTAGGCCTCGGCGAGCTTGCGGGCGAGGGTGAGACAGTCGTCGAAGTTCCCGTCGACCTGGAGCAGCGTCGCGCCGTGGGCGATGGCCTGGCTCAGCTTGCCCATGGCGATCTTGCCGTCGGGGACGAGGACTCCGCACGTCATCCCCGCCTTCGTCGCGTAGGCCGCCGCCGAGGCGCTCGTGTTGCCGGTGCTCGCGCAGATGACGGCCTTTGCCCCCTTCTTGGCGGCGAGGCTGATCGCCGTCGTCATGCCGCGGTCCTTGAAGGAGCCGGTCGGGTTGAGGCCCTCGAACTTGAGGTGGACCTGCGCCCCGACGAGGTCGGACAGGTGCTCGGCGAGGATGAGGGGGGTCCCGCCCTCGTGAAGGGTGATGACCGGGGCCCCGTCGAGCATCGGGAGCCGGTCGGCGTACTCGGGGATGACACCCCGCCACTGGTGAGCCATCAGGAACCTTCCACGCGCATGACGGAGTCGACGCCGCGCACCACGTCGAGGGTGCGCAACCGCTCCACGGTGGCCGAGAGGGCGGCGTCGCTCGCGGAGTGGGTGACGATGACGAGGCTCGCCCGGGCAGGCGTGTCGCCGTGACCGGGGACGAGGCGCTGGCGCACGGTCTCGATGGAGACGTCGTGGTCGGCGAACGCACCGGCGACCTGGGCGAGGACGCCCGGGCGGTCCTCGACGTCGAGGCTGATGTGGTAGCGGGTCTGGGCCTCCCCCATCGAGAGCACGGGGAGGTCGGCATACGTCGACTCCCCCGGCCCCAGACCCCCGCCGAGACGGTGCCGGGCGACCGCGACGACGTCACCGAGGACCGCCGACGCCGTCGGCTCCCCACCGGCACCGCGACCGTAGAACATCAGCTCGCCCGCGGCCTCGGCCTCGACGAAGACCGCGTTGTAGGCCTCGCGGACGCCGGCGAGCGGATGGCTGCGCGGGATCATCGCGGGGTGCACCCGGACGCTCACCCCGCGGGGGGTCCGCTCGCAGATGGCGAGCAGCTTGACGACGGCATCCATCTCCCGGGCGGCGGCGACGTCGGCGGCGGAGACCTCGGTGATCCCCTCGCGGTGCACGTCACTGCCCGAGACCCGGGTGTGGAACGCGAGCGACGCGAGGATGGCCGCCTTGGCGGCGGCGTCGAAGCCCTCGACGTCCGCCGTGGGGTCCGCCTCGGCGTAACCGAGCGCCTGCGCCTGCTCGACGGCGTCAGCGAAGCCGGCCCCCGTCGTGTCCATCTTGTCGAGCACGTAGTTGGTCGTGCCGTTGACGATGCCGAGGACCCGGGAGACCTCGTCCCCGGCGAGCGACTCGCGCAGCGGTCGCAGCAACGGGATCGCACCGGCCACCGCGGCCTCGTAGTAGAGGTCGACGCCGTGGGCGGCGGCCGCGGCATACAGGGTCGGCCCGTCCTCGGCGAGCAGCGCCTTGTTGGCGGTGACGACGGAGGCGCCGTGCTCCATGGCCCGGAGGATGAGCGAGCGCGCCGGCTCGATCCCGCCGATGACCTCGACGACGACGTCGGCCCGGGTCACCAGCTCCTCGGCGTCCGTCGTGACGAGCGCCGGGTCCACCCCGAGGTCGGACCGGTCGCGACCGGCCCGCCGGACGGCCACCCCGACGATCTCCAGCGGCACCCCGACCCGCGCCCCGAGGTCGACCGCGTGCTCGGTCAGCAACCGGGCGACCGCCCCGCCGACGACACCGGCCCCGAGCAGGGCGACGCGCAGGGGCGGGCGGGCACTCACATCACTGGTCACGAGGCGAATCCTGCCGTCTGTCCACGGGTTGGACGCTCATTGTTTCGCGATCCGGACATCCGCGCCGAACAATCTGCGGAGCCGGAGCGGTTTTCGGCGCCCTCACACGTCGAGCGCGAGGAGGTCGTCGATCGTCTCCCGGCGCACGATGACCCGGGCCAGGCCGCCCCGGACGGCGACCACCGGGGGCCGCGGGGTGTGGTTGTACTGGCTCGACAGGGCCCGGCAGTAGGCACCGGTGCCCGGCACGGCGAGCAGGTCACCGGCGCTGACGTCACCGGGCAGGAACTCGTCCTTGACGACGATGTCCCCGCTCTCGCAGTGCTTGCCGACGACGCGGGCCAGCGCGGGGGGTGCCGTCGAGGAACGGCCCGCCAGCGTGCACGAGTAGTTCGCGTCGTAGAGGGCGGTGCGCACGTTGTCGCTCATCCCCCCGTCGACCGACACATAGAGCCGGGAGGCACCGCCGTCGAGGTCCACGGTCTTGACCGTGCCGACCTCGTAGAGCGTGAAGGTGCTCGGACCCGCGATCGCGCGACCCGGCTCGATCGAGATCCTCGGCACGGGCATGCCCTCGGACCGGCACTCCCGGGCGACGATCTGCGCCATCCCGGTCGCGAGCTCCCGGGGCGGTAGCGGGTCGTGCTCGGTCGTGTACGCGATCCCGAACCCGCCACCGAGGTCGAGCTCCTCGAGCTCGGCACCGAGCTCCTTGGCGATCCGGGCGTGCAGGCCCAGGATCCGTCGCGCGGAGACCTCGAATCCCGCGGTGTCGAAGATCTGGGACCCGATGTGGCTGTGCAGCCCCAGCAGCCGCAGCCGGTCGGGGCGCTCGAGGATGCGGCGGGCCGCCTCGAACGCGTGGCCCCCTGACAACGACAGGCCGAACTTCTGGTCCTCGTGCGCGGTCGCGATGAACTCGTGGGTGTGCGCTTCGACCCCCACGGTGACCCGGATGAGCACCGGTGCGACGACGCCGAGCTCCTCGGCGACGGCGGCGACCCGGGCGATCTCCTCGAAGGAGTCGATGACGACCCGGCTCACACCGTGCTCGAGGGCGGCGCGGATCTCGGCCACGCTCTTGTTGTTGCCGTGCATGCCGATCCGGTCGCCGGGCACGCCGGCGCGGATCGCCACGGCGAGCTCCCCACCCGAGCAGACGTCGAGGTGCAGCCCCTCGTCGTGCACCCACCGGGCGACCTCGGTGCAGAGGAACGCCTTGCCGGCGTAGAAGACGTCCGCGCCGGACAGCTCGGCGAAGACAGCGGCATACGTCGCCTTGAAGTCACGGGCACGGGCCCGGAAGTCGTCCTCGTCGATGACGTAGGCCGGCGTCCCGAACTCGCGCGCGAGCGCGGGGACCGGGAGGCCACCCACGGTGAGCAGACCGTCGGCGCCGCGAGCCACCGACCGCGCCCAGAGCGCGGGGACGAGTGCGTTGACGTCGTCGGGGGGCCGCAGCCAGGCGGGCCCCCGGTAGCCGTCGGCGTGGAGGGCCCCCGCCTCGTGTGCGTGCATCCTCACATCCTCTCCGGGGCCGAGGCCCCGAGCCGCCAGAGTCCATTGCGCAAGACGAGCCGGGCTGCCCGTGCGAGTCCGAGCCGAGCCCCGTGGACCCGCTCGACCGGCGCCCCGAGAACCGGCGGGTGAACGGGCAGGCGCCAGTCGTCGGCGAGCCGCGCGAGGTCGCTCACCGCAGCGACGTCACCGCCCGTGGCGGCGATGCGGCGCGGCAGGTCGGCGAGTCCGACGAGCAGCCGCCGCTCGGATCCCTGCACGAGCTCGTCCCGACCGCGCGTGCCGCGCACTTCCACCCCCAGCGCCTCGGCGTTGCGGACCAGCCGGCACAGTCGCGCGTGGGCGACCTGGGCCCGCGCGACCGGGTCGCCCGCCGGCCGGGAACCGGGCGCCTCGGTCGGCGGCGCGCCGTGCGCCCCCGGTGTCAGCGCCCACTCGTCGGGCGCGGCGAGCACCGCGTCGATGACCGCACCTCGACCCTGACCGGTGAGCGTGAGCAGGAGCAGCCCCGACGGCGCGACCTCGACCGCCTCGACCCGGGGATGGCGTCCGAGACCTCGGGCGAGCTCTCGGGCCACGTCGCGCGGCTCCCTGCCCAGGGTCGTCGCCCAGCGCTGAGCGACGGCGGTCACCCAGTCGGGGGCGACCCCGGGAGAGCGCTGATCGGCGGGTCGGAAGTGGGCTCCTCCTGCAGGACCGGAGGCCGCGCCGGGCGGGAGGCTGCCCTCCCGCACCGCTCGGGCGATGGCGTCCGCGAGGGCGTCGCGCAGCTCCTCCGGCGTCATGCGCCCGAGTCTAGGCGCGGGTCCGGACCCCCGGTGAGGTGCGACGACGGCGTGGCGCAGGCCCCGCATTCCGCGTTCGGTGCGCGGTCCTGCTAATCTCGCCGGGCGCACGAAAGTGCGTGCCGCCCCCGTAGCTCAGGGGATAGAGCACCGCCCTCCGGAGGCGGTTGCGCAGGTTCGAATCCTGCCGGGGGCACCGCTGG
>JBBRGO010000190.1:0-6474 GCA_038224055.1 Actinomycetales bacterium
GTGGCCCGGACGTGGTCTGGATATGGTGCAGAGATGACCGATGACGCCCTGACCCCCGACCAGCTCGACGAGATCCGCGCGCGGGTCGCCGACCTCATGCCCCAGGTCCGCGCCGACCTCGAGGCGCTCGTGCGGATCCCGAGCGTCTCCGCGTCCTCGTTCGACCAGAGCCTGGTTGACGCGAGCGCCGAGGCCGTGGCCGAGCTGCTGCGGGGTGAGGGACTCGACGTCGAGATCGTGCGTGAGGGCGGCCGGCCCGCCGTCATCGGGCACCTCGACGGGCCCGAGGGGGCGCCGACGGTGACCCTCTACGCGCACCACGACGTCCAGCCTCCCGGTGACGACGGCGACTGGCAGAGCCCGCCCTTCGAGCCGACCGAGCGCGATGGCCGGCTCTACGGTCGCGGGGCGGCGGACGACAAGGCAGGCGTGATGGCGCACGTCGCAGCCCTCCGGGCGCACCGGGGCTCCCTGCCCGTCGGTCTGACGATCTTCGTCGAGGGGGAGGAGGAGTCCGGCTCACCGTCCCTCGAGACGATCCTCGAGCGGCACGGTGACAAGCTCGCTGCCGACGCGATCATCCTCGCCGACTCGACGAACTGGGAGGTCGGGACGCCCGCCCTGACGACGACGTTGCGGGGCGGGGTGCGCACGGTCGTCACCGTCCGGACGCTCGACCACTCCGTCCACTCCGGGATGTACGGCGGCGCGGCTCCCGACGCCGTCACCGCACTCGTACGGCTGCTCGCCTCGCTCCACGACGACGTGGGCAACCTCGCGGTCGCGGGGATGGAGTCGTCCGAGGCCGCCGACCTCGACTACGACGAGGCCCGCTTCCGCGCCGAGTCGGGCCTGCTCGACGGCGTCTCGCTGATCGGTTCCGGCTCGATCCTCAGCCGGCTCTGGACCAAACCGTCGCTCACGACGATCGGGATCGACGCGACCTCCGTCGACAAGGCGTCGAACACGCTCGCGGCATCGGCCCGGGCCAAGGTCTCGATGCGGGTCCCGCCGACCCAGGACCCCGCCGCCGCCTACGAGCTGCTCCGCGCGCACCTGCTCGAGCACGCCCCGTGGGGCGCGAAGGTGCAGGTCGACCTCGAGGAGCACGGACCCGGCTTCGCGGCCGACGCCGAGGGGCCGGTCTACGACGCCGCCCGGGCCTCGTTCGCCGATGCGTGGGGACGCGAGCCGGTCGACATCGGGGTCGGCGGCTCGATCCCCTTCGTCGCCTCCTTCGCCGAGAAGTTCCCCGATGCGGCGATCCTCGTCACCGGCGTCGAGGACCCCGACTCGCGGGCGCACGGCGCCGACGAGTCCCTGCACCTGGGCGAGTTCGCCCGGGTCTGCACGGCCGAGGCGATCTTCCTCGCCCGGATGGGCGCCCTGCGCGGCTGAGCGCCCAGCGCGGCTGAGCGCCCGAGCGCCACGAACCCAGCGGCATACCCGGGCCCGTGTGGGGTCGGTGCCGGTCAGTCCTTGTGGGTGGTGCCCGGCAGGGCCAGCATGCGGTCGAGGGCGCTCCGCGCCTCGGCGGAGACCCTCTCGTCGACGTGGATCGGGTTGACGACCCGGCCCTCGACGAGCGACTCGAGCGCCCAGACGAGGTGCGGGAGGTCGATCCGGTTCATCGTCGAGCAGTAGCAGACGTTCTTCTCGAGGAAGGTGATCTCCTGCTCGGGGAACATCTGCCCCAGTCGACGCACGAGGTTGAGCTCGGTGCCGACGACCCACTTCGTCCCGGCCGGCGCCGCGGCGATCGTCTGGATGATCTTCTCGGTCGAGCCGACTTCGTCCGCGAGCTCGACGACCTCGTACTGGCACTCCGGGTGGACGATGACCCTGACCCCGGGGATCTCGCGACGTGCCGTCTCGACGGCATCGACGCTGAACCGGCCGTGGACCGAGCAGTGCCCGCGCCAGAGGATCATCCGGGCCTCGTCGAGCTCCTCGGTGGTGAGGCCGCCGTTCGGGCGGTGCGGGTCCCAGACGACGCAGTCCTCGAGGCGCAGGCCCAGCTCGCGCACCGCGGTGTTGCGGCCCAGGTGCTGGTCGGGCAGGAAGAGCACCTTGCCCTCGGCGTTCACCCCGCCGACCTGGTCGAAGGCCCAGTCGAGGGCGGTCCGGGCGTTGGACGAGGTGCAGATCGTGCCGCCGTGACGCCCCGTGAAGGCCTTGATGGCGGCCGATGAGTTCATGTAGGTGACGGGGACGGTCCGGTCCGCCACCCCGGCAGCCGCCAGCTGCTCCCAGCAGTCCTCGACCTGGGCGATCGCGGCCATGTCGGCCATCGAGCATCCGGCCGCGAGGTCGGGGAGGATGACCGTCTGGTCGTCACCGGTGAGGATGTCGGCCGACTCGGCCATGAAGTGGACGCCGCAGAAGACGATCCACGGGGCGTCGGGCCGCGCCGCCGCGTCGCGCGCGAGCTTGAAGGAGTCACCGGTGACGTCGGCGAACTCGATCACCTCGTCGCGCTGGTAGTGGTGGCCGAGCACGAACACGCGGTCGCCGAGGGCGGCCTTGGCCGCTCTCGCCCGCTCGACCAGCCCGGGGTCGGAGGCCACCGGGAGCTCCCCGGGGCACTCGACGCCCTTCTCGGTGTGCAGGTCGGTGCCGCGCCCGAGCACGAGCAGGGGGAGCGGGGCGGGGGCCGAGGCGGTGTCGGTCGTCATGACCCGATCGTATGCCGCCCCGTTCGCCTCCCGGTGTGCGCTCGAGGGCTTCCGGGGGCGGTGACATGATTCGGGGGTGCACGTGCTCATCGCCCCCGACTGTTTCACCGGCTCCCTCACCGCGGCCCAGGCAGCCGGGGCCATCGCGGCCGGCTGGGCCACCACCGCCCCGCACGACACGCTCTCGCAGGTGCCGCTCTCCGATGGGGGCCCCGGCTTCGTCGACGTGCTCGCGAGCAGCCTCGCGGGGGACGTGCTGGCCACGGTCACGACCGACCCGCTGGGGCGGGACGTCCCGGCGACGATCCTGCTCGTTGCCGAGGGTGACCGGCGCACGGCCTACGTGGAGTCGGCCCAGGCGGCCGGGCTGCACCTGCTGGCCCCCGACGAGCGCGACCCGACCCGCACCAGCACGCTCGGCGTCGGCCGGTTGATCCTCACGGCGGTCGAGGCCGGTGCCATCCGGGTCGTCGTCGGGCTCGGCGGCTCGGGCACCAACGACGCCGGCGCCGGCATCCTCGCCGCCCTCGGGGTCGGCACGCCCGACCGGCTCGGGCGCGGCGGGCTCCCGCTCGGCGTCACCGAGGCCGCGGACGTCGTCGGTCTGGACGAGGCGCGGGCCCGGCTGCGCGGCATCGACCTCGTCATCGCCTCCGACGTCGACTCGCCGCTGCTCGGGCTCAAGGGCGCGAGCGCGGTCTTCGCGGCGCAGAAGGGCGCCTCGGACGAGGACGCGCAACGGCTCGAGGGTGCGCTCGGCCACTTCGCGAGCGTCGTCGCCCGCGTCCGCCCCCCGGCCAGGGACCTGTTGACCGGCGCGGCGATCCGTCCCGAGCGCGAGCCGGGCGCCGGCGCGGCCGGGGGGATGGGCTACGCCCTCCTGCTCCTCGGCGCACGACGCGTCTCGGGGGTCGGGGCGGTCCTCGGGGCCGTCGGCTTCGGCGCCCTCGTGGCCGCCGCGGACCTCGTCGTGACCGGTGAGGGCTGCTTCGACTGGCAGTCGCTGCGCGGCAAGGTCGTCGTCGGCGTCGCGGCCGCTGCGAGCGAGGTCGCCGTGCCGGCCCTCGTCATCGCGGGTCAGGCCCTCGTTGGCCGCCGCGAGGCGATGACCGCAGGCCTCTCCGGGGTGTATGCCGTCGCCGAACGGCCCGCGCAGGTGGCGGCGGCCATGGCGGACCCCGTCACGACCCTGGCCGCTCGGGCGGCCCGGGTCGCGCGCACGTGGTCCCCGCCCCCGCCCTCCTCGCCGGCTCGGTGAACCCTCCGCGGACCCTTTGCGGGGTGTGATGCGGGCCCGGAGGCCTCCCCGTCGTATCCTTGTCGAGTCGGGAACAGATCCGGCAGAGCACGGGTTGTCACGACCGACCCACGCACCACGACGGTAAGGACCCACGATGAGTGTTGAGACGAACGTTTCCGCCACGGAGACGGCTACTCCGGCTGAGACCGAGACCCCGGCCCACGGCGTGGTCCTCACGGACGTCGCGGCGACGAAGGTCAAGAGCCTGCTCGAGCAGGAGGGGCGTGACGACCTCCGACTGCGCGTCGGCGTGCAGCCCGGTGGCTGCTCCGGCCTGATCTACCAGCTCTACTTCGACGAGCGCACCCTCGACGGTGACCTCACCCGCGACTTCGAGGGTGTCGAGGTCGTCGTCGACCGGATGAGCTCGCCCTACCTCGAGGGCGCGACCATCGACTTCGCCGACACGATCGAGAAGCAGGGGTTCACCATCGACAACCCCAACGCCGGAAGCAGCTGCGCCTGCGGCGACTCCTTCAGCTGATCCTCGACGGCGTCCTCGAGGGGACGCCGGCACCGAAGGGCCCGACCACGAGTGTGGTCGGGCCCTTCGCCGTCCGGGGCAGCGGGACGGGATAGGTTGCTCGCTGTGCGCATCGCCATCACCGGATCCATCGCCACCGACCACCTGATGACCTTCGACGGGCTCTTCGCGGACTCCCTCGTCGTCGAGCAGCTCGACAAGATCTCGTTGTCGTTCCTCACCGAGGACCTCCAGGTCCGGCGGGGGGGAGTGGCGGCCAACATCGCCTTCGGGATGGCCAACCTCGGTCAGCCGCCGATCCTCGTCGGCGCGGTCGGTCAGGACTTCACCGACTACCGCAGCTGGCTCGAACGGCACGGGGTCGACTGCGCCTCGGTGCACTACTCCGAGTCCCAGCACACGGCGCGCTTCATCTGCACGACCGACCGCGACATGGCCCAGATCGCCACCTTCTACGCGGGCGCGATGACCGAGGCCCGCGAGATCGAGCTCGGCCCCGTCGCGGCACGCGTCGGCGGACTCGACCTCGTCGTCATCGGCGCCAACGACCCCGAGGCGATGCTGCGCCACTCCGACGAGTGCCGCAGCCGCGGCATCCCGTTCGCCGCGGACCCCTCCCAGCAGCTCGCCTTCTGCGACGGGCCCACCATCGCGCGCCTCATCGACGGAGCCGAGTACCTCTTCACCAACGAGTACGAGAGCCACCTCGCCTGCCAGAAGACCGGGTGGACCGAGGACGAGCTCGCCGCGCGCGTCCGCGTCCAGGTCAAGACCCGGGGCAAGGACGGGGTCACGGTGCGCGTCCGGGGCGAGGAGCCGATCGAGGTCGGGATCGCCCGGGAGGTGCGCAGGGCCGACCCGACCGGAGTGGGCGACGCCTTCCGCTCCGGGTTCCTCACCGGCCTCGCGGCGGGGCTGGAGCACCGGCGCTGTGCCGAGCTCGGGTCGATGCTCGCGACCTACGTCATCGAGACCGTGGGCACGCAGGAGTACGCCCTGTCCACGTCCCGCTTCCTCGAGCGTCTCGCGGATGCCTACGGCGCCGACGCGGCCGACGAGATCGCGCCGCACATCACCTGCCCGCGCCCCTGACCTGGGGCGACGCCGTGCCTGAGTCGCCGCCACCCACTCCGTGGGACTTCGCCCTCGACCGGGCCCAGCCCGAGGAGGACCTCGTCGGCCTCGGCGCCGACCTCGAGGTGGCGACGCTCCACGCGGCCTACTCCGTCGGGGTGTTCCCGATGGGGGTCGGCGAGCACGGAGCACCCCCCATCGGGTGGTGGTCGCCGGACCCCCGCGGCGTGCTCCGTGTCGGTGACCTCACGGTGCGGCGGTCGCTCCGCAAGGCGGCGAGGCACTTCGAGATCCGGGTCGATACCGCGTTCGACGACGTCGTCGCCGGGTGCGCCGACCCGAGCCGCGAGGGCCGGTGGATCACCACAGAGATCACCGACGCCTACGCAGAGCTGCACGCCGCCGGGTGGGCGCACTCCGTCGAGACCTGGCAGGACGACCGCCTCGTCGGCGGCCTCTACGGCGTGGCCATCGGCGGCCTCTTCGCCGGGGAGTCGATGTTCCACACCGCCCGCGACGCCTCCAAGGTGGCGCTCGTCGGCCTCCACGAGCTGCTGTCCGACGGGCAGCCGGACCGGCTCATCGACGTGCAGTGGCGCACCGAGCACCTCGCCACGCTCGGCGTCACCGAGGTCTCCCGGGCAACCTACCGCGAGCTGCTCGCTCGGGCCCTCAGGGTGCCGCTGCCGCTCCCGTGGCGCTGACGACCCCGATGTCGTATGCCGTGTGCCCTCGTCCCGCACGGCTCCCGAGGAAGCGGTGGCCCCGCATCCGGCACCAGGCGGGCAGGTCGTGGGCGGCGGCCGGGTCGGTGGCCCACACGGTGATGCCTCGTGCCGTGTCGTCGTCGCTGACCATCCTGGCGAGGTGGATCACCGGCAGGGGACAGCGCAGGTCGCGGGCGTCGAGCACGACGAAGCCGCTGTCGGGGTCGGTGCCGT
>JBBRGO010000191.1:0-6469 GCA_038224055.1 Actinomycetales bacterium
GTGAGGTCGTAGGAGACCGGCTCGTCGAGCTGGTCGTAGGTGCAGTCGGCGGGTTCCTTGTCGGGCCGCCACCGGGCGAACTGCGCCGTGTGCCGGAAGCGGGTGCCCTCCATGTGGTCGTAGCGGACCTCGACGACCCGCTCGGGCCGCAGCGGGACAAACGACAGGTCCTTGCCGTTGTTCCACCGCGAGTACTCCGACGAGCGTGGTGACCGGACGCCCTCCTCCTGCGGCGCCCCCCAGCTCCACGGGTGCTCGTCCCACTCGGCGACGAGCGGCTGGAGCTCCTCCATGAGCTCGCGGCGCCGCGTCATCGGGAAGGCCCCGATGACCCCGACGCTCGCGAGCTGCCCGTCGGCGTCGTAGAGCCCGAGCAGCAGCGAGCCGATCGCGTCGTCGCCGCTCTTGTGCACCCGGTAGCCGGCGACGACGACGTCGGCGGTCCGCTCGTGCTTGACCTTGAACATCACCCGCTTGTCGGGTTGGTAGGTCTGCTCGACCGGCTTGGCGATGACCCCGTCGAGGCCGGCCCCCTCGAACTGGGTGAACCAGCCGCGCGCCACCTCGCGGTCGGTCGTCGCCGCCGTGAGGTGGATGGGGGCCTCGGCGTCGGCCAGCGCCTCCTCCAGCGCCGCGCGCCGCTCGGAGAACGGCCGGTCCAGATAGCTCTCGTCCCCGAGGGCGAGCAGGTCGAACGCGACGAAGGAGGCGGGGGTCTCGGCGGCGAGCTTCTTGACCCGCGAGGCCGCCGGGTGGATCCGCTGCTGGAGCAGCTCGAAGTCGAGCCGGTCCCGACTCTCCGGCGAGACGAGGATGATCTCCCCGTCGATGACCGCCCGGTCCGGGAAGTTGGCGAGCACCGCCTCGACGACGTCGGGGAAGTAGCGGGTCATCGGCTTCTCGTTGCGGCTGCCGATCTCGACGACGTCGCCGGAGCGGTAGATGATCGAGCGGAAGCCGTCCCACTTCGGCTCGAAGAGGACCTCACCCTTCGGGAAGTCCTTGACCGGCTTGGCGAGCATCGGCCCGATCGGGGGGACGACCGGCATGCCCCACGTCTCCCGCAGCTCGGCGTCGCGCTCGGCCTTGGGCGCCATGTAGTCGTCGTCGGCGCGGTCCTGGCGCCGCTTGCTCGGCTGGACGCGCGGCGGCTCGCCGGGCATCTTCGGGTAGTCGGGCGGGAAGTTGAGCTCCCCGAGCCCCCGCTCCTGGATGTCCTTGTCCCACAGTGCGATCGCCGTCGTGACATCACCCACCGCATCGTCGATCGACGCCCACGCGTCCCCGCGGTCGGCCACGAGAGCCGGCACCGTCCGCACGGTCAGCTCGCGCGGGTCGACGTCGCGCAGCTCGTCCCACGTCACCGGCGTCGAGACGGGCGCCCACGGCAGCGGCCTGGGGGAGTAGGCCGAGGCGATCGTCCGGTCGCGGCAGGCCTGGTTGAAGTCGACGAAGACCTTCTCGCCGCGCTCCTCCTTCCACCACGAGGACGTGACGAGGTCGGGCAGCCGGCGCTCGAGCTCGCGGGCGATCCCGATGACGCCGTGGCGCACGTCGAGGAACTCGTGCGTCGGCGCGATCCGCGCGTAGACGTGGACGCCCCGGTTGCCGGACGTCTTGGCGAAGGCGGTGAGCCCGAGCTCGGCCATCAGGTCCCGCAGCGCGA
Organism: Actinomycetales bacterium; assembly: GCA_038224055.1. Taxonomy (GTDB): domain Bacteria; phylum Actinomycetota; class Actinomycetes; order Actinomycetales; family Dermatophilaceae; genus JBDSSS01. The sequence goes on from JBBRGO010000191.1 coordinate 1,667, forward strand.
ACGCCGCCTCGACGGAGTCGCCGAAGTCGCGCCCCGGCTGCGGGTCGAGGTCGATGCGCAGCTCGTCGGGCCTGTCGACGTCGGCCGTGCGGACCGGCCACGGGTGGAAGGTGATGGTGTTCATCTGCGCGGCCCACACGGCGGTCGCGACCTCGTCGACGACGAGCTGGGTGTGCCGCCGTCCCGAGGGATACGTGCACATGACGGTCCGCGCGTGGTCGGGGACCCCCTTGGGCGGGTTCTTCGAGAAGAACTCCTCGCCCCCGATGCCCTCGGGGAAGCGCTGGAGCGTCACCGGACGGTCGCCGAGAGCGCGCAGCAACGGGTCGCCGACGGCGACGAGGTAGGTGGCGAGGTCGAGCTTGGTCAGCGGCTGACCGTCGGCCATCCCCTCGGCCGGCCACAGGATCCGGTCCGGGCTCGACACCCTCACCTCCCGCACCCCGTCGGGCCCGGGCGCCTCCACGACAGCGGGCTTCGCGTTCACCCGCCGATCGTAGCCACGGCCCACGACAGCCGAGGCGTATGCCGTTGGGCCGGGTCCACAGCGTCCGTCGTCCTCTCGGCAGTCGACACTCCAACAATCGACATTTTCCCGACTAAAGCCGCATGATGGAGCGTCCGGGGGAAACCCGGCAGGCCCGTGACTGACGACCAGCATGGACGATCCGAAGGGGAACCATGAAGACCAGCACCACCCGCGCGGCCTGCACCCTCGCCGCGGCAGGTCTCGTCCTGTCGCTTGGCGTGACCGTCCCGGTGACGTCGGCGAGCGCCGTGACCCTGACCTCGAACCCGACGGCTCCCGGGTCCTCCGGCGGGAGCGTCTCGAGCGCGTCGGCGGCCAAGCTGCGCTCCGCGGGAATCGACCCCGCCGTCGCCGGCCGGCTGTCCCCGGCCCAGGCCACGCGTCTCGACGCAATGCTGGCCACCCTGCCCGCGGACTTCCGCGCGCGCCAGACCGCGGCCCTGGCCAGGGCCGGCATCGGCAGCTCGCCCGTGCGAGACGCCGTCGAGGCCCGTCTCACCGCGGTGATCGACGGCAGCCAGTACGTCTGCAGCTCGACGGCCCTCGACGCCTACGTCAACCAGCTCGTCGGCGAGCTCGACCTCAACACGATCATCGTGCTCATCACCTTCGGCCTGCTCGACTTCCCGACCTACGACGCGCTCTTCTACGGCACGACGGGCGACCCGGCATACGCGCTGCCCAAGGACTACAAGAACGAGCTGAACCAGGCGTTCTCGGCGACGAAGCGCTTCTGGGACGTGCCGCTGGGCGACGTGCAGATCATGGCGATGCACGGCTCGATGCTCACCGACGCGCCCCGGGTGCAGAGGATGCTCGCCTACATCGACGGCATCGGGGGAGCGGACGGCGCGGGTCTCGCGGCGAGCATCGTCGACTTCGTCCGTGGCACGCCCTCGCTGCGCGGCGGCGACAACCCGCTGTTCACCCTCAACGCCTTCGCGTTCAGCGGCGCCGGCGACCCCGACCCGACCGTCGCGGCGCTGCCCGACAAGATGATCTTCGGCGACGGCATCCTCGACGCGCTCGACAGGACCGGCTTCCGCGACGTCGGTCCCCGTGCCGTCCTCGGGCACGAGATGGCCCACCACGTGCAGTACGAGGACAACCTCTTCGTCAGCGACCTCACCGGTCCCGAGGCCACCCGTCGCACCGAGCTCATGGCGGACGCGTTCGGCACCTACTTCGTCACCAGCAAGCGCGGGCTCGCCCTCAACCAGGCCCGAGTGATGCAGGCCGAGCAGAACTTCTACAACGTCGGCGACTGCTCCTTCGACAACAACGGCCACCACGGGACGCCGCTGCAGCGCCTCGCCGCCGCGACCTGGGGCGCGAGCGTCGCCAAGGCCGCGTCCAACCAGGGCCACGTCCTGCCGTCGCTGACGCTCGACGCGCTGTTCGAGAAGCAGCTGCCGGTGCTCGTGGCGCCCGACGCCGGCTGAGCCGAGCTCACTCACGGCGGGTGGTGAAGGTTTCGTGCCCCTCTGGGGGCCCGGAGCCTTCACCACCTCGAGCGGGTATGCCGCTGGGCCGGGTGATGCCGCCGGGGCCTACCCTCGGGGCATGGGTCTGTGGGCACGAGAGGTGACGCCGCGCCTCGTCAACGCCGGCAGCGGTGACCCGAGGGTGCTCGCCCTGCGGTCCCGGGCGACCGCCGGGCTGCACGGCCGGGTCGTCGAGCTCGGCTTCGGCAGCGGCCTCAACCTCGCCGTCTACCCCGCCGAGGTCGACGAGGTCGTGGCGGTCGAGCCGTCCGACGTCGCCTGGCAGCTGTCGGTGGAGCGTCGCGAGGACTCGCCGGTGCCGGTCGTGCGTGGCAGCCTCGACGGGCAGCACCTCGACCTGCCCGACGCGAGCGTCGACGCCGTGCTCACGACGCTCACCCTCTGCACGATCCCCGACCCGGCGCTGGCGCTCGCCGAGGCGCGTCGGGTGCTCCGGCCGGGCGGGACACTGCACTTCCTCGAGCACGGCAGCGCCCCGGATGTCGGGGTGCGCCGCTGGCAGCGACGGATCGAGCCGCTGCAGAGGGCGCTCTTCGACGGCTGCCACCTCACCCGACCCATCGCCGAGCTGGTCGAGGCCTCGGGCCTGCGCACGGAGTCGCTGGAGCAGGAGTACGGCCCGTTCCCCAAGGCGATGCGGCCGTGGGGCTACCTCTTCATCGGGCGGGCCGCCAAGGACTGAGGCGCGGGTCCGGGTTCTGATCCGGGTGCGAGACGTGCGCGGTCAGCAGGTCGACAAGGACCTCGAGGTGGGCAGCCATGTCGATCGACGGGTCGAGCCGCCACTGCGTCTGCAGGCCGTCGGCAGCCGCGACGAGCAGGGCGGCCGCGACCTCGGGGTCGACGGGTGACGGCGGGACGGGCGTCGGCGTGCCGGCGAGGCCGCCGTCGGCCTCCAGGGCATCGGCCAGCTGGCGTCGCAGGCGGGCATACCGGTCGCGAAAGAACCCGTGGGCCGGGTGGTCCGGGTCGCACGCCTCGGTGGAGACCTGTGAGTAGAGCTGGACGAGGCCCGGCACGTCGGCGTTGTGGCGGACCACCTCGACGAGGACGGTCGGAGCAGGGGCGTCGTCAGCGGCATACTGCCGGCGGTCGACCTGGTCGCGCATGCGGAGGATCTCGGCGAAGAGGTCTTCCTTGGAGCTGAAGTAGTGGAGCAGGCCGGCCTGGCTCAGGCCGACGGCGTCGGCGAGCTCGCGCACCGAGGTGCGGCGGAAGCCGTGGCGGGCGACGACGTCGAGGGCGGCGGTGAGGATCTCCTCGCGCTTCGCCACGCCCTTCGCGTAGGAACCCCGGCGTGCCATGGAACGCATCGTAATGACCCTTGTCGGCGAAAACCTAGTCCCATATGGTTTTCTCGACGGCCGCGCCGGCGCGGCCCCCGGGGATAGGACGACGATGAGCGAGACCGCACCAGAGGCCGATGTCACGACGGGCACGCCGGAGGAGGTCGTCGCCGGTCTCACCCTGGAGGAGAAGGCGTCGCTGACGAGTGGCGAGGGGATGTGGCACACGAAATCCGTTGAGCGCGTAGGCCTTCCGGCCATCCTGCTCACCGACGGACCGCACGGTGTGCGCAAGGAGCGGGCCGAGGGGCTCGGGCTGCGCAACGCCGTCCCGGCCACCTGCTTCCCGCCCGCCGTGGCGCTCGGGGCGACGTTCGACCCCGAGCTGCTCGAGCGGGTCGGGGTCGCGCTCGGCGAGGAGGCCGTCGCCGAGGAGGTCGGCGTGCTGCTCGGCCCCGGCATCAACATCAAGCGGTCACCGCTGTGCGGGCGGAACTTCGAGTACCTGTCGGAGGACCCGCTCGTCGCCGGGACCCTCGGGTCCGCGCTCGTGCGCGGGCTGCAGAGCCAGGGTGTCGGCGCGTCGGTCAAGCACTTCGCGGCGAACAACCAGGAGTCCGACCGGATGCGCGTCTCGGCCGACATCGACCCGCGGGCGCTGCGCGAGATCTACCTGCGCGGCTTCCAGCGGGTCGTCACCGAGGCCCAGCCGTGGACGGTGATGTGCTCCTACAACCGGATCAACGGCACCTACGCGTCGGAGGACCCGTGGCTGCTCACGTCGGTGCTGCGCGACGAGTGGGGCTTCGAGGGTCTCGTCATGTCGGACTGGGGCGCCGTCAACGACCGCGTCTCTGCGCTCGTGGCCGGGCTCGACCTCGAGATGCCGGCGAGCGGCGGGCGGACCGACACAGAGATCGTCGCAGCGGTGAGCGACGGGCGGCTGGACGAGGCGGTGGTCGACCGTGGTGCGGCACGGGTCGTCTCGCTGGTGCAGAAGGCGGCCGCCCGCTCTGGATCGGTTGCAGCGCAGAGTGACTCAGCGGCACACGAGCCGGCGACTTATGACGCCGAGGCGCATCACGCGCTCGCGCGGGAGGCGGCGGGGCGCAGCGTCGTGCTGCTCACCAACGACGGGATCCTGCCGCTCGAGCGGTCGCAGTCGGTCGCGGTGATCGGGGCGTTCGCGAAGACACCGCGCTTCCAGGGCGCGGGCAGCTCGTTCATCAACCCCACGCAGCTCGACAGCGCGCTCGGCGGGATCAGGGCGCAGGCGGGGGAGGAGCGCGTCGGATATGCCGAGGGATTCGTCCTCGACGAGGACGGTGACGCCGGGGTGCTGGCCGAGCGGCTCGTGGCCGAGGCGGCCGAGCTCGCCGGGTCGAAGGACGTCGCGGTCGTCTTCCTCGGGCTGCCGGACTCGCGAGAGTCGGAGGGCTTCGACCGCCCCGACATCGAGCTGCCGGTCGAGCAGCTCGAGCTG
>JBBRGO010000192.1:0-6431 GCA_038224055.1 Actinomycetales bacterium
CATTCTCGCGGCACCGGACCCGTGCCCGGGCCCGGGGAGGCCGTGATGCTGGGTGGATGGCCATCGACCTCATCGCCCAGACGCTCGCCCAACGGGCCGAGTTCCGTCACGCCGCGTGCGGCAAGCGGCTGCGAGCCAGCCGAGGGGGCGTCCTCGTCTGCGACACGATCGACGCGCTGCTCGTCTGGCCGCCGGGGCACGTGGTGCCGCAGTATGCCGTCCCGCTCGCTCAGCTCGCCGACCTCGCCGCCGGACCGCCGGAGGGCTCGACCCCCATCGACGAGCCGGGGTTCGAGGATCACGTGCTGCTCCCCTTCACCCAGTTCGACTGGCTCGAGGAGGAGGAGTCGGTCATTGGACACCCGCACGACCCGTACGCGCGGATCGACATCCTGCACAGCACCCGGCACGTCCGGGTCGAGCGCGGTGGGGTCCTGCTCGCGCAGACCCACCACCCCGTCGCCGTCTTCGAGACCGGCCTGCCGACGCGGTGGTACCTGCCGACGCACGACGTGCGCACCGACCTCCTCTCGGCGAGCGAGACCCGGAGCACGTGCGCCTACAAGGGGCACGCGTCCTATCTCAGCCTCAGCCTCGACCTCGGTCTCGACCCCGATGGAGCGGGCGGTGCGGGAGGGCAGGGCTCGGACGGAAGGGACATCGCGTGGGTCTACCGCCACCCGCTGCGCGAGGCGGAGCCGATCCGTGACCACATCTGCTTCTGGGCCGAGCGGACGGTGACCACGGTCGACGGAGCACCGGCACCCGTCCTGACCGGCCCCCGACCGGCCGGCGTCTGAACCGGCCGGTGGGGTAGCGACCGGTCAGGTAGCGACCGGTCAGGTAGCGACCGGTCAGCCGCGCGAGGCCTGGTCGCCGGCCGGCTCCGGCTTGGCGTCGACCCCGGCCTCCCGGCGCTGCAACGGGGTGATCGGGGCGGGCGCGGCCGTGAGCGGGTCGTAGCCGCCCCCCGACTTCGGGAAGGCGATGACCTCGCGGATCGAGTCCGCCCCGGCGAGCAGTGCCGTGATCCGGTCCCAGCCGAAGGCGATGCCGCCGTGCGGCGGCGCTCCGAAGGCGAACGCCTCGAGGAGGAAGCCGAACTTCTCCTGGGCGTCCTCCTCCGAGAGCCCCATGACGGCGAAGACGCGCTCCTGCACGTCGCGACGGTGGATGCGGATCGAGCCGCCGCCGATCTCGTTGCCGTTGCAGACGATGTCGTAGGCGTAGGCGAGCGCCGAGCCGGGGTCGGTGTCGAAGGTGTCGGCGAACTCGGGCTTGGGCGAGGTGAAGGCGTGGTGCACGGCGGTCCACGCCCCGGCGCCCACGGCGACGTCCCCGGAGGCCACGGCGTCGGCGGCGGGCTCGAAGAGGGGCGCGTCGACGACCCAGAGGAAGCTCCACGCCGACTCGTCGATGAGGTCGCACCGGCGGCCGATCTCGAGGCGCGCGGCCCCGAGCAGCGACCGCGACGCCTTGGCGGCTCCCGCTGCGAAGAAGATGCAGTCACCGGGCTCGGCGCCCACGTGGGCGGCGAGACCGGCACGCTCGGTGTCGGTGAGGTTCTTGGCGACCGGGCCACCGAGCTGGCCGTCGGGCTGGACGAGGACGTAGGCGAGGCCCCGGGCCCCGCGCTGCTTGGCCCACTCCTGCCAGCCGTCGAGCTGCTTGCGCGGCTGCGAGGCGCCCCCGGGCATGACGACGGCGCCGACGTAGTCGGCCTGGAAGACCCGGAAGGTCGTGTCGGCGAAGTAGTCGGTGCACTGAACGAGCTCGTTGCCGAAGCGCAGGTCGGGCTTGTCCGAGCCGTAGCGGGCCATCGCGTCGGTGTAGGTCATCCGGGTGAAGGGGGCCTCGAGCTGCACGCCGATGAGCGACCACAGCGCGGCGAGGATCTCCTCACCGAGGGCGATGATGTCGTCCTGGTCGACGAAGGACATCTCGACGTCGAGCTGGGTGAACTCGGGCTGGCGGTCCGCACGGAAGTCCTCGTCGCGGTAGCAGCGGGCGATCTGGTAGTAGCGCTCCATGCCGGCGACCATGAGCAGCTGCTTGAACAGCTGCGGGCTCTGGGGCAGGGCGTACCACGAGCCGGGGCGGAGACGCGCCGGCACGAGGAAGTCGCGCGCCCCCTCGGGCGTCGACCGGGTCAGCGTCGGGGTCTCGATCTCGACGAAGTCGTGGCTGCCGAGCACCGCGCGGGCGGCCGCGTTGACCTTCGACCGAAGACGGATCGCCGCGCCCTGGGCCGGGCGTCGCAGGTCGAGGTAGCGGTACTTCAGCCGGGCCTCCTCACCGACCGTGACGCGTTCGTCGATCTGGAACGGCAGGGGGGCGGCCTCGCCGAGCACGACGAGCTCGCTGACGATGACCTCGATCTCACCGGTCGGCAGATCGGGGTTCGCGTTGCCGTCGGGGCGCAGCCGCACCTCACCCGTCACCGTGACGCAGTACTCGTTGCGCACGTCGTGCGCGCCACCCTCCGCGAGGACCTCGTCCCGGGCGACGACCTGGGCGACACCCGAGGCGTCGCGCAGGTCGAGGAAGGCGACCCCACCATGATCACGTCGACGGGCCACCCAACCAGCGAGGGTGACGGTCTGACCGGCGTGGTCGGCGCGCAGGGCGCCGGCCTCGTGAGTGCGGAGCACGGGAGGGGTCCTTGTCGTTCGGGGGCGGTCGTCCGGCCCTGCCGCCGTTGCGCTGTTCGCGGCCGTCGGCGTGGCCCCACTCATAGTAGGGACCACCGCTGGCGCGGCACGAATCAGTGACGGCTCCCGAGTGGACCGCCCGTCCGCCGCGGCGGTGACCTACGGTTCCTCCATGGGAGGACGCACCTGGCGCTCGGGCGTCGTGCTCGCGCTCGTCGCGGCACTCGCCGTGCTGCCACTCGTCATCCGAGCCCTGCCGGCCGGGGCACCCGCTGGGGACGCCGCGGCCCTGCTCTCCCGGGTGCAGGGGTCGCTCGAGCGACCGTACTCCGGGTATGCCGAGTCCACCGGGTCGCTCGCCCTCCCGGCCGGCTCCGACCTCGGTGACGTCGCCTCCCTCCTCGGTGGACGCACGCAGGTCCGGGTGTGGTGGCGCTCGAGCCGGGACTGGCGCGCGGACACCCTCACCCCGACGGGTGAGGTCGGCGCCCGCACGACCCCGTCCGGGTCGACCGTGTGGGACTACGAGGACGACCGGGTGCTGCTCACCGCACCCGACCCCGCCGGGGCGGTGCGGCTGCCCACAGCCGGCGACCTGCTCCCGCCGCAGCTGGCGGCCCGGCTGCTGTCGGAGGCCGGACCGGAGGTCGTCACGAGCCTGCCGTCGCGCTGGGTGGCCGGCCGACGGGCCGACGGGCTGCGTCTCACCCCGAGCGAGCCCCTCAGCAGCATCGACCGGGTCGACGTGTGGGCCGACCGCGAGTCCGGTGTGCCGGTGGCGGTCGACATCTTCGGTGCAGACCTGCGGATCCCCGCCGTGTCGACCACCTTCCTCGACTTCAGCGATGTCGCCCCGGCTGCCGCGACGACCACCTTCACGCCGCCCCCGGAGGCCCGGGTCCGCACCAGGGCGCGCTTCGACCTCGTCCGGGCCGTCGGCCGCTTCCCGGACCAGGGGCTGCCGGGCCGGTTGCTCGGCTTCGACCGGGCGACGCCGCTGCCCGACCTCGAGGGGATCGCCCGCTACGGGCGCGGCGTCACGCAGTTCGCGGTGGGCGTGCTGCCCGTCGACACCGCGGACTCGCTCCGGCGGCAGCTGCGGGTGGCGGCTGGTGCGCGGCCCCTGCCGGAGGGGATCGCCGTCAGTGTCGGTCCCGTCGCGCTGCTGCTCACCGACCCCGCGGTGACCGGGCGGACGTGGCTCGTCACCGGGACCCTCACTCCCGACGGACTGGCCCGGGTCGCGGCCGCACTCCCGCGGGGCGCCGCGTGACGAGCGAGCCCGCCGCGCACCCCGAGCCCCCCGAAGCCGCCGCGGACGTCGTCATCCGCACCAAGGGTCTGACGAAGCTGTTCGGCGGCGTCCGCGCGGTCGACGGCGTCGACCTCGCGGTCCGGCGCGGCGACGTCTACGGTTTCCTCGGCGCGAACGGGTCGGGCAAGACGACGACGGTGCGCTGTCTGCTCGGGCTGGTTCTCGCCACGTCGGGGCGGATCGAGGTGCTCGGGGAGGTGATGCCCCGGGCGGGATCGTCCGTGCTGCCGCGGGTGGGGGCCCTCGTGGAAGGGCCGGCGGCCTACGGTCACCTCTCCGGCCACCGCAACCTCGTGCTCCACGACGCGAGCGGACGCCGGCCTCAGGGCCACCTCGGTGGCGGCCGGAGGGACCGCCGCGACCGCGCGACCGAGGCCCTCGCGCAGGTGGGGCTCGGGGCGGTCGGCTCGCGTCCGGTCCGGGGGTACTCCCTCGGGATGCGCCAGCGGCTCGGTCTGGCAGCGGCCCTGATGCGCCGGCCGGAGCTCCTCGTGCTGGACGAGCCGACCAACGGCCTCGACCCCCGGGGGATCCGCGAGATCCGGGAGCTGCTGGCCGGCCTCAACCGGGCGGGGACGACGATCTTCCTCTCGAGCCACCTCCTCGCGGAGGTCGAGCAGCTGTGTACGCGGATCGGCTTGCTCGACCGGGGCCAGCTGGTGCTCGAGGAGCCGCTGGATCGGCTCCGCGCGCCGACCGGCCGGGTCCTCGTCGTCAGCCCGGACGGGGAGCGCGCTGCTGCCCTGCTGGGGGAGGCGGTCGAGCACCGCGACGGGGAGCGCCTGCTCGTGGCGTGCGCCGACCCCGCGGCGCTCAACGCGCGGCTCGTCTCGAGCGGCATCCGGGTGAGTGAGATCGGACCGGAGCGACGACGGCTGGAGGACATCGTGGAGGAGCGCACGCGTCGACGCTCGACCGGGGAGGTGCCCCGGTGACCCGGCGGTCCGACCGGCGCAGGACCGGGGGCGGGGCGGGGGTCGAGCTCGCCAAGCTCTTCGGCAGGCGACGCACGTGGGTCGCGATCCTGCTGCTCAACCTGCTCCCGACGGTCGTGGCCGTGCTGCTCGCCTGGACCGGCATCGCTCCGCGACCCGGGTCCGGTCCCGCCTTCCTGTCGGCCGTCCTCGCGAACGGGTCCCTCTTCGCCATCGCCGCGCTCGCCATCGTGCTGCCCCTCTTCCTGCCCATCGCCGTCGCCGTCGTGGCGGGCGAGTCGGTGGCCGGTGAGGCGCAGGCCGGCACGCTGCGCTACCTGCTCGTCCGGCCCGTCGGGCGGACCCGGCTGCTCGTGCGCAAGTTCGGCGCGGTCATCGCCTTCGTCCTCGTCTGCGTCGTCTCCGTCGCCGCGGTGGGCTACGTCGTCGGGCGGCTCCTGCTCGGCAACGCGCCGCTCTCGGGCGCCATGATCAGCCTCTCCGGCTCGGCCCTCACCCCGGGACAGGTCGTCTGGCGGTCGGTGGCCGCCATCGGCTTCATCACCGTCTCGATGCTCGGGGTCGCGGCCATGGCCCTCTTCCTCTCGACGCTGACCGACTCCCCCCAGGCCGCGAGCCTGGGCGCGCTCGCCTTCCTCATCGGCTCCACGCTCCTGCTCACCGTCGATGCCGCTCGGCCGCTCCAGCCCTACCTGCCCACGCGCTACTGGCTCTCCTTCGTCGACCTCTACCGCGACCCGGTCCTCTGGAGCAACCTCGAGCGCGGCCTGGCGCTCCAAGGCGTCTACGTCGTCGTGCTGCTCGCTGCCGCGTGGGCGAACTTCGCGACGCGCGACATCACGAGCTGAGACCTCGTCACCCCGTCGCCGGAGCGAGGCGGGCACAGTCCACGGCGCCCCGGCCCGGCAACGGCCCCGTCCCGAGGGCTTGGCCGACGAGCGACTGCACGAGCGGGTCGCCCGGCAGCTCCCCGTGTCGGGCCGTGGCCGCGGGGCAGATGCTCTGGAGGGACGGGCTCGCGGCCCCCTCGACGACGGCGGAGCTCGCCGGGACGACGACCTCGTCGCGGGTGCTCCACAGGGAGAGCATGAGCAGACCCGGTGGCACCGGCTCCCGGTCGAGCCGGGCCAGGAGGGGACTGTCGGTGGCGAGCTGCTGGCAGGCCGTGGGGCAGGCCCCGGAGACGAGCGCGCCGAGTCTGGCCACCTCGGTGCCGTGATGGGGGGAGCCGAGGGTGACGAGGCGGCGGACCCGGTCGCTCCCCCCGTCCTCCGTCACCCAGAGCCGCACGACGACTCCTCCGGCGGAGTAGCCGACGAGGTCGACGGTGGTGGCCCCGGTGCGCGCCAATGCCGCGTCGACGGCGTCACCGACGGTGTCCGCCTGCCCGCCGAGGTCGCCCCGGGCCCGGTCGGCCAGCGTCACGACGGTGACGTCGCGACCGGCGCCCCGCAGCACGTCGGCGAGCGGCTCCACGGAGGCCCGGGACCCCCCGTAGCCGGGGACGAGCAGGACGGGCCCCGGAGTGGA
>JBBRGO010000193.1:0-6396 GCA_038224055.1 Actinomycetales bacterium
TTGGTCTTCTTGATCTTGACCGTCTCACCGGTCTTGGGGTTGCGGCCGGTGCGGGCCGCGCGGTCCACCCGCTCGAAGGTGCCGAATCCGGTGATGCCGACCTTCTGGCCCTTGTTGACCTCCCGGATCACGATGTCGAGAAATGCCTCGAGCCCGTCGGAGGCCATCTTCTTGTTGCCGAGCTTCGCCTCGAGCGCGTCGATGAGTTCTGCCTTGTTCACGTCTTCCCCTCCAGAGGACTGTCGCAGTCAGAAGACCCGACGGAGTCCGGATCGAGTCCGGTTAACCCCTGACGGTAGGCCGAAGAGCACACGAGGTCCACCACCGGAACGGGGTTATTCCTTGTGTCGCAAGGGCTTTGAGGGGTCCCGAGGAGCGGGAGTGGCCCATCCAGGCCAACCTGCCGGCGACCGTCCGCAGCGGTCAAGAGACGCCGATCTGGTTGCGCCACAATGTATTCCGTGAAATTTCGGCGGTGGCGGACGGCGTGGTCCCCAGCCTCAGGCCAGGGTCGTCACCGGCTTGTGGGATGGGCGGCCCTTCTCGAACTGGGTTACCTCGTCCTCGTGTCGCAGGGTGAGGCCGATGTCGTCGAGGCCCTCGAGCAGGCGCCAGCGGGTGTACTCGTCGATCTCGAAGGGCGCGACGATCTCCCCCGCCGTGACGGTCCTCGTCACGAGGTCCACCCCGATCTCGGCCCCGGGGTTGTTGTCGAGGTACTTCCAGATCAGCTCGACGTCGTCCTGGGCCACCGCGGCCGTGAGGAGGCCCTGCTTGCCGCTGTTGCCGCGGAAGATGTCGGCGAACCGCGAGCTGATGACCGCCCGGAAGCCGTAGTTCATCAGGGCCCAGACCGCGTGCTCGCGACTCGAGCCCGTCCCGAAGTCCGGCCCGGCGACGAGAACCGACCCAGCGGCATACACCGGGTTGTTGAGGACGAAGGAGTCGTCCTTGCGCCAGGCCGCGAAGAGCCCGTCCTCGAAGCCGGTCCGCGTCACCCGCTTGAGGTACTCGGCGGGGATGATCTGGTCGGTGTCGACGTTGCTGCGTCTCAGGGGGACGCCAACGCCGGTGTGGCTCTCGAACTTGTCCATCGCTCAGGCCCCTTCGCCCGTGGTGGTGACACTGGGCAGGTCGGCCGGGCTCGAGAGGGTGCCACGCACGGCGGTGGCGGCCGCGACGAGCGGGCTGACGAGGTGGGTGCGACCGCCCTTGCCCTGGCGTCCCTCGAAGTTGCGGTTCGACGTCGAGGCGCTGCGCTCCCCCTGGGAGAGGGTGTCGGGGTTCATCCCGAGGCACATCGAGCAGCCGGGCAGACGCCACTCGGCGCCGGCCGCGGTGAAGACGGCGTCGAGTCCCTCCGCCTCGGCCTGGAGGCGCACCTTGGCCGAGCCGGGCACCACGAGCATGCGGACTCCCTCGGCCACCTGGTGGCCCCGGACGACGGCAGCGGCGGCGCGGAGGTCCTCGATCCGCCCGTTGGTGCACGAGCCGACGAAGACGGTGTCGACGGCGATGTCACGCAGCGGCGTTCCGGCCTCGAGGCCCATGTAGGTGAGCGCGTTGGCCGCCGAGACACGGTCGCCCTGGTCGGCGAACGACTCGGGGTCGGGCACGGAGGCGTCGAGCGGGAGGCCCTGGCCGGGGTTGGTGCCCCACGTGACGAACGGCGTCAGCGCGTCGGCGTCGAGGTGGACCTCGTCGTCGAACACCGCGTCGTCGTCGGTGCGCAGGCCGGTCCACTCGGCGACGGCGGCGTCCCAGTCGGCACCCTGGGGCGCGTGCGGTCGATCCTGCAGGTAGTCGAAGGTGACCTGGTCGGGGGCGATCATCCCCGCCCGGGCGCCCGCCTCGATGGACATGTTGCAGACCGTCATCCGGGCCTCCATCGAGAGCGCCTCGATGGCCTCGCCGCGGTACTCGATGACGTAGCCCTGGCCACCACCGGTGCCGATCTTGGCGATCACGGCCAGGACGAGGTCCTTGGCCGTGACGCCCTCGCAGAGCGAGCCGGTCACGGTGACGGCGAGCGTCCGGAAGGGCTTGAGCGGAAGCGTCTGCGTGGCGAGGACGTGCTCGACCTCGGACGTGCCGATGCCGAAGGCGAGCGCCCCGAAGGCGCCGTGCGTGGACGTGTGGCTGTCCCCGCACACGACCGTCATCCCCGGTTGGGTCAGGCCGAGCTGCGGGCCGACGACGTGGACGATGCCTTGATCCGCGTCGCCCATCGGGTAGAGCCGGACGCCGAACTCTTCGCAGTTGCCACGGAGCGTCTCGACCTGGATCTTCGAGACCGGGTCGGTGATCGGGCCCGGCGTCGTGGGCACGTTGTGGTCCTCGGTCGCGAGCGTGAGGTCCGGGCGGCGCACGGTGCGGCCGGCAAGGCGGAGTCCGTCGAAGGCCTGGGGGCTGGTCACCTCGTGGAGCAGGTGCAGGTCGATGTAGAGCAGGTCCGGCTCGCCCTCGGCGTGCCTGACGACGTGCGACTCCCAGACCTTTTCGGCCAATGTCCCTGCCATGACTTCCCTCCGCGACGACGTGTGGACCTCCGAGGATGCGCGAGGCGGGGGTCCCCCGCGCCATCGCTTGAAAAACAGCGTGGCCCCTTTGTGGGCGGATGGGATTGACGTCTCAGTGCCTGAGACGGCAATATCAGTGCATGGACAACTCATCTGGGGTCGGCGTTCTGGACAAGGCCGCGACGGTTCTCGGCGCTCTCGAGGCCGGGCCGGCCACCCTCGCCCAGCTCGTCGGGGCGACCGGGCTGGCACGCCCGACCGCCCACCGCCTCGCGGTGGCGCTCGAGCACCACCGCCTCGTGTCGCGGGACATGCAGGGGCGCTTCGTACTCGGGCCCCGCCTCGGCGAGCTGGCCTCGGCCGCCGGCGAGGACCGCCTCCTCGCGGCCGCCGGTCCCGTCCTCGGCGCGCTGCGCGACCACACCAACGAGAGCGCCCAGCTCTTCCGCCGTCAGGGCGACCAGCGCATCTGCGTCGCCGCGGCCGAGCGTCCCATCGGCCTGCGGGACTCGATCCCCGTCGGGGCCACGCTCTCGATGCTCGCGGGGTCGGCCGCCCAGGTGCTGCTGGCCTGGGAGGAGCCGGACCGGCTGCACCGCGGCCTGCAGGGTGCGAGCTTCTCCGCCACCGCGTTGTCCGGCGTCCGGCGGCGCGGCTGGGCCCAGAGCGTCGCCGAGCGCGAGGCCGGCGTGGCCTCGGTGTCGGCGCCGGTGCGCGGCCCGTCCGGGCGCGTCGTCGCGGCGGTCTCGATCTCGGGCCCGATCGAGCGGCTCTCACGCCAGCCCGGCCGGCTCCACGCCGCGACCGTCGTCGCGGGTGCCAACAAGCTGACGGAGGTCCTGCGCCGCCACCACGCGATGCAGCAGAACCAGCAGCAGCAGCACAACGCCTGACCGCCGCACCTTTCGTCGCCGGGGCAACCGCACCAGTCACGGACCGAGGGGTATGCCGCACCTTTCGTCGCCGGGGCGACGGGACTGCGGGGTGGGTGGGCAACGGATCGGTCACGATCTGCCGCCGGCGACCTCATCCATCCCCCATCTCGGGCCGCATGGCGTCACCCTGTGTGACACCGCACAAACCGGAGCAGAGGGGTCACCGTGGACAGCACGAGACGACAGCTGGGCACGCCCGCGCGCGCGGCAGTCACGGCCGGCACCCTCCTGCTCGCGCTGACCGTCTCGGCGTGCAGCCCGGAGGCTGGCGGGGCGGCCGCCCCGACGAAGCTGACGACGGGCACGCCGACGGCGACCGACACCCCGACCACGACGCCTGCGACCACGACCGCTGCGACCACCACCCCGCCGGCCCCGACCACCACGAGCGTGCCGACCGTGGCCGCTCCGGTCACGACGCGCGGCACGCCTGCGCCGACCCGGGCGACCCCCGCCTCGACGGCGCCCGCCAAGCCCGCCAAGCCCGCCAAGCCCGCCAGCAAGCCCAGCCCGGTCGCCCAGCCCGTGTCCGCCCCGAAGCCCGTCGCTCCTCCCGTCGTGGCCGTGCTCGAGCGCGGCGACGTCGGCAGCAAGGTCCGCTCCGTGCAGGCCCGGCTCCGCCAGATCGGGTGGTTCTCCGGGGACGTCACCGACCGCTACGGCTCCGCGACGACCTCGGCGGTGGCCGGCTTCCAGCGCAAGCGGGGCTTCGACGCCACCGGCACGCTCGACCAGACGACGTACGCCCGGCTGCTCGCGATGACCCGACGCCCCACGGCCGACGAGCTGGCCAACGTCAAGCCGAAGCCGCCCGAGCCCGAGACCAAACCGGAGACCAAACCGGAGACCAAACCGGGAACGGCGAAGCCCACGTCGTCCGGCATCACGTGGGACGTCGACCAGCGCTGCCTCACCGGGCGGGTCATGTGCGTGAGCAAGGGCTCGCGCACCCTCACCTGGGTCATCGACGGGGAGCCGCAGTTCCAGTTCGCGGTCCGTTTCGGCAGTGACGAGCTGCCCACCCGCGAAGGCACCTTCTCGGTCTACAAGAAGAAGGTGGACGTCATCTCGAACCTGTACCACACGCCGATGCCGTACTCGATGTTCTTCTCCGGCGGTCAGGCCGTGCACTACTCCTCGAACTTCGCCCGGCTCGGCTACACCGGCGCGTCGCACGGCTGCGTCAACGTGCGCGACCGCGCCGGGGTCATCCGGCTCTACAACGAGTCGCGCCTCGGGGACAAGGTCGTCGTCCACTGGTGAGTCCACCGGCGAGTCCACCGGGGCGCCGACGCACCCACCCGGGTGAGCGGCATACTCGCGCGTCGTAGGCTGGCCGGACCCCGTGTCCCCCGGTGCCAGGAGGCCCCCGTGCTCAAGGTTGGTTGGAAGGCGTCCGCCGAGCAGTTCGGTCCGCGCGAGCTCATCACGTATGCCGCCCACGCCGAGTCCGTGGGTCTGGACTCCGCCTTCATCTCCGACCACTTCCAGCCGTGGCGGCACGAGCAGGGGCATGCCCCGTTCGCGATGTCCTGGCTCGCGGCCGTGGGCGAGCGCACGGAGCGCATCCAGCTCGGCACGTCCGTCATGACGCCGACCTTCCGCTACAACCCGGCGGTCGTCGCCCAGGCGTTCGGCACGCTCGGCGCACTCAACCCGGGCCGGATCGTCCTCGGGATCGGCACCGGTGAGGCCCTCAACGAGGTCGCGGTCGGAGCGGCCGGGTCCCCGTGGCCCGAGTTCAAGGAGCGGTTCGCCCGGATGCGCGAGGCGGTCCGGCTGATGCGCCGCCTGTGGACCGAGGAGCGGGTGACCTTCGAGGGTGACTACTACCGGACGAAGGACGCGACCGTCTACGACCGGCCGGACGAGCCGATCCCCGTCTACGTCGCCGCCGGCGGTCCCGTCGTCGCGCGGTATGCCGGTCGCGCGGGTGACGGCTTCATCTGCACCTCCGGCAAGGGCCGGGAGCTCTACGAGGACAAGCTGCTGCCCGCCGTCGACGAAGGTCTGGCCACGTCCGAGCGCACCCGCGACGACATCGACCGGATGATCGAGATCAAGCTCTCCTACGACCGTGACCCTGAGGTCGCGCTGCACAACGTCCGCTTCTGGGCTCCCCTGTCGTTGAGCGCGGAGCAGAAGCACGGCGTCGACGACCCGGTCGAGATGGAGCGCCTGGCCGACGAGCTGAGCGACGAGCAGATCGCGAAGCGGTGGATCGTCACGAGCGATCCCGAGGAGGCGGTCGAGGCGATGAAGCAGTACGTCGACTGGGGTTTCGACCACCTCGTCGTGCACGCCCCCGGCCACGACCAGGCGCGCTTCCTCGACCAGTTCAGCCAGGACCTCCTCCCCCGGCTGCGCGAGCTCGGCTGACCCGTCCCCACCGGCCGTCCGACGGGTTCGGGCGACGGGTTCGGGCGACGGGTTCGGGCGTCGGCGTTGCGGGGTACGTTGCCGGCATGAGCGAATCGAACACACCTTCGAGTGACGACGTCATCGGCGCGACCCCCGGCTCGGACACGGGCGCCGCCGGCGACAACACCATCAAGGACCCGGAGGACTGGGTCACCGGCGACGAGCCGATGACCGGCGCGCAGCGCAGCTACCTCGACACCTTGGCCCGCGAGGCCGGCGAGACGCTTCCGGCTGACCTCACCAAGGCGGAGGCGTCCGAGCACATCGACCGTCTCCAGTCCTCGACGGGCCGCGGCGACTCCAGCGGCTCGGCCGACCGGGGCTGATCCCTGGGTCGGTCAGCGGCATCCGGTGGGAAGCAGACAGGCCCCCGATCCACTGGATCGGGGGCCTGTCTGCTGCTCCTTCGAGCATCACGTAGCCCCGACGGGATTCGAACCCGCGCTACCGCCTTGAGAGGGCGGCGTGCTAGGCCGCTACACAACGGGGCCGTGATCGCCGAGCGCGTCGGCAACGGAGAG
>JBBRGO010000194.1:0-6392 GCA_038224055.1 Actinomycetales bacterium
GCCGAGATCGCCGACGTCCGTGAGGGGTTCGCGCGGATGGCCGCCGATCACCCCGGGCTCCCCCTCTACGCAGCGATCTGTGCCGAGGTGGCGCAGGACGACGAGACGTCGTCCCTGCTGCTCGCTGCCCGCCCGGGTCAGCGCCGTCCGGTCCTCTGGCTCGCCGCCCTGCACGACCTCGTCCTGCGCCGGCCCGACCTGCCCGCGGCGCGCTGGTTCGCCAGCGTCGTCGGCCGGGACGCGCTTCCTTCCGGCGACCCCTGGCCCGAGGTCCGCCGGACGGTGCTGGACCACCGCGAGGAGCTGACGCACCTCATCGCGACCCGTTCGACCCAGACGAACGAGGTCAACCGCTGCGTCTACCTCGCGGCGGCGCTCGGTGCCGTCTGCGCCGATGTGCCGGACCGGCCGGTCGTCCTCGTCGAGCTCGGTACGAGTGCCGGGCTGCTCCTGGGCGTCGACCGCTACCGCATCGAGCTGACCTCCGAGGGTGACGATGGCGCGACCGTGCTCGGCGACCCCGACTCGCCCGTCGTCTGTGTGGGCCGGGACCGCACGGGCGGCACCGCCCGCGTCGGCCCACTCCCCCGCATCGTCGGTCGACTCGGACTCGACCTCGACCCGGTGGATCTCGCCGACCCCGACGCGGTGCGCTGGCTCGAGGCCTGCCTGTGGCCCGACGTCCCGGGCCGGGTCGAACGCTTCACCGCGGCCGTCGCCGTGGCGGCAGCGACCCCGCCGCCGGTGCAGCGGGGCGACATGGTCGATGACCTCGCCGAGGCGATCACCTCGACGGTGGCCACGGCTGTCGGGCCGGCCTCCCCCGACGTGCACGTCGTCGCCTTCAGCTCGTGGGCCCTCACCTACGTCGCGAAGGAGCGGCGCCCGGAGATCGCCGCCGTCCTCGCGGAGACCGCGCACGGAGGTATGCCGGTGAGCTGGCTGACCGCCGAGCCTCTCGGGTGCATGCCCGGTCTCGAGCTCCCGCCTGCCATGGTCGGCCGGACGAGTGGCACGGTGATCGGAGCTCGGACGTGGCGCGGCGGCCACGAGCGCGAACCAGCAGTCCTCGGCACCTGCCACGAGCACGGCCAATGGGTCGACCTGACCTGAGGCCGCGCCGATTCCGTTGCAGCACGGAGGGACTCGTCAGCCTCCGCGACGGCCGAGACTCTCCGCGTAGTCGTCCAGGGCGAGGAGCACCTCCGTCGCACGATAGACCCGGTTGCGTCGGTGACCGGTCGACTCGACGAGGATGCCGGACTCCACCGCGTGCTGGAGCGCGGACTGGGCGGTCGGAGTCGACACGGCCAGCTCGTCGGCCACGACCCGCGCCGTGACGACCGGCTGGCGCAGCAGCAGGTCGAGCAGGGGCCAGGCCGCGGCGCCCCGCCGAGCCGTCAGCGCGTCGTGCCACCCGGCCCGCACCTCGCGGAGGCGCCCGACGAGCAGACCCCCGACACGGATCCCGGTACGAGCGGCCGAGGCGACGCACCGCAGGATCGGCTCCGGGTCGCCTTGACGGTAGGAGGTGAGCGCGGCGAAGTAGCCATCACGATCGGCGAGCAGGCCTGCGGAGATCGGCACGGTCACTCGGTGGATGACGCCGGTGTGGAGCAGGACCGAGTGCAGCAGCGCACGCCCGGTCCGGCCGTTCCCGTCGGTGAAGGGGTGGATCGTCTCGAACTGCGCGTGCGCCAGAGCCGCCAGGGCGAGCGGTGGGAGGTCGTCGCGGTCCATCAGGGCGACGAGGTCGTCCATCAGGGCGGGAACGTCCGCGGCGACGGGGGGCACGAAGTCCGCGCCAGCGGGATGGGCCGCGGCCCCTCCGAGCCAGACCTGCTGGTCGCGCCACTGTCCCGGGTCGTGCAGGCGCTGGTGCGCCATCAGCGCCCGGTGCATCGCGAGGACGGTTGCGGTGTCGAGCGATCCGGCCAGGTCGAGGGCGGCCTGCATCGTCCTGACGTTCGCCAGGATGACCGCGGCGTTGGCGCGCGGGCCCTGCCCGATCGCGGCCTCGGCGAGAGCGCGCGCCGACGACGTGAGGTTCTCGATCTGCGAGCTCGCCGTGCTCTCGGAGCGGAGCAGGACCGTCGCGAAGGGCGCGATCTCGCCCGCTCCCCCGGCATCAAAGGCAGCCAGCAGTCTCGAGGCGTCGTCGAGGTCGGCAGCGAGGTCGCCATCGAGTCGGAGTGGAGCATCGGCGACGCGTGGGACGACGGACGCGTCGTAGTGATCGGGCACCTCGCGCCTGGCTCTTCGCGAGGGCGCAATGAGGCCGTCGGCGCCGGGTGTCCAAGGGACCCGTCGCGTGGTCAGCGCCGGCCAGGGTTCCTGCACCACACCACCTCCTTGCTAAAGATTAGCGTATAACCTTTAACAAGGGCGTCGACCCCGTCAGGCCAGCGTGGCTGCCTCGACGATCCACCACGCGGCATACGGGCTGAGCCACGCCCGGTCGTCCTCTCCCCCGGACACCTCATGGGCACCGAGGACGTTGAACGGGGCGGCGACGCCGGCTGCTCGCAGATGGCGCATCTCGAGCGGTCGCCACGAGTCGGTGACGTTGTAGACGCAGAGCATCGGTCCGCTCGGGTGCGACCGCCGGAGGACGAGCACGCCGTCGTCGGTGTCGGGCAGCACGTCCCCGTCGGCAGCGGCATGCAGCTGCGGGAGGGTCGCGCGGATGCGGGAGAGGTGGGCGATGCCCTGGAAGGCTCGGCCGGTCGTCGTGGCGAGGTCGTCACGCTCACCGACCTGCTCCCAGTCGAGGCGGGGGCGGTGCGCCCACCGGTTGTCGTCCTCGTGCCCGGCTTCGACCGCCCAGTTCGGGTCGTTGGGCAGGCCCAGCTCGTCGCCGCTCCACAGCACGGGGATGCCGCCCCACCCCATGACGATGGCGTGCGCGAGGTAGAGGCGGCCGAGGGCCCGACCCAGGCTGTCGTCGTCGGCGGCCGCGGCCACTCCGTTCAGCGAGGCCGCTGTGCCGCTGATCCGCTTGTCACCGGTATGTGGGTTGTACTGGAAGACAAGACCGTCGGCCCAAGATCCCGGGAAGTCCCCTGCGTACCAGTCGGAAAGGAAGCGGCGATGGGCAAAACCCTCAAGTCCCACTGCGGACGCATCGCCGTCGTCGATGGCCCAGCCGATGTCGTCGTGGCACCGCAGGTAACAGATCCACGTCCCACCCGGCGGGGTCGCCGGCAGGGCGCTCAGTGCCTGTCGTGCGAGGATGACGTTGCCCGTTGCGAGCATCGACCAGATCTGGACCATGAGGCTGTTGTG
This sequence comes from Actinomycetales bacterium, assembly GCA_038224055.1. Lineage (GTDB taxonomy): Bacteria > Actinomycetota > Actinomycetes > Actinomycetales > Dermatophilaceae > JBDSSS01. Next base: position 3,286 of record JBBRGO010000194.1, read on the forward strand.
GTAGGCGAGGTCGCTCACCCGACCCGCCCGTTCGTGCTGACCCAGGTACTGGACGAGGTCTCGTGGTCCGACGATCGCCTCGGCCTTGAACGCCGTTGCCGGACAGGCGATCCGCGCAACAGCTCGGAGCACCTGGGTCAGGGCGTGCACCTCGGGCTGGTTCTGGCAGCTGGTCCCCATCCGCTTCCAGGTGAAGGCGATCGCGTCGAGGCGGAGGACCTCGACCCCGAGGTTGGCGAGGTGCAGGATGATCTCGGAGTACTCGACGAGCACGTCGGGGTTGGACCAGTTGACGTCCCACTGCCACTCGTTGAAGGTCGTCCACACCCAGGCCTCGAGCTCCTCGTCCCAGGTGAAGTTGCCCGGAGCGAACTCGGGGAAGACCTCGGGCAGCGTGCGCTCGTAGGCGTCCGGCAGGTGGCGGTCCGCGAAGGCGTGGAAGTAGTCGCGGTACCGGGCCTCGCCCGCCCGCGCACGCTCCGCCCACTCGTGCTCGCGTGCGACGTGGTTGAGCACGAGGTCGAGGACCAGTGAGATGCCTTGCTCGCGAAGGGTTCTCGTCAGTGACCGAAGGTCCTCGATATCTCCGAGGTCGGCCCTGAGGGTGCGGTAGTCGGCGACCGCGTAGCCGCCGTCGTTGTCGCCGTCGCGCGGGCGGAGCAGGGGCATGAGGTGCAGGTAGGTGACGCCGAGCTCTCGGAGGTAGCCGAGCCGTTGAGGCAGGGTCGCGAGGGTTCCGTCGAACCGTTCGGTGTAGCAGGCGTAGCCGACCATCGACGGGTCCTGGAGCCAGTCCGGACGCAGCAGTCGACGCTCGTCGAGCCGTCGCAGGTCCGGCTCCCGCTCACGGAAACCCTCGACGGCGACCTCGGCGAGCCGCAGCGCCGTGGGCTCGATGAGCTCTGGCTCGAACAGGTCCCGAAGTCCGGCCACGAGGTCCGGCCACCACCGCTCGAAGCGGAGCTCGAGGGTCTGACGGTCGCCCACGGGTAGCCCCGCCAGGAGCGCGTGGACCGCGGCGGGCACGTCGGCGACGGGGGCCACGGTCGTCACTCGAAGGGTGTCGGGTCGCCGGCGCCGACCCGTGTGACCACGGGTGAGCCCTCCGACCAGTCGACCACCGTCGTCGGCTCGAGGCCGCACTCCCCGGAGTCGATGACGGCGTCGAGCACGTGGTCGAGCTCGTCCTTGATCTGCCACCCCTCGGTCATCGGGTCCTCCTCACCCGGCAGGAGCAGCGTGCTGGAGAGGATCGGCTCCCCCATCGCCTTGAGCAGCTCCCGGACGACCGGGTGCTCCGGGATGCGCACGCCGACGGTCTTCTTCTTCGAGTGGAGCAGTCGTCGCGGCACCTCCTTCGTGGCCGGGAGGATGAAGGTGTACGGGCCGGGCGTCGCCGCCTTCAGCGCCCGGAAGACGGCGTTGTCGAGCTGGACGAACTGCCCGAGCTGGGCGAAGTCGGCGCAGACGAGGGTGAAGTGGTGCTTCTCGTCGAGCTGCCGGATCCTCAGGATCCGCTCCTTGCCCGCCGGGTTGTCGAGGGAGCAGCCGAGGGCGAAGCACGAGTCCGTCGGATAGGCGATGAGGCCGCCGTCCCGGAGGATCTGGACCGCCTGTCCGATCGCTCGTGGCTGCGGGTCGACGGGGTGGACATCGAAGTACTTCGCCATGGGACTCAGCCTGCCATGCTGGACCGGTGAACGCCGAGGACACCGCGAAGAAAGCCCGGGAAGCGAGCGGGGAGCCGATGGTCGAGGTGACGGACGGGGGCGACCGGTTCGTCATGCTCCGCGACGGCCAGCAGGTCGGTGAGGCGCGCTACGTCGTCGTCCCGGGGCCGGCGAGCGAGACCGGTGGGGCGTCCGGGCAGGCAGCGGCCGACCGGGTCGTCTTCTTCCACACCGAGGTCGACGACGCGCTCGAGGGGCAGGGACTCGGGAGCCGACTCGTGCGCGGGGCCCTCGACGCGGTGGTGGCTCACGGCGCGACCATCGTGTCGGTCTGTCCGTACGTCAGCGCGTGGCTCCAGCGCCACCCCGGGCCGTATGCCGCCCACACCGCCCCCGCAGGCCCCGCGGACCTCGAGGCGGTACGCGCCGTGACGCAGGCCTGACGGCCCAGGCCTGCGTCACGGGTTCGTCGTCAGGCGCGGCTCGAGCCCGCCAGCAGCGACGCGAACGGGGTCACGTCCGCGAAGGGGTCCACGCGCCTCTCGGGGGATGTGCCGGTGACGAGGCGGGCGAAGGCGGAGCCGGCCCGGTCGATCCGCTCCCCCAGCCCGCCGGCCTCGACGTTGCCCCAGTCCTCTGACGCCGCGAAGACGGCCACCGGGGCCACGAGCGCGCCCAGGTGGGCGAAGAGCGGTCGCAGGGCGTGGTCGATGGCGAGAGAGTGCCGAGCCGTTCCGCCGGTCGCGCCGAGCAGGACGGGCGTCTCGCGCAGGGCGTCCTTGGGCAGGACGTCGACGAGCATCTTGAACAGGCCGCTGTACGAGGCGGCGTAGACGGGAGTCGCCACGATGACCGCGTCGGCCTCGGTGACTGCGTCGAGACGCACCTGCAGCTCCGGCGCGGCGAACCCGGTGAGGACGTGGTTGGTGAGGTCGTGCGCGATGTCGCGGACCTCGACGACCTCGACGACGACGTCCTGGTCGGACCCACCCGCGGCCCCGAGGCCGCGGACGACGGCCTCGGTGAGCCGGTCCGCGAGCAGCCGGGTCGACGAGGGTTGGGTGAGGCCGGCGGTGATGACGGCGAGGTGACGGGTCATGAGGCGAGCTCCTTGTCGGCTCGGGCGGTCAGCAGGCTGGCGTGGGTGGGGGCGTCGGGGACGTGCGCCGGCTGGAGGGCGGCGAACTCCCTGCGCAGGACGGGCACGACCTCCTCGCCGAGGATGTCGAGCTGCTCGAGGACGGTCTGCAGGGGCAGACCGGCGTGGTCGACGAGCCAGAGCTGGCGCTGGTAGTCCCCGGCGTAGTCCCGGAAGGAGAGCGTCTTGTCGATGACCTCCTGGGGGCTGCCGACGGTGAGCGGCGTCTGTGAGGTGAACTCCTCCAGCGAGGGCCCGTGCCCGTAGACGGGGGCGTTGTCGAAGTAGGGCCGGAACTC
>JBBRGO010000195.1:0-6357 GCA_038224055.1 Actinomycetales bacterium
GGCTGGAACTGCGAGGCCGAGAACGGCTCGACCGTCTCGTCCTTCGACTCGACGATCTGCGTCGTCGAGGGCCTGCTCGAGTACGAGCGACACGGCGGTGTCGTCGAGGTCGCCGCGGCGCGTCGGCGCGGTGAGGAGTACCTGTTGGAGCGAGGGCTCTTCCGGAGCAAGGCAACCGGCGCGGTCGCCGCGGACCGCTTTCTCCAGCTTGCTTCACCGCAGCGCTGGCATCACGACGTGCTGCGCGGCCTCGACCACTTCCGCCGGGTCGGCGATGCTCCGGACGGCAGGGTCGAGGACGCGGTCGAGATCGTCCGCGGCAAGCGCCAACCCGACGGCACCTGGTTGCTCGACCACGTCCACCCCGGCGAGACCTGGTTCGACCTCGAGGACGGCCCCGGCCGACCCAGCCGGTGGGTCACCCTCCAGGCCCTGCGGGTGCTGGCCTGGCACGACCGCTGAGCAGCGAGCGCGTATGCCGCTCACGCCGTAGGCTCCGCGGATGACTGCAGCCCTCGGTGACCAGCGCGGCGTCGAGGCGCTGTCCGACGACCAGCGTCGGTTGCTCGCTGGGTGGTTGCCGGAGGCCGTCGTCGTGCGGGACCACGGGTGGGGGCTCGTGGCGACGACCGTCCTCGAGCTGACGTGTGGGCCGTGCCGATTCATCGTCAAGGCCGGCGGGCCGGACGACACCCACATTGCCCGCGAGATCCACGCCCACCGCGCCTGGCTGCGTCCGTGGACGGACCGGGGCCGTGCCCCTGGCCTGGAGTTCGCCGACCTCGAGGCAAAGGTCCTCGTGACGCGGTTCCTCCGGGGCGAGCTCGTGCTCGGCACCGCGGCGGCCGACGACCCGGCGACCTACCGGGAGGCGGGCGAGCTGCTCGCGGTCTTCCACACCCAGACCAGCGTCACCGACGTGGACCACGAGCAGCGGGAGAACGACAAGGCGCGGGCGTGGCTGTCCGGGCCGCACCGGATCGCGCCGGCCGTCGCCGAGCAGCTCACGACCGCGATCTCCGAGTGGGAGACGCCGCCGACGGTGACCGTGCCGACCCACGGCGACTGGCAGCCCCGCAACTGGCTCGTGCACGACGGCGAGGTGCGGGTCATCGACCTCGGCCGCGCCGCCCTGCGGCCCGCGATGACCGACCTCACCCGGCTGGCGGCCCAGGACTTCCGCCGCGACCCGGCCCTCGAGGCGGCGTTCCTCGAGGGCTACGGCACGGACCCTCGTGAGCCGGAGGCGTGGCACCGGACCCGGGTGCGCGAGGCCATCGGGACGGCCGCGTGGGCCTTCCGGGTCGGTGACGAGGACTTCGAGGCGCAGGGCCACCGGATGATTGCCGACGTCCTCGGGTAGGCGAACCCAGCCCGGATGCTCTTCGCCACCCCAATGTCTGCGGATCGGTCTAGCGTGGGGACCCATCCTGAGACACGCGACTGGCGGTGGAGGTTGGCATGGACATTGTCCTCGTTCCCGGACTCTGGCTCGGCGGCGGATCGTGGGATCCGGTGGCCGAACGCCTGCGTGCGGCCGGTCACAAGGTGACGGCGCTCACGCTCCCCGGCCTCGAGTCCTCGAACGCCGACCGGTCGGGCATCAGCCTCGAGGACCACGTGGCAGCGGTCGTCGACGCGGTCGACGCGGCCCACGCGTCGGGTGGTCCGGTGCTGCTCGTCGGCCACTCCGCCGCGAGCGCGCTCGTCGCCTGCGCCGTCGACGCCCGGCCCGAGGAGGTCGCCCGCGTCGTCTACATCGGGGGCTTTCCCGCCCCCGACGGGGAGCAGTTCATGAGCGGTCTCGAGGCCGAGGGCGACGGGGTGCCTTTCCCCGGGTGGCATGCCTTCGAGGGTCCGGACAGCCGAGACCTCGACGACGCGACGAAGCAGCGGCTGCTCGAGGATTTCGTCCCGACCCCGGTCGGGGTGATGACCGGCACGGTCCACCTCTCCGACGACCGCCGGCACGACGTGCCGGCGACGGCGATCTGCCCCGAGTTCTCGCCGGCCGAGCTCCGGGCCTGGATCGACGAAGGAGAGCTGCTCGAGCTGGCCCGGGCCCGACATCTCGAGCTCGTCGACATCGACTCCGGCCACTGGCCTCAGGTGACCGCTCCCGATGCTCTCGCCGATCTGTTGATCGCTGAGACGCGCCGCTGACCCTGTCGTGCGCCTACCCGTCGAGTCCGAGACCTCGGCGCCCGGTCCCGTTGAGGTCGTCCGGTCCGGAACGTCCGCTCCAGCCCCGCTCGTAGTCCTCCTGCGGGAAGTCGCCCGGGCTGGAACCGGTGGCGAACGCCGCGCGGACCCCAGCGGCATACGCCTCGTTGCGGGGGCACCACGGCGCTGCCGGGATGTACATGACGTTGCCCCAGCCCTGCTGGTCGGTCACAGGAGCGACGCTGTGGATCAGGTCGCAGTGCCACCAGACGGAGTCGCCGGCGCGCACGTCAGGGATCCCCGAGAGTGCCTCCATGAGCAGGGGGTGCCAGGTCTCACTGATGGGGAAGACCTGACCCACCGTGACGCCGCACATGTCGTCGTCGGCCACGTCGCCGAGCAGCGGCCGGAGCAGGAGGTAGGCCATCGCATCCGGGATCGGCACCGTGTGCAGCACGCCCTGGTCGTGGTCCATGTCCGAAAGTGCCACCCAGCCCTGGAAGGTGCGGAAGGCGGAGCACATCGTCGAGCCCGGGTACTGCGGGCCACCCGTGCGGTGGGCGGCGTCCCACGGGTCGTAGCGCTCGATCGAGCCGTCGAAAACGTGCCGGAAGGCCTGCTGGTAGGCCTGCGTCATCCACAGGTCAAGGGTGCCCGGGTCGAGGTGGGTCCCGAGGCCGGCCGAGTCCGCGCCCGGCGGGCGGCGCCGGATCCGGTCGGGGTAGAGGGAGTCGCGATCGGGGTCGAACCAGTGGACGCCCTCGGATGCGCTCGTCCACCGGCTGTTGAGGAAGGACTGGACCGTCGCCATCCGCTCGCTCTGGCGCGCCTGCATCTGCGGGGCGGACCAGTAGACGGGGTAGATCTCCGGCTTCGAGCCGACACTGCCGAAGAAGTCGTCCCCGGGCCCGCGGTAGGTCTCGAAGAAGCGGTTGGCCTCGACGTAGTCGACGATCTCGGCGTCCCACCCGGTTGCCTGCTCGTGGGGGAAGTGGCCCCGCACGACGAGGCACCCACGCCGGGAGAGCCGCTCGAGCTCCGCAGCACTGACGGTCCCGTCGGCGATGTCCTGGTAGTCGAGGACCGGCCACACCGGCTCCCCGGCCGCTCGGGCCGCGGCGATCTGCTCGACCTGCTCCCGGATGCGTTCCTCCACGACGGCGATGACCTCCTCGACCGTCCGGCCGGAGGCCTCGATGCGGGCCCGGAGCGCGGCCTTGACCTCGCGGATGGCCGCCGGCAGGTCGGCCGGGGTCGTCTCCCAGTGGGGCAGGCCCGGCAGGTCGAGCGCCGGGCGCTCACCGGTGGTCGCCCTGATCTCGCTGGTCCGCGTCGTCCTGCTCGTCATGCCCGCTCCCTCGATGAGGACTCCTTACTGGATCGCTCAACGTACCGGTTGACGACCCACCAAGGCAAGAGTCCTTACTAGACTGCTGCTCGTGTCCGCCGCCAAGCCCTCCCTCGACCTGCTCCGACGGCTGAGCGACGAGCACGTCCTGCTCGCCTTCGCCGAGCGTGGACGGCTCACCCGCGCCGAGGTCGCGGCGACGACCGGCCTGTCCAAGCCCACGGTGGCCGAGAGCGTGCGGCGTCTCGAGGCCGCCGCCCTGGTGGTCGACACGGGGGAGCGCACGACCGGCCGTGGCGGGGTGGGCAGCTACTACGCCCTCGACCCGACGGCAGGCGTCGGTCTCGTCGTCGACGTCGCGTCGACCGGGATCGTCGTCGAGGTCGTCGATGCTTGCGGGTCCGTGCGCGCCAGGGTCGAGCGCGCCGTCCCCCGGCCGGCCACGGCGACGGTGGGGTCGGTCCTGGTGCAGGCCGTGCGGTCCGTGCTGGCCGACGTGCTGGGCCTCGTGCGCGTCGCGGTCGTCAGCGCCGCCGATCCCGTCGACCGCACGACGGGCCGCCTCGTCCACCTGCCCGACGCGCCCTTCCTCCTCGGCGACCTCTCGCCCGTCGACCTGCTGGCCGACGTCGTGGACGGTCCGGTCCTCGTCGACAACGACGTCAACTGGGCCGCGAGGGCCGAGCGGGACCACGCCCGGAGTGGGGGCCCCGATGGGAGCGACGCTGATGCGACGGCCCTTGCGGACGCGGCCTACCTCTATCTCGGCGAGGGCCTCGGCTGTGCGGTGCTGGGGGACGGTGAGGTGGCCCGCGGCCACCACGGACTGGCCGGAGAGATCGCCCACCTGGTGACGACCGGCCCCGGTGGTCAGGCCATGGCCTTCACCGAGGTCTTCGCCGCTCTGGGGCTGCGTCGTCCGGGGTCGACCGCCATCGACGTGAGCAGCCTCCTCGAGCGCGTCGCCGCCGAACCGGCCCTGCGTCAGGACCTCGCCTCTGCCGTGTGCGGCGTGCTCGTCGCGCTCGTCGCGCTGGCTGACCCGGAGTGCGTCATCGTCGGTGGGACCTGGGGAGCCAGTGAGCCCCTGCTCGAGACGGTCCGGGCCGAGCTCGAACACCGGCCGCGGCCGGTGGCGCTCCGCACGGCGCAGGTGCGGGTCGAGCCCGCGCTGTCCGGCGCCCGGTGCAGAGCGCTGGACGAGCTGAGACTCGCCCTCGTCGCGGCCTCCCACGCTCCGCAGCCCTGAGCCCGGGGACCGGCGACCAGGGCAAGGGGTCACGATGGCAGCCAAGGAGCCCGTGCCGGATGTGATCGTGACCCCTTGGGTGCTCCTGACGGCCGGCGACCTCGTCGACGTCCACCTCGAGCTCGACCGCTGAGCACGCGGCGGTGGCCCAGGATCGCCGACGGGTGGGGGCGTCGTTAGGCTGCGAGGAGGCCCACGGCCACCGGCCGTCCGGGCACGCGGACACACGGGAGATGAGCTGATGAGCACACCGATCGACCCCACGAGCACCGCCGCCTGGGCCCGGCTGAACGAGCTCACGGACCGCGCGATCGACCTGCGGACGGCCTTCGCCGACGACGCGGGCCGGGTCGACCGGATGACGCACACCGCCGCCGAGCTCCACGTCGACCTGTCGAAGAACCTCGTGGACGACGACGTGCTCGCTGCCCTCGTCGACCTCGCGGACGAGGTCGGTCTCACCGAGCGCCGCGACGCGATGTTCGCCGGGGAGAAGATCAACGTCACGGAGGACCGGGCCGTGCTGCACACGGCGCTGCGCGCCCCGGCCGGAGCCCACGTCGAGGTCGACGGCGCCGACGTCGTCCACCTCGTTCACGAGGAGCTCGCCAAGGTCTACGCCTTCGCCGACAAGGTGCGCGGCGGCGAGTGGGTCGGCGTCACCGGCAAGCCCATCGAGACGGTCGTCAACATCGGCATCGGGGGCTCCGACCTCGGCCCGGTCATGGTCTACGAGGCTCTGCTGCCCTACGTCGACGACGGCCTCACGGCGCGCTTCATCTCCAACATCGACCCCACGGACGTCGCCGAGAAGACGAAGGGTCTCGACCCGGAGACGACCCTCTTCATCGTCGCGTCCAAGACCTTCACCACGCTCGAGACCTTGACCAATGCGCGCCTCTGCCGGTCGTGGCTGCTCGACGGGCTGCGTGGGTCCGGTGCCATCGACGACACCGACGAGGCCTCGGTCGCGGCCATCGCCAAGCACTTCGTCGCCGTGTCGACGGCCCTGGACAAGGTCGCCGACTTCGGCATCGACCCGGAGAACGCCTTCGGCTTCTGGGACTGGGTCGGTGGCCGCTACTCGGTCGGCTCGGCCATCGGCACGGTGCTCGCGGTGACGATCGGCAAGACGCGCTTCGCGGAGTTCCTCGGCGGGATGCACGCCGTCGACAAGCACTTCGTCGAGGCGCCGCTCGCCGAGAACGTGCCGGCGCTGATGGGCCTGCTCAACGTCTGGTACGTCAACTTCCACGACGCGGCCAGCCACGCGGTCCTGCCGTATGCGCAGTACCTCCACCGCTTCCCGGCCTACCTCCAGCAGATGACGATGGAGAGCAACGGCAAGAGCGTGCGCTACGACGGCAGTCCGGTCACGACCGACACCGGCGAGGTCTTCTGGGGCGAGCCGGGCACCAACGGCCAGCACGCCTTCTACCAGCTGATCCACCAGGGAACGCGCCTCATCCCGGCCGACTTCATCGCCGTCGCGACCCCGGCCAACCCGCTCGTCGACGGCGACGCCGACGTCCACGAGCTCTTCCTCGCCAACTTCTTCGCCCAGACCGCGGCGCTCGCCTTCGGCAAGACCGCCGAC
>JBBRGO010000196.1:0-6337 GCA_038224055.1 Actinomycetales bacterium
ATTTCGGGTGTGCAGACCAGCCCCAGAGGCCGCAAAGTCGCAGGTCACACCCCCAGATACGGCGAGGCCCACGCCTCTATGTCAGGAGTCCTGGTCTTAGGCCCCCAGGTTTGTGCGTCGACACCGCTCAGATGCCCGCCTCCGTCGTCTTTGCAAGCAGGGGGTTAGGGGTTCGAGTCCCCTTGGCTCCACCACTCTCGAAACCCCTTTCCGCTTGCGGCGAGGGGCTTTCTGTTGCTCGCTGGTATCGGCCTCAGTGAACGACGCTGGCTACGGCGAAGTCGGCGGCTGGCATCGGAGTCCGTAGGTGCCAGGTGATCGAGATCGGCCGCTCGCCACGATGCTCCACATAGTCGGCCTCGCCGAGGAAGAGGTAAGGCGCTCCGGTGCCGAAGGCCGAGACCTTCTGTGGGCGACTGAAGAGCAGTACATGACTACCGTTGGCGCCATGATTGAGGTACCGCTGGCCCGTCTTGGAGGCGATCGTCGTCACTGACTGCGACTCCCAGTGAAATAGTTCGGGACTGACCGCGTAGTCCTGGTACATCGTCGTCGGTGAGTAGTCGGACTCTGACTTGTGCAGCGTCACCAGAAAGGCGTCAGTGTTTGCGGCTGGCGAGAAGAGGACCCCTTCACGGAAGCTGTTGGGCTTTCGTCCCTCGATGGAGACGTAGTCCAAGGCCGAGACGATCTCCTCGCGCGTGTATCGGGCGTGGATCTTCAGCGGCCGCATGCCAAGCTCGCCGGTCAGTCGAGTCGCGACCCGCTGAGCCCCCCGCCGCCCTAGACCACTGACAGCCCGCAGGTCCTCGCGCACAGCAGGTTCATCCTGAAGCGCGGCCAAGCCGCCGCCGTACGACTCGAAGCCACCGCCATCTGGCCACAGCGAGAAGAACAACATCCGCCCGTAGGCCTGCAGCATCGGGTCGGCGTCGTCGTAGCTTGGCGCCTCACTGCCCAGCCACGTCAGGTAGGCATCCGCACGGTCGCGGTCGTCGACGTGGCACAGGGCCCGAACTCGCTTCAGGAGAGCTGCCTCCAGGGGACCCTCATCGGCCACCTCGAGACCGGCCTCTCGGCGAAGGCGAGCCCATGAGCGAAGGCCGGTGACGACGTCAGCCAGCTCGACTCCGGAGTCGTCCAGGAAGGTGCCGAGGTCGTCGGTGGGGTGGGCCCGCAGCTCCGCGGCGATGCTGGGCCAGCGCTTGTTCACCTGACTCTTGATGTTCTCGAGGACCAGTTTCTGGCTCTGGCGGTCGAGCACGATCTGGGTTCCCGCGGGGAGGAAGGGAAAGCCGTGCTCGATATCGTGCACCAGCGCGGCGCGGGTGCTGCCTGTCATCGCCCGGAACCGTCGGTCGAAGCGGAACTCCTTGCGGTGGTGGCCGACGAAATCGAGTGCCGTGAGCACCGGTTTGTTCTTCGCCAGACGCAGTCCTCGTCCGAGCTGCTGCAGGAACACCGTGGAGCTCTCGGTGGGTCGGAGAAAGAGCACGGTGTTGATGGCCGGGACGTCGACTCCCTCGTTGAACACGTCGACGGTGAACAACACCTGGACGGTGCCATCTCGTAGGTCTTGCACCGCTGCGTCGCGATCGCTCGACGCGGTGTCGCCCAGGACCGTCGCCGCTGTGATCCCAGCATCATTGAAGACCTTGGTCATGTACCGGGCATGGTCCCGGGAGACGCAGAACCCCAGCGCCTTCATGGAATTCAGGTCGGCGACCTTGTCGCGCAGTGCCTTGAGGACGATCCGGGCGCGGACGTCGTTGCCCGTGAGGAGATTCGAGAGCTCCCCTGCGTCATATGATCCCGCCTTCCAGTCCACCCGGGACATGTCCATCCCGTCAGCGACCGCGAAGTAGTGAAAGGGCGTCAGCAGATCTGCCTTGAGGGCGTCCCAGAGGCGGAGCTCGGCCGCGGTGCGACCGTCGAAGAAGGACCGCACGTCCAGGCCGTCCCCGCGCTCGGGGGTGGCCGTCAGGCCAAGGAGCTCATCCGGGTCGAGGTAGTCCAGAATTCGCCGGTAGGTCTTCGCCTCGGAGTGATGGAACTCGTCGATCACGACGATTTGATAGGCCTCAGCGGGGATGTTCGTGATGCCGTACGCCGACAGCGATTGCACCGACGCGAAGACGTGCTCCCACCGCTCTGGGCGTTGGCCGTCCACGTACAGCTCGCCGAAGTTGGCGTCCGACATGACCTCCCGGTAGGTGCGCAATGACTGTTGGAGGATCTCGCGTCGGTGCGCGATGAAGAGCAGCCGCGGAAGCGTCTGGGCGTCGGCGGCGAGGCGACGGTAGTCGAGGGCAGCAACCACCGTTTTGCCGGTGCCCGTCGCCGCCACGAGGAGGTTGCGATGACGGTCGTGGACGAGGCGCTCGACCTCGAGCTGGTCGAGCATCTCCTGCTGGTAGGGATACGGCCGCACCTCGAGACCCGAGAGAGTCAGGGTCACCCTGTCGTTGATCCGCCTGCCGGAGGCTTCGGCGATGGCGTCATCGAGCCGGTCGCGGTCAGCGTCAGGATCGTAGGTCTCGAAGGTCGCATCGTTCCAGTAGCTGTCGAACGTCGCGAGGAACTTGCGGAGCAGGGGTGGCGTGGATACCGAAGACAGGCGCACGTTCCACTCGACGCCGTCGAGCATGGCCGCGCGGGAGAGATTGCTCGAGCCGACGTATGCCGTGTCGAAGCCGGAGTCTCGTCGGAACAGCCACGCTTTGGCGTGGAGCCGCGTCCGCTGCGCGTCGTACTGGATCTTGACCTGGGCGCCGAAGTCCCTGACGAGCCGATCCAGCGCCCGCCGTTCAGTGGCTCCCATGTAGGTCGTGGTGATCACCCGGAGGGGGACTCCGCGCTCGCGCGCCGTCGTGAGGCGGTCCTCGAAGAGACGCAGTCCGTACCACTTGACGAAGGCCATGATCACGTCGACGCGGTCGGCACTCGCCAGCTCCGCTCGGATCTCGTGGCCGACCCCCGGCTCACCGGGAGCGTTGGTGAGCAGGGCAGCCTCCGAGAGAGGCGTCGCGGGACGCTCGCCGCTCATCCGAACGGCGGCGCCGGGAGCGGATGGCACCAGGACAGAGAGCAGTTGCCGGGTGGATGAGACCGAGTCATCAGACGCACCCACGGCCTCGACGAGCTGGTTGACCAGCGCCAATCGCCGTCCCGCGTCCTTCTCCTGACGCAGGGCACGAAGAGTGATGTCACGGATGTGCCTCGCGAGAACATCAGGAGCGTCTGCGTCGTCGACAACCCCCTGGTGCACATCGAGATTCGAGAGCCCTGCCAGTCGCTGGTGGAGGGCGCGCGTGATCAGACTCTCGTAGAGCCCCTCGATGAAGCCGTCATCCCCGTCGGTCACGTGACGCAGCTTGCCAGGTCGCAGAGAGAGGTGCCGGTCGAGAGAGCGCGAGCGACCCGGCATACGGTGGAAGACATGCGATACACGACTCTCGGCAACAGCGGCACCATCGTCTCCACCCAGTGCCTCGGCACGATGACCTTCGGGGCGGAGGCCGACGAGGAGACCTCGGGGACCATCCTCGACACGTTCGCCGAGGCCGGCGGCACCTTCCTCGACACGGCCGACGTCTACAGCAAGGGCGTCTCCGAGGAGATCACCGGCCGGTGGCTCACGTCCCACCCCGAGGACGCCGCCCGGATGGTCGTGGCGACCAAGGGCCGCTTCCCGATGGGAGAGGGGCACAACGACGTCGGCCTGTCCCGCCGTCACCTGCGCCAGGCGCTCGATGCGTCGCTCACCCGGCTCGGGGTCGAGCACATCGACCTCTACCAGATGCACGCGTGGGACGCCGTGACGCCGCTGGAGGAGACGCTGCGCTTCCTCGACGACGCGGTGAGCGCCGGCAAGATCGGCTACTACGGCTTCTCCAACTACCTCGGCTACCAGGTCACCAAGGCTGTCCACACCGCGCGCGAGCACGGCTGGACCGCGCCGGTCACGCTGCAGCCGCAGTACAACCTCCTCGTCCGCGACATCGAGCACGAGGTCGTCCCCGCGTGCCTCGACGGCGGCCTCGGGCTGCTGCCGTGGTCGCCGCTCGCGGGTGGCTGGCTCACCGGCAAGTACCAGCGCGACACCACCCCGTCGGGCGCCTCGCGCCTCGGGGAGGACCCGGAGCGCGGCATGGAGGCCTACGGCCCGCGCAACTCCGACGAGCGCACGTGGGCGGTCATCGACGCCGTGGCCGAGGTGGCCAAGGCACAGGACTCGAGCTCCGCGCAGGTCGCCCTCGCCTGGGTCGGCGCCCAGCCGGCAGTCACCTCGGTGATCCTCGGCGCGCGGACCGTCGAGCAGCTCACCGACAACCTCGCCGCTGCCGACCTCGACCTCACCGCGGACCAGCTCGCCCACCTCACCGAGGTCAGCGCGCCCCGCATGGACGACTACCCCTACGGCACCGCCGGGATCGCCCAGCGCAACCGCGACATCGGCTGACCCGGGGGCCCACGGGTCAGCCTCCTCGCCGCAGGGCCAGGGGCACCGATTGGTGCGAAGGCCGACGTCGACGCCGGTTGGAGCCACCGGACCTCGACGGCTAGCGGGTGGGTTCCCGAGCGCGTGACCGCCGCTGGCGCGGGCGGCGACGCACGTGCCTCGCGCAGCCGGCCCTCCAGGTCACGAAGTGGGGTCGTGATCCCAGACGATCTCGAGCTCGTCCCGCTGGCCGAAGCGCTGCAGGTGCTCCGCGACCAGCGTCGCGAAGCGGTCGGCGTCCATCCCCTCGGGCACCGACACGGTGATCGCCAGGTGCGCGTCCTCCGGGCGGAGGTCGACGACCTGCCCGGTCTCGAAGCGGATGACCGTCGCCCCGTCCTGCTCCTCTACGCCGCCCTTGCGCGCCCAGTGCCCGGCGAGCTGCTTGGCGTAGCGGGCCGCCCGGTCGGTGGCCATGGTCCCGGATCGAGTGTTCGACATGGTCTCCATCCTCCATCGGCGGGCCGTGCCGACCCGGGGAGGTGACCACATCACGGGACCAACGGGGGTGGGGCCCGTCGGTGGCAGGCAGCGGTCGTACAGTCGAGAGCAGGCATTCGAGACGGCCCGCGTCGTGATCACGACGACGCACCCCGGGCTGTGACCAGCCTCACCCCACCGAGAGGACACACCGCTGTGACCACCGTGCTCCACGTCGCCACCACCGGCTCCGACCAGGCGGAGGGCAGCGAGTCCGCGCCCCTGCGCACCATCAGCCGCGCCGCCGAGCTCGCGCTGCCCGGCGACCGGGTCGTCGTGCATGAGGGTGAGTACCGCGAGTGGGTCAAGCCCCGCCGTGGCGGCCTCAGCGACAACCGCCGGATCACCTACGAGGGAGCCGCCGGCGAGCGCGTCGTCATCAAGGGCTCCGAGCGCGTGACCGACTGGACCCTCGTCGACAGCGACGGCAGCGCCGAGAGCGCCGAGAGCGCCGACGGCGCAGCAGGATCCGTCTGGACGACGACCATCCCCAACGAGCTCTTCGGCTCGTGGAACCCGTTCGCCGAGGAGATCGTCGGCGACTGGGTCGTCCGCCCGATCGAGGACGGCCAGCGCAAGCACCTCGGCGACGTCTACCTCAACGGTCGCAGCTTCTACGAGGTCGGCAGCCCCGAGGAGGTCGCCGACCCGGCCCGCCGCGACGAGATCGTCGACGACTGGACCGACCGCCCCGTGGCCGTCCACGACCCCGACCAGACCCAGTACGTCTGGCACGCGCGCGTCGAGGCCCACGCGACGACGATCTGGGCCAACTTCCAGGGCGCCGACCCCAACGCCGAGCTCGTCGAGATCAACGTGCGCCGCTCGGTCTTCTACCCGACCGAGCACCACCTCGACTTCATCACCGTCCGCGGCTTCGAGCTGTGCCACGCGGCCACGCCGTGGGCCCCGCCGACCGCGGACCAGCCAGGCCTCATCGGACCCAACTGGGCCCGGGGCTGGATCATCGAGGACAACGTCATCCACGACTCCAAGTGCGTCGCGATCTCCATCGGCAAGGAGGCCTCGACGGGCGACAACAACTACACCCACCGCGGCGACAAGCCGGGCTACCAGTACCAGCTCGAGTCCGTCTTCTCCGCGCAGCAGATCGGCTGGGACAAGGAGCACATCGGCTCGCACGTCATCCGCCGCAACCACATCTACGACTGCGGCCAGTGCGCGATCGCCGGCCACCTCGGCTGCGTGTTCTCGACGATCGAGGACAACCACATCCACCACATCGCGATCAAGCGCGAGTTCTACGGCCACGAGATCGCCGGGATCAAGCTGCACGCCGCGATCGACGTCGAGATCACGCACAACCGGATCCACTCCTGCTCGCTCGGCATCTGG
>JBBRGO010000197.1:0-6292 GCA_038224055.1 Actinomycetales bacterium
AGTGGGCGCTGCAGGTGCCGCGGGACTACCGCGACGTGCTCCGGGTCGCAGTGCCCGCCGCCGTGGCCGCCGCGGGCGTGGACCCCGCCGACGTGGTCGGCATCGCCACCGACTTCACCGCCTGCACGATGGTGCCGACCCTCTCCGACGGCACTCCGCTCTGCGAGGTCGACGGCGAGGGCGTCGACTGGGCCGCCCGGCCGCACGCCTACGTCAAGCTCTGGAAGCACCACGCCGCGCAGGGGCAGGCCGACCGGATCAACGCCCTGGCCGCCGAGCGCGGCGAGGCGTGGCTGCCGCGCTACGGCGGGCTGATCAGCTCGGAGTGGGAGTTCGCCAAGGCGCTCCAGGTCCTCGAGGAGGACCGGGCCGTCTACGACGCCACCGAGCACTGGGTCGAGGCCGCCGACTGGATCGTCTGGCAGCTCTGCGGCCGCTACGTGCGCAACGCCTGCACCGCCGGCTACAAGGGCATCCTCCAGGACGGCGCCTACCCGTCCACCGACTTCCTGGCCGCCCTCAACCCCGACTTCGCCGGCTTCGTCACCGACAAGCTCGAGCACGAGATCGGCCAGCTCGGCTCTGCAGCAGGGAAGCTCACTGCGGAAGCCGCCGCTTGGACCGGACTCCCGGAGGGCATCGCCGTCGCGGTGGGGAACGTCGACGCCCACGTGACCGCGCCGGCGGCGCTCGCGACACGGCCCGGTCAGATGGTCGCCATCATGGGCACGTCCACCTGCCACGTCATGAGCAGCGACGTGCTCCGAGAGGTCCCGGGCATGTGCGGCGTCGTCGAGGGCGGCATCGTCCCGGGACTGTGGGGCTACGAGGCCGGTCAGTCGGGCGTCGGCGACATCTTCGGCTGGTTCACCCGGACCGGGGTGCCCTCGGCCTACGCCGCTGCTGCCTCCGAGGCGGGGATCTCGGTGCACGAGCACCTGACCGCGCTGGCCTCGCGGCAGAAGGTCGGCGAGCACGGGCTCGTCGCCCTCGACTGGCACAGCGGCAACCGGTCGGTGCTCGTCGACCACGAGCTCTCCGGTGTCGTCGTCGGCCAGACCCTCGCCACCAGGCCCGAGGACACCTACCGGGCCCTGCTCGAGGCGACCGCCTTCGGCACGCGCACGATCCTCGAGACCTTTCGCGAGAGTGGCGTGCCCGTCGAGGAGCTGGTCATCGCCGGGGGCCTGACGAAGAACCGCCTCCTCATGCAGATCTACGCCGACGTGACCCGGCTCCCGCTGTCCGTCATCGGCTCCGCCCAGGGCCCGGCCCTCGGGTCGGCGATCCATGCGGCCGTCGCCGCAGGAGCCCATCCCGATGTGGCCGCTGCGGCCGAGTCCATGGGCCGGGTCGAGCGTCGGGCCTTCGTGCCCGACGAGGAGAGCTCTGCGGCATACGACGACCTCTTCGCCGAGTACGTGCTCCTGCACGACTACTTCGGGCGGGGGGCCAACGACGTCATGAAGCGGCTCAGGGGCCTGCGCCGGGCGGCGCTCGCGGTCGGCGGTGAGGTCGGATGACCGCCACCACCGAGGTCGCGACGGCGGTCGAGCGCCTGCGGCGAGAGGTCTGCGTCCTCCATGCCGAGCTCACCCGCTACCGGCTCGTCGTCTGGACGGCCGGCAACGTCTCGGCGCGGGTCCCCGGTCGGGAGCTCATGCTCATCAAGCCGAGCGGGGTCTCCTACGACGACCTGACGCCGGAGAACATGGTGCTCTGCGACCTGAGGGGGAGGGTCCTCGAGGGGGACCTCTCGCCCTCGTCCGACACCGACGCGCAGGCCTACGTCTACCGGCAGCTGCCCGACGTCGGCGGGGTGGTGCACACGCACTCGACCTACGCGACGGCGTGGGCCTCGCGCGGCGAGCCGATCCCGTGCGTCCTGACGATGATGGCCGACGAGTTCGGGGGGGCGATCCCCGTCGGGCCGTTCGCCCTCATCGGGGACGACTCCATCGGGCGGGGGATCGTCGACACCCTGCACGGCAGCCGCTCGGCGGCGGTCCTCATGCGCAACCACGGGGTCTTCACGATCGGCAAGGACGCCCGGTCGGCGGTGAAGGCGGCGGTGATGTGCGAGGACGTCGCCCGCACCGTCCACGTCGCGCGCCAGCTGGGGGAGCCGGTGAGCATCGACGCGACCGATGTCGACGCCCTCTACGAGCGCTACCAGAACGTCTACGGCCAACCCTGACCCGGTGGTCCGCCCCCCGCCGCACCACCGCCGCCGCCGCCGCCCACGAGCACGAGCACCCGCAGCAGAACCCCGAAGGAGTCCCGATGAGCACCCTTGACCAGCCGATCCGTGAGGTCTGGTTCCTGACCGGCAGCCAGCACCTCTACGGCGAGGAGACGCTGCGACAGGTGTCCGACCAGTCGCGGACGATCGCCGAGCAGATCGGTGGCAGCGGGGTCCTGCCGGCGCGCGTCGTGTGGAAACCGATCCTCGCCGACTCCCCGTCGATCCACGCCCAGATGATGGCCGCGAACTCCGACCCCTCCTGCATCGGGGTGATCACCTGGATGCACACCTTCTCGCCCGCCAAGATGTGGATCACCGGTCTCGACGCGCTGCGCAAGCCGATGCTGCACCTGCACACGCAGGCCGGCCTCCAGCTGCCGTGGTCGACCATCGACATGGACTTCATGAACCTCAACCAGGCCGCGCACGGTGACCGGGAGTTCGGCTTCGTCGGGGCTCGCCTCGGCATCGCCCGCAAGGTCGTCGCCGGCCACGTCAGCAACCCCACGGTCATCCGTCGCATTGGCGAATGGGGCCGCGCCGCAGCCGGACTCGCAGAACTGCGCACGATGAAGCTGGCCCGCTTCGGTGACAACATGCGTGACGTCGCCGTGACCGAGGGCGACAAGGTCGAGGCGCAGCTGCGGTTCGGCGTCTCGGTCAACACCTACGGCGTCAACGACCTCGTCGAGGTCGTCGACGCCGTCTCGGACGCCGAGATCGATGCCCTCGCAGCGGACTACGAGGACGCGTATGCCGTCGTCCCCGAGCTCCGGCGCGGGGGTGACCGCCACGAGTCCCTCCGCTACGGCGCCCGGATCGAGGCGGGGCTGCGCACCTTCCTCGGCGACGGCGGCTTCACCGCCTTCACGACCAACTTCGAGGACCTCGGCGGCCTGCGCCAGCTCCCCGGGCTTGCCGTCCAGCGGCTGATGGCCGACGGCTACGGCTTCGGTGGGGAGGGCGACTGGAAGACCTCGGTGCTGCTGCGCACGACGAAGGTGATGGCGCAGCACCGGCCGGGCGGGACGAGCTTCATGGAGGACTACACCTACAACCTCGTGCCCGGCCACGAGAAGATCCTCGGGGCCCACATGCTCGAGGTCTGCCCCTCGATCGCCAGCCGCACGCCCAGCCTCGAGATCCACCCGTTGGGCATCGGCGGTCGCGAGGACCCGGTGCGCCTGAAGTTCACGGCCGCGCCCGGGCCCGGAGTCGTCGTCGGCATGAGCGACCTGGGCGGGCGGTTCCGCCTCACCCTCAACGAGATCGACGTGGTCGAACCCGACGCGGAGCTGCCGCGGCTCCCGGTCGCGTGCGCGGTGTGGGAGCCGCGTCCCGACCTGTCCACGTCGGCGGAGTCGTGGCTGCTCGCGGGCGCTCCGCACCACACCGTCCTGTCCACCGCCGTCGGACTCGCCGAGTTCCGCGACCTCGCCGAGATGATCTCCGTCGAGCTCGTCGAGATCGGTGCCGACTCGACCCCGGAGAAGGTGCGCCAGGAGCTGCGCTGGAGTGCGGCGTACCACCGGCTGGCGGCGCCACTGTGACGGCCGCACGGCCGGGTGATACTGGGCCCATGACTGTCACCGCCGCCTCGTCAGCCGGCACCAACTGGGCCGGAAACCACCGTTACGTTGCCGAGCGCCTCGAACGCCCCGCCCACGTCGAGGAGCTCCAGCACCTCGTCGCGGCCACGCCCCTGATCCGGGCGCTCGGCTCCCGTCACTCGTTCACCGACCTCACCGACACGACCGGTGTCCTCGTGTCGCTCGAGGCGATGCCGACGGTCGTCGAGGTCGACGAGCAGGCCCGCACGGCGACGGTGAGCGGGCGAGCGGCATACGGCGAGGTCGCGGTGGCGCTCGAGGCGAAGGGGTGGGCCCTGGCCAACCTCGCCTCGCTCCCGCACATCTCCGTCGTCGGCGCGGTCTCCACCGGGACGCACGGGTCGGGTGTCGGCAACGGGTCGCTCGCGACGTCGGTGGCCGCGCTCGAGATCATCGGTCCCGACGGGGAGCTGCGCCGAGTCGCGCGCGGGGACGCGGACTTCGACGGGTGGGTGATCGGTCTCGGCGCGCTCGGGATCGTCGTGCGGGCCGAGCTCGACATCGAACCCACCTACGAGGTGAGCCAGTCGCTCTTCACCGGGATCTCCTGGGACCGGCTCGTCGCCGACTACGACGCGATCACCTCGAGCGCCTACAGCGTCAGCCTCTTCACCACGTGGGGCGACGAGGGGATCACCCAGGCGTGGCTGAAGAGCCGGGGCGAGGGGCCCGACGACTTCTTCGGTGGAGAGCCGGCCACCGCGACGATGCACATGCTCGCCGGGGCCGAGACGGAGGCGGTGACCCAGCAGGGCGGCGTCCCCGGGCCGTGGCTCGAGCGGCTTCCGCACTTCCGGATGGAGTTCACGCCGAGCCGGGGCGAGGAGCTGCAGAGCGAGTACCTCGTGCCCCGCGACCGGGCGGTAGAGGCGATCGGGCGGCTGCGGTCGCTGCGCGAGCAGATGGCCCCCGTCCTGCAGGTCTGCGAGCTGCGCACGGTCAAGCAGGACGACCTGTGGCTGAGCAGCTCCTACGGCCACGACGTCGTCGGCGTGCACTTCACCTGGGACCGCGACGTGCCGGCGGTGTATGCCGTCCTGCCCGCCATCGAGGAGGCGCTCATGCCCCTCGGCGCCCGTCCGCACTGGGGCAAGTGCTTCACGATGACCGCGGAGTCCGTGGCCGGCCTCTACCCGCGGATGGGTGACTTCCTCGCGCTGCGCGACCGGGTGGACCCCGACCGCAAGTTCGACAACGCCTTCCTCCAGCGCGTCCTCGGCTGACCGGCCCCGTGCCGGCGGCCCACTCGCGGCCCACTCGCGGCTCCGTCAGTGCCGGCGGGCTGAGCTCAGCCGCGTCTGAAGCGGGATGCGTCCTTCTGCAGCGGGAGGTGCGTGAGGGTGAAGTCCGGCAGGAGCGTGGCCCACCGACTCGTCACCTCCTGCTCGCCGGCTCGGATCACGTCGTCGAGCACGACGCTCGCTCGTGCGGCGAACCGATTGCTGAGGATCGGCACGGCCGGCAGGCGGACGAGCGGGCCGGTCGAGTCGGGCGGACCGTCGACGAAGAGCAGGCCGATGTCGTGGAGGTCCTCGACGGCATCGAGGGAGTACCAGGGCGTGTCGTGCCCGGGCAGCCCGGTGGGCGCGAGTGGCGCGTCGCGCACCTCGGCGAGGTGGGCGACACCGTGGTCGCGCAGCGTCTGGCGCGTCTGCTCGGCATAGACCGGGTCGTGGTCCAGCGACACGATGCGGGTCTCGAGACCGAAGTGGTCGATGACGAGCGACATCCACAGGGTCGACACGCCGCTGCCGCACTCGACGACGAGCGCGGGTCGGCGTGAGAGCAGCTCACCGACGAGCGTCAGGACGAGGTCCGGTGAGGCGGCCCAGCCGCCCATGAAGGGCACGACGCCGCGCGGTGGGACCAGCGCGAAGAGGTTGGCGATGGCCTGCGTCTGGTGCATGGCCTTCAGCTCGTGGGGATCCGTGAACGTCTCCGGCGTCCGAGGCTCCGGGAGCCTGCGTGCCGTCTCGAGCGTGGCGGTCGTCACGACGTGCAGCTCGTGCTCGACGGTCCTCAGTCGTGCGTCGAGGGCCGTGGTGCCGGCCCCGAGCGAGTCCGCGACGAGGGCGAGCTGCCGCTCCGAACGGGCGCGGGCGGCACGGTCCTTGCCCCGGTTGCGACGGAGCACGGCCTGCAGCCGGCGCGCGCTCTGTCGCTGGAACCACGCGAGCCCTGCCAGGCCGAAGAGGCCGCCGAGCGCGACGACGGTCACGACGAAGCCGAGGTAGCCCGTGTCGGTCACGAGGGCGAGGACGACCGCTACCGCCAGACCCGCGACCGCAGCCGCTTCGGCGAGGAGCCCGTGCCGGTTCACGGCTGCGGTGGCAGCCGGTGCGCGCGGCGGGGCGGAGGGTTTCGGGTCGTCCCCGCGAACGGCCGGGGTCGCGGCTGGTCCTCCCGTTCCCGTCGGGTCTGCGTGGGTCGTCGGGTC
>JBBRGO010000198.1:0-6272 GCA_038224055.1 Actinomycetales bacterium
CCGCAGGCCCGGTACACCGCCTGGCTCAAGGTGCTGCGCGGTCACGTCCACATCGCCATCGGCACCCGGGCGGCGGCCTTCGCGCCCGTCCGCGACCTCGGGCTCGTCGCGTGGTGGGACGACGGCGACGACCTGCTCCACGAGCCGCGGGCGCCCTACCACGACGTCGGCGTCGTGCTCGCGATGCGGGCCCGGGCGACCGGCTCCGCCCTGCTCGCGGGCGGCTTCGTCCGCAGCCTCGCCACCCAGGTGGAGGTCGAGGCGGGCCGGCTCGTTCCTGTCGAGGCCGACGACGGGCCGCGGCGCGCGGCCGCTCCCCGGGTGACCGTGGCCGGGGAGGGGACCGACGAGGAGCGCGACGGCGCCGCCGCGCGGGCCCACATCCCGTCGCGGGCCTGGCGGGTCGCCAAGGACGGCCTGCACGACGGCCCGGTCCTGCTGCAGGTGCCGCGCCGGGGCTACCAGCCGGCCCTCAGCTGCGCGGAGTGCCGCACCCCGGTGCGGTGTGCACGCTGCCACGGCCCGGTCGCGATCGGGGCGGCCGGCGGCGGCGCCGCGTGCCGCTGGTGCGGGCTGACGCTCGGCGGGTCGGGGTTCGAGTGCGAGCAGTGCGGGTCCCACCGGCTCCGCTCCTCCGTCACCGGGGCCCGGCGCACGGCAGAGGAGATCGGCCGGGCCTTCGCCGGGACGACGGTCCACACCTCCGGCTCGGGTGAGGTGCTCGCCGCGGTCGGGCCCGAGCCGGCCCTCGTCGTGGCGACGCCGGGAGCGGAGCCGGTCGCGGAGGGCGGTTACAGTGCGGTCCTGCTCCTCGACGCCTGGGCGAGCCTCGACCTGCCCGTGCTCGATGCCCCCCTCGAGTCGTTGCGACGCTGGGCCGCCGCCGCAGCCCTCGTCCGCCCCGGGCGCGCCGTGGTGCTGTGCGGTGCGCCCGAGGGCGTCGTCCTGCCCGCCATCGAGGCGCTCGTCCGCTGGGACCCGGCCTGGCTCGCCGAGCGCGAGCTCGCCGAGCGTCGCGAGCTCGACCTGCCGCCCGCCGTGCGGATGGCCCAGCTGACCGGCCCGCGGCGCGGCCTCGAGGAGGCCCTCGGCCAGCTCGAGCTGCCCCCGGGCGCGCAGCTGCTCGGCCCGATGCCGATCACCGCCCCGCGCCGGGCGGCCGGGGAGGGCCGCGGCCCCGTCGTCGACCGGCACGCCCTCGTCCGCATCGGTCTCGACGACTCGGCTGCCCTGACCCGAGCCCTCGCGGCGATGCGCGCCGTCCGGTCCGCCCGCAAGGAGGTCGAGGTCGTCTCCGTCCGCGTCGACCCCAGCGAGTCCTTCTGACCGGAGGTGGCAGAGTGACCGCCATGCCCCGTGACCTCGACATCGTCCTGTTCGGCGCCTCCGGTTTCGTCGGGGCCCTCACCGCCGCCCATCTGGCCGAGCACGCCCCCGAGGGGGTGCGCATCGCGCTCGCCGGCCGGTCCCGCGCCCGCCTCGAGGCGGTCCAGGACGACCTCGGGCGGGACGCCGCCGCCTGGGAGATCGTCGAGGTCGACGCGACGAACGCCACGGGCCTGCGTGCGCTTGCCGCCCGCACGACGGTCATCGCGACGACCGTCGGGCCGTATGCCGTCCACGGCCGCGAGGTCGTCCGCGCCTGCGCCGAGGAGGGCACCCACTACGCCGACCTCACCGGGGAGGTCCTCTTCGTCCGGTGGGCGCTCGACCACGTGGCCGACCGGGCCCGTGAGACCGGCGCGAAGATCGTCCACGCGTGCGGCTTCGACTCGATCCCCTCCGACCTCGGTGTGCTCGTCACCGCGGACCGCGTCGCGGCCGACGAGGCCGGCGAGCTCGCGGAGACGACGCTCGCGGTGCGCTCGATGAAGGGGGGCTTCTCCGGCGGCACCATCGACTCGCTCCGGCAGCAGGCGATCCAGGTGCGCTCGGATGCCGCTGCCCAGCGCACGACGGCCGACCCCTACGGGCTCAGCCCGCGCCGGCCGGAGGAGCCGTCGTCCTCCGGTGGGCGCCGGTCGAGCGGCGTCCTCGACCGGGCCCAGCGTGCCGTGTCGGTCCAGCGCGACGGCGACACCGGCCGGTGGAGCGGCCCCTTCGTCATGGCCGCCTTCAACACCCGCATCGTGCGGCTGTCCAACACCCTCACGGACTGGTCCTACGGGCGCAGCCTGCGCTACCGCGAGGTCGTCGACTTCGGGTCACGCGCCGTGTCGCCGGTCATGGCCGTCGGGACGGGTCTCGGGATGCGTGCCCTGCTCACCGCGATGGCCTTCGCCCCCACCCGTGTGGTGGTGGACCGCTTCCTGCCCAAGCCGGGGGAGGGGCCGTCCGCGGAGCAGCGCGCGGCCGGACGGTTCCGGATGGAGATCCGGGCCACGACGACGACCGGCGTCCGCTACCGGACGAAGGTGGGCGCCGACCACGACCCCGGCTACGAGGGCACCGCGGTGATGTTCGGGCAGGCCGCCCTCTGTCTCGCCCTCGACGGCGAACGGTTGCCGGACCGCTCCGGCGTGCTGACGCCGGCCACGGCGATGGGCGAGCTGCTCGTCGACCGGCTGCGCGACCACGACTTCACCTTCGACTGCGAGCGCCTCGACCCCTGAGGGCGGTGATCGCGGCAACCTCCAAAGAAGTGCTTGACGGTTAGGTCTGCTCAGCGGCATACTGCCAAACATGTCTTTGGAGAATGAGGTTCGGATCACGGAGCTCCGGGCGACAGCACACCCGCTTCGCCTGCAGATGCTCTCGCTGCTCACCGGGGCGGAGCTGAGCGCGGCGGAGGTCGCCCGGGAGCTCGACGTCAGTCAGGCCAACGCCTCCTACCACCTGCGCGTCCTGCTCGACGCGGGCCTGCTCGTCATCGCCGGCGAGGAGGTCGTGCGGGGCGGCCGGGCCAAGAAGTACCGCCACCCCTGGGACGCCGAGCGTCCCGACCATGCTCCGACGAGCGCTGAGGAGGGGGACGACTACGTCCGGGTCCTGGCCGACATGGTCCCCCGCCGCTTCAGGCAGCGCCGTGCCCACCGGAAGGCGCTGCTCACCGACGCCGAGCTGTGGGTGACGCCCGAGGTCTGGTCCGAGGTGTTCGACCTGCTCACCCGGGCCAGCCGGATGGTCCACGCCGAGGCCCGGCCGCCGCGCACCCCGGGCACGGTCCGGACCACCGTGTCCGTCGCCGCCTTCGAGATGGAGACCGGGGCCGACGGGAAGGACACGGACGGGGGAGAGGTGGCTGGACGATGAAGCTCGCGACCTCCCTCGGCGCGCTGGGTGACCGGCGGTTCGCCCGGTACTTCACCGCACGCACCGTCTCGACCGCCGGGTCGGTCATGGTGCCCGTGGCGCTCGCCTTCGCCGTCCTCCACGTCGACGAGTCGGCCGGTGCGCTGGCGCAGGTGCTCGGGGTACGGACCCTCGCCATGGTGATCTTCCTGCTCGTCGGCGGCGTCATCTCCGACCGCTTCTCGCGGATTGCCGTGCTCCAGGTGGCCCACGTGCTCACCTGCCTCACCCAGGGCGCCGCGGCCGTGCTGATCATCAGCGGGCACGCGACGCTGACCCAGCTCACCGTCATCGAGGGGGTCAACGGGGCCGTCTCGGCGTTCACCATGCCGGCGATGATGGGCATCGTTCCCCTCGTCGTCGACCGCAGCCGGCTGCAGCAGGCCAACGCCTTGCTCTCCTTCAGCCGGAGCAGCCTCGGCATCCTCGGTCCGGCCCTCGCCGGTCTGCTGGTCGTGGGGGTCGGCCCGGGCTGGGCGCTCGCCGTCGACTCGCTGACCTATGTCGTCGCCGTCATCTGCCTGAGCCGGGTCCGCCTGCCGCGCAGGGTGGCCGGTGCGGTCGTGGCTCGACCGTCGACGGTCCGGGAGCTGCGGGAGGGGTGGACGGAGTTCACCTCGCGCCAGTGGCTCTGGGTCATCGTCGTCGTCTTCGGCGTCACCAACGCGATCGCCGTCGGGGTCGTCGGGGTGCTCGGACCGCTCGTCGCGACGACGACCGAGGCGATCGGCGAGGCCGGCTGGGGCCTGGTCCTCAGCACCCAGGCGGTCGGCACCGTCCTGATGACCCTCGTCATGCTGCGGCTGCGCCTCGAGCGGCCGATCCGGGCCGGAATGATCGCCTCCACGACGCTGGCCGTCCCGATGCTGCTGCTCGGCGTCGCGCCGGCGGTGCTGCCCGTCGCCGTGGGCTTCTTCCTCGCGGGCGCCGCGAGCGAGGTCTTCAGCGTCGGGTGGAGCACGGCCCTGCACGAGCACGTCCCGGTCGACGTCCTGTCGCGGGTGTCGAGCTACGACGCGCTCGGCTCGTTCGTCGCGATCCCGGTCGGCACCTTCGTGTACGGCTGGCTGGCCACGGCCGTCGACCTCGAGACGCTGCTCGTCGCCAGCGCCGTCGCCTACGCCGTGATCTCCCTCACGGCCCTCCTCTCGCCCTCGGTGCGCAGCCTGCGGCGCGCCGATCCCGTCCTCGTGGGTCAGCCCTAGACTGGCGCCCGCACCGCCGCCATCCAGAGCACCCCTCCACCACCACCGAGCAAGGACCGAGCCCGTGTCGATCAAGGACATCCGTCTCTTCGGCGATCCCGTGCTGCGCACACCCGCCGCCGAGGTCGTCGACTTCGACAAGCAGCTCCGGGTGCTCGTCAAGGACCTCGAGGACACCCTCGTCGACGCCCCCGGGTCGGGTCTCGCGGCCCCCCAGATCGGGGTCGGCCTGCGCGTCTTCACCTACTGGGTCGACGGCATCCTCGGTCACCTCGTCAACCCGAAGCTCGACCTGTCCGAGCTCGAGCAGGACGGCCCCGAGGGGTGCCTCAGCATCCCCGGCGTCACGGTCGACACCCGGCGCGCGCTCGACGTCGTCGCGACCGGGCAGAACATGTGGGGCGAGCCGGTCTTCCTCGAGGGCACGACGCTGCTCTCACGATGCGTCCAGCACGAGACCGACCACCTCGACGGCGTCCTCTTCCTCGACCGGCTCGATACCGACGCGCGCAAGCAGGCGATGCGGGCCATCCGTGAGTCCGACTGGTTCGCCGAGGACCCGCCGGAGGTACGGATCAGCCCGCACTCGACCTTCGGCCGGGGGATGTGACGTGAGGGTCGTCTTCGCCGGCACGCCCGAGGTGGCCGTGCCCAGCCTCGAGGCGATCGCCGCCTCCAGCCACGAGCTCGTCGGGGTCGTCACCCGCCCGGACGCGCCCAGCGGGCGCGGCCGGCGGATGGAGAGCTCCCCGGTCGCACAGCGCGCCGACGCGCTGGGGATCACGGTGCTCCGTCCTGCCTCCGCCAAGGACCCTGAGTTCCTGGCCGCGCTCGCGGAGCTGGCACCCGACGTGTGCGCGGTGGTCGCCTACGGCAACCTCGTCCCGCCTGCCGCGCTCGAGGTCCCCGCCCACGGCTGGGTCAACCTGCACTTCTCGCTGCTGCCCGCCTGGCGCGGCGCGGCACCCGTGCAGCACGCGCTGATGGCCGGCGACGCGGTCACCGGGGTCTCGACGTTCCTGCTCGAGCGCGGTCTCGACACCGGGCCCGTCTACGGCGTCATGACCGAGACGGTCCGCCCCGACGACACCGCTGGTGCGCTGCTCGACCGGCTATCGACCGCGGGCTCCGGCCTGCTCGTCGCCACCCTCGACGGCATCGAGTCCGGTGAGCTCGTCGCCCGTCCGCAAGGAGGCGAGGGGATCTCGCTCGCCCCGAAGATCGAGGTCGCGGACGCCCGCGTGCCCTGGTCGACGCCGGCGCTGGCCGTCGACCGGCTCGTCCGGGGGTGCACGCCGGCCCCCGGGGCCTGGACGACGTTCCGCGGCGACCGGGTCCGGCTCGAGCCCGTCACGGTGGTCGATGCCGCCGGCGCAGCCCTGGCCGAGGCCACCGACCTCCGGCCCGGACAGCTCCACGTGACGAAGCAGGCGGTCCTCGTGGGCACCGCGACGACGCCGGTGCGGCTCGGCACCGTGCGGCCCCAGGGCAAGAAGGCGATGCCGGCGGCCGACTGGGCCCGCGGCGCACGCATCGACGCAGGAGAGCAGGTCGGGGATGAGTGAGGGCAACCGGGGTCCGGGAGCAGGTGGACGAGGTCAGGGTGGTGACGGGCGCCGGGGCGAGCGGCAGCGACCCGCGGCGCGCGAGCGCTCGGCCCAGCACCGCTCCGAGCAGCGACCCTCCGAGCGAGCCCGACGCACCGACCCGTCCCGGCTCGCGGCCTACACCGTGATGCGGGAGGTGGCCGATGGTGCCTACGCCAACCTCGCCCTG
>JBBRGO010000199.1:0-6267 GCA_038224055.1 Actinomycetales bacterium
GCTGCGCGGACGGCCGCGGCGACCGCAGGCGCGACGGCCTGGTCGAAGACGCTGGGGATGATGAAGCTCGCGTTGAGCTCCGTCGGCGACACCTCGGCGGCGATGGCCTCAGCCGCGGCCACCATCATCGCGTCGGTGATCTCCGAGACGCCCGCGTCGAGCAGCCCGCGGAAGAAGCCGGGAAAGACGAGCACGTTGTTGATCTGGTTCGGGTGGTCCGACCGTCCGGTGGCCACGACCGCCGCGTGCCGTCCGGCCTCGATCGGGTCCACCTCCGGGTCGGGGTTCGCGAGGGCGAAGACGATGGCGTCGTCGGCCATGCCGGCGATGTCCTCGCCCGTGAGCAGGTTCGGTGCCGACACCCCGATGAAGACGTCCGCCCCGACGAGCACGTCCTGGAGGGTGCCCTGGAGGCGGGCCTCGTTCGTGTGCTCGGCGATCCACTGACGGAACGGCTCCATCCGCGTCTCGCCGGCGAAGACCGCGCCTCCCCGGCCGCACGCGATGATGTCGCGGGCGCCGTGGCTGAGCAGCAGCCGGGTGATCGCGTTGCCGGCCGCGCCCACCCCGGAGACGACGATGCGGACCTGCTCGATGCTCTTGCCCACGACGCGCAGTGCGTTGGTCAGGGCCGCGAGCACGACGATGGCGGTCCCGTGCTGGTCGTCGTGGAAGACGGGGATGTCGAGCATCGCCCGCAGCCGGGCCTCGATCTCGAAGCAGCGGGGGGCCGAGATGTCCTCGAGGTTGATCCCCCCGTAGACGGGGGCGATCGCCCGGACGATCTCGACGATGGCATCGGGGTCCTGCGTGTCGAGGCACACCGGCCAGGCATCGACCCCGCCGAACTGCTTGAAGAGGGCGGCCTTGCCCTCCATCACGGGCAACGCCGCGAGGGGGCCGATGTTACCGAGGCCGAGGACGGCGCTCCCGTCCGTCACGACCGCGACGGTGTTGCGCTTGATCGTCAGCTGGCGCGCGTCCTCGGGGTGCTCGGCGATGGCGAGGCAGATCCGGGCCACCCCGGGTGTGTAGGCCCTCGACAGGTCGTCACGGTGCTTGAGCGGGACCTTGGGGTTGACCTCGATCTTGCCGCCGAGGTGGAGCAGGAAGGTCTGGTCGCTCACCTTCCGCACCACGGCACCGGGGATCGCTGCGATGGCCTCGGAGACGCGCGTCGAGTGGGCCTCGTCGGTCGTGTCGCACGTGACGTCGACAACGAGGCGGTCGGTGCGGCTCTCCGCGACGTCGAGTGCCGTGAGAGCCGCCCCGACGGACCCCACCGCCCCGGTGAGGGCCGCGGTGGCCGTGGCCCCGGCGGGGAGCTCGACACGGACGGTGATCGAATATCCCGGGCTCGGTGCGGGCATCTGCTTGTCTCCTCGGTGGGGAGGACCGTCCTCCCCCTCCCATCCTCCACCCGGGCGGTCTCAGTGGGAGTGGATCCGGGGGCGCCCACCGTGTGACGACCGTCGCCATTCGTCGGTCAGCACCGCGAGCGCCGCGGCAGCCTGCCAGCTGTTGACGCCGAGCAGGAGCAGGCGCTCACTGAGACCGAACTGACCGGTGCCGATCTGGATGCCGACGAAGGCGAGGACGGTCGCGACGCCCCACGCCGCGCTCACGCGTGCGCAGCCCCGCCACCGGGGGGAGGCCCACAGCGTCACGGCGAGCACGAACATGGTCAGGACGCTGAGCCCCAGCGACCCGGTCGCAGCGAGGGAGTGCACCCGGTTGCCCGTCGTCAGCGGCTGCCCGGGGAGGCCGGTGACGAAACTGGCGAGCACCCCGTCGAGGAGACCGGCGACGAGCAGCAGCGTCGGACCTACCCGCGCCCCCGTGTGTCGTCGCAGAGCCAGCCCGAGTGAGCACGTGGCCGCGCCGACGACCCAGAAGGCGATCGTCTGGAGCCACCCCCAGGGCCCGAGCACGAGCGAGCTGACGGAGTCTCGCGCCACGACGTGGTCGGCCTGGGCGAAGGGCAGTGCCACCGTGACGATCGCGAAGAACGCGATCCCGGCAACGGACCCCGCGGCGAACCGGGTCGTCGCCGAACCGGCCCTCACGCCGTGCGACGCAGCCGGTTGCGCAGCTCGCTGACGGCGAGGCCGATCGAGTGTCCGAGCGGCACGCAGCCCTTCTCGACGGCGTCCTGGAAGCGCCCGCCGAGGCCGATGACGACCTGGGGGTGGGAGGCGAGCAGTCGGGTCGCGATGAGCTGGGTCGACCCGATGTCGATGCGCCGGGGCACGGCCAGCACGACGCCGTCGGCGCCGCGGGTGCGCACGGCGGGCACCCAGTCGTGGGCGGGCAGGTCGGCGCCGACGTAGACCGTGGCCAGACCGGCGCGCCGGGCCGACACGGCGAAGGCGAGCAGGCCGAGCTCGTGCCGGCAGTCGGGCGGCAGACCGATGAGGACCGTCGGCCCGTCGGCCCGGCCCGATGCCGCCTCGTAGAAGGCGGCGAGACGGCGCTGGACGGCATACGAGACGAGGTGCTCACCGGCGATGCTGAGCCGGCCCGCCGCCCAGGCCTGGCCGACCGCCCCGAGGGCAGGCATGAGCCAGTCGTCGACGACGAGCTCGTAGCTGGCGATGGCGAACCGGGTATCGAGCACGTCGGAGACGGCTGCTGGGTCGAGACGCTCCGCCGCGGCGATGAGGGCCTCGATGTCGTCGGCCGCTCTGCGCGCCTTCGGTGACGCGGACGCGGGGACGGACGCCAACGGCACGACCGGGGCCATCGGTCGACCCCGATCGGACTCGGGGTCGTCACCGGTGAGCCTCGCCGTCGTCTCGGCCGCCGCCTGGCGAGCCGACCAGCCCTCGTTGACGAGCGAGTTCATGATCGCGAGCGCCCGCACGTCGTCGGCGTCGTAGAGCCGATAGCCCCCCTCGGAGCGCCGCGGGCTGACGACTCCGTAGCGGCGCTCCCACGCCCGGAGGGTGGCGACGCTGATGCCGGTCAGCTCGGCAGCGCGCTTGATCGTGTACATCCTGATACCCGTCAGAGGGTCGACAGGGCCGATCGCAGCCCCTTCTCGGCCGCGTCCCCCAGCTTGCGGAACGCTGGGGCGAGCAGGGGGGCGGCAAACCGCGCGAGTCCCTTGAGCTCGAATGCCGCGTGGTAGGTGACCGTCGTGCCCGTCCCGCCGGAGGTGGGAGCCTCGACGAAGGTCATCGTGTCGTTGGCCACGACCGTCGCGTTCTCACCGCGGAGGGCGATGCGCCGACCGGGCTCGAGCTCGGTGACGAGGTAGTCGAGCTCGGTCTCACGGCCGAGGAACTTCGAGGTGTTGCGATAGCGGGTGCCCACCCCACCGTCACCGGACACCCGCTCGGTGCGGACCGTTCCGGGGTCCCACTGGGTCGTTGTCGTGAAGTCGCTGAGATAGCCGAAGACGGCGTCGACCGGCCGGTCGACGGTGACGGTGCGAACGATGTCCATGCCTTCTCCAAACCTTTGACAGACCTTGGACAGCCACCATACGGTGTGGTTGCTCGTTGGACAATCCGATGGGCCCGCGACACCGAACTACTCGGGACACGCACGACCAGGAGGAACTCGGTGAACGCTTCGACCAGCAACAGGCCCACGGCCGCCGTCATCGGCGCCGGTGTCTCGGGCCTCACGGCCGCCCACGTCCTCAGCGCCACGCACGACGTGACCCTCTTCGAGGCCGACCAGCGCCTCGGCGGACACGCCCACACCCACGACGTGACCGCACGCACCGGAGGCGGGCCGAGCCTGCGGATCGACAGCGGCTTCATCGTGCACAACGAGAAGACCTACCCGCACCTGCTGCGCCTCTTCAGCGAGCTGGACGTCGCGACCCAGCCGACCGAGATGAGCATGTCGATCACGTGTGAGGGCTGTGGCCTGTCGTATGCCGGTGGGCGCGGCGTCAAGGGGATGTTCGCCCAGAAGCGCCGGATCCTCGACCCGCGCCACCTGCGGATGCTCGCCGAGGTCCCGCGCTTCCACAGGGCCGCGCTCCGTCTGCTCGACGACGACTCGACTGACCCGACGTGGGGCGAGTTCCTTGCGGCCGAAGGCTTCTCCACCCACTTCGTCCGGCACTTCGCCATCCCGCTCGTCGCCTGCGTGTGGTCGAGCGGCGACCTCGACGCCGCGACCTACCCGGCACGTCATCTCTTCCGGTTCCTCGACCACCACGGCATGCTGACGGTGACGGGGTCGCCCACCTGGCGCACGGTCACCGGAGGGTCCGGGACCTACGTCGACCGTCTGGTCGAGCGGCTTCCCGACGTGAGGAGGACGGCGCGGGTGACCGACGTGACCCGGCACGACGACGGTGTGGACGTGCGCGCCGCCGGCGACCCGATGCGGACCTTCGACCGCGCAGTCATCGCGACGCACGCAGACCAGGCCCTCACCCTCCTGGCCGACGCGACCCCGGAGGAGAAGCGCGACCTCGGGGCGATCCGCTACTCCCGCAACGAGACCTGGCTGCACCGCGACTCGTCCGTGCTGCCGACGGCGCCCGAGGCCCGCGCCTCGTGGAACTACCGGATGCGCGGCTGCAACGCCCCGGCCCCCGACGTGACGGTCAGCTACTGGATGAACCGGCTGATGGGGCTGGACGACGTGGACGACCACGTCGTCACCCTCAACCCCGAGGGCACCATCGACCCGGCCCGCGTCACCGCGCGGATGACCTACGACCACCCGATCTTCACCCGAGCGGCCGTCGCCGCCGCGGAGCGCCTGCGCACCGCCGGCGGGGAGCGCCTGGCCTTCGCCGGTGCGCACCTCGGCTGGGGTTTCCACGAGGACGGCTGCCGCTCCGGCGTCGAGGCCGCCCAGTCCCTGGGGGTGCCGTGGTGAGCGCAACGACCGTCCGCCTGTCGCCCCCGGCCGTCCCCGCCCTCGTCGAGGGGACGGTGACGCACAGCCGCCGGGAGCCGCTGACCAACACCTTCGCGCACCCGCACTACCAGTGGCTCGTCGACGTCGACCGTTTGCCCCAGTTCCCTCGGCCGCTGAGTGCGTTCGCCCGTTTCGACGCTGCCGACCACCTCGATCGCGGCCGTCTCGGGGGCGGACTGCGCGGCGACGTCGAGCGTTTCCTCGCCGCGCGGGAGATCGACCTCGCTCCCGAGGATCGCATCCTCATGCTCGCGAACGCGCGAGTTCTCGGCCACGTCTTCGACCCCCTCTCGGTCTTCTGGTGCCTGCGCCCCGACGGCTCCCTCGTCGCCGTCGTCTTCGAGGTGCACAACACCTACGGTGAGCGGCACGCCTACCTCCTCGAGCTCACGCCGTCCGGTTCGGCCAGCGTCGACAAGGCGTTCTACGTCTCGCCCTTCAACGACGTCTCCGGGACGTATGCCGTCCAGCTCGTCCTCGAGCAGGACACCGTCAGCGTGTCCGTCCGTCTCGACCGCGACGGAGAGCGCATCCTCTCCGCCGTGACCACCGGCACACCGGCGCCGGCCACGCCGCGCCGGTTGTTGTCCCTCATCCGCCGCCACGGTCTGATGACCCAACGCGTGAGCACCCTGATCCGCCTGCACGGCATCCGGCTGTGGCTTCGCCGCCTGCCCGTTGCACCCCGACCCCGACACCCCGAGGAGGCCGTCCGATGACGACGATGACCCAACCGATCTGCCTGCGCAAGCCCGCGTTCCGTGCGTTCTGCCTGCGAGCCCGATTGGCCCGCAGCATCGTCGCCCAGGTGGCCGGGCGCGTGCCCGTCGACGTGCTCATGCCCGACGGGAAGCTGCTCGGCGGGGGTTCGCCGCGTGCCGGCTACCCGACACTCGAGATCGTCCGGCCCACAGCGCTGTTCGAGCGGCTCGCCCACCACCCGAAGATCGGCATCGGCGAGGCCTACATGGCCGGTGACTGGAAGGCCGCCCCCGGCACCGACCTGGCCGACGTCCTCCTGCCGTTCGCGGAGCGGATGACGACGGCCGTCCCGCCGCGCCTGCTCGCCCTGCGCGGCGTCGTCGACCGACGCATCCCGACGGCGCAACGCAACTCGCTGCTCGGCTCGCGCAAGAACATCGAGGCGCACTACGACCTCAGCAACGACCTCTTCGCCACCTTCCTCGACGAGACGATGAGCTACAGCTCGGCGCTCTTCGACGGTGACCTGCCGCACGAGGGCCAGGACTTCGAGCAGGCGCAGCTGCGCAAGGTCAACGCGATCCTCGACGACGCCCACGTCGTCGAGGGCAGCCGGGTCCTCGAGATCGGGACCGGCTGGGGCACGCTCGCCATCGAGGCGGCGCGCCGTGGAGC
>JBBRGO010000200.1:0-6257 GCA_038224055.1 Actinomycetales bacterium
CCGCCGCGACCCACCCACCCGGGACGGGGCAGCTCACCGAGGGCGTCGACGAGGCTCGCCACGTCGGCGCTGTCCGGGGCGAGGTCGTCACCGTGACGCACGCCGGCCGAGCCGGTGTCCTCTGCTGCCGGCGCCGGAGCCGGCTCCTCGATCTCGATCGGGATGGTCGCCGGGCGACCCGGTGTGGCCCCCGGGCGACCCGGCGTGGCCCCCGGGCGCCAGGGCCGGTCGTGCAGCTCCCGCGCCCACGCCCACAGGGCGTCGAGGTCGGCGGTGCCCAGCCGGACGACCGGGCCGGTGAGTAGCCGCATCAGCTGGTCTCCCCGCGAGGGGTCCTGCACCACGGAGAGCGTGGCGACGAGATCGCCGATCTCGGGCGTCATGAGCAGGCCACCGAGCCCGACGACCTCGACGGGGAGACCCCGGGCGCGCAGTGCGTCGATGACGAAGGGGAAGTGGGAGCGTCGCCGGCACAGGACGGCTGCGGAGGCGCTGGTGCGTCGACCGCTCGGGGAGCGCCAGCCGGCGGCGATCCAGTCGGCGAGGTGAGCCGCCTCGTCGGCGATCGAGTCGAGCCGGGCCACCGCGACGGTCCCCCGCCCGGCGCCCGGTCGCGGCCGGAGCGGCCGCACGTGATCGGCCGCGAGCGGCCCCGCCGTCACGTTGGCCGCCTCGAGGATGAGGGCGTCGTTGCGCCAGCTCGTCGACAGCGGCAGCACCGCAGCGGGGCCCGCGGCGTCGGCGAACTCGTCCGGGAACCGGGCGAGGGTGGTGGCACTCGCGCCGCGCCAGCCGTAGATCGACTGGTTGGGGTCGCCGACGGCGGTGAGGGCGACCGGGTCGTCCCCGCCGTGGAAGAGCGAGTGCAGCAGGGACAGCTGGGCCTCGGAGGTGTCCTGGAACTCGTCGAGGAGCACCGCGCGGAACCGCGACCGCTCGACGGAACCGACCTCCGGCACCGAGCGGGACAGGCCCGCCGCGACCGCCATCTGGTCGGCGAAGTCAAGGCTCTCCCGCTCGCGCTTCAGGTCGAGGTAGTGCTGCACGACCGGGAGCGCGGCGCGCCGTTCACGGAGCACCGCGAGCGCCGCGACCACGCCGGCGAGCGCGCCCCGACCCTCGCCGTCGGGCAGGGCCTCCCACCGCGCGATGACAGCGTCGAGGTGCTGTGCCACCTCGTGCGGGACCCGCACGTGCTCGGCCATCTCCCCCGCGAGCGACATCACGGCATCGATGACGGTTGACTCGGCCTTGGACACCTCGTCCATCGGTCCGTCGTAGCGGCTGACGGCCTCGGCGGCGAGCTGCCAGGCCCCTGCCTCGGTGAGCATCCGGAACTCCGGCTCGATCCCCACGCGCAGCGCGTGCTCGCGAACGAGGCGTCCGGCATACGCATGGTAGGTCGAGACGGTCGGGGTCCCGCCGAGCACCTCGGCACCGGTCCCGTCATCGGTCGGCGGGGTCCACAGACCGGTGCGGGCCAGCGCTCGGAGTCGCTGCCCGATCCGCTGGGAGAGCTCGGCGGCGGCCTTGCGCGTGAAGGTGAGCCCGAGCACCTGGTCGGGCTCGACGAGCCCGTTGGCGACGAGCCAGACGACGCGCGCCGCCATCGTCTCGGTCTTGCCCGACCCGGCCCCGGCCACGACGAGCAGCGGCCGACGGCCCGACTCGATGACCGCCTGCTGCTCGGTCGTGGGGACGGGCTGGTCGAGGGCGGTCGCGATGTCGACGGCGCTGTGGCCCGTCACAGCGACTCCCCCTCCGGCTGCACGGGGCAGGACGCCTTGAGCGCGCACGTCTTGCACCAGCTGCCCTGTGTCGCAGTGAACTGCGCAGCGCCCATCCCGTCCGCCGTCGCGACGACGAGTGCCCGGGCCCAGTCGGGGTCGGCGGCGTCGCGGATCGGGTCCTGCTCCTGCACCGCGGGACGGAGCCCGGTGAGCCCGCCCTTGCCGATCTGGACGAGAGCGGCCCCGGCACTGACGTCGCCGAGCTCGGCGAAGCCACCCGACTCGACCGCGACCTGGTAGGCCGCGAGCTGGCCGTGCTCGGCCAGCTCGGCACGGGTCGGTTTGCCGGTGCCGGTCTTGAGGTCGATGACCCGCAGTCGCCCCGCGCCGTCCTGCTCGAGACGGTCCACGCGGCCGGCGACCCGGGCCCGGCCGACGGTCACCGTGAAGTCGGACTCGACGCCGGCTGCCGTCCACCCCTCCTTCGCGGCGAGCTCGCGGTAGGACACGTAGCGCGCCACCATGTCGCGCGCCTCGGCGCGCCGTCGGTCGGTGACCCACCCCGGCGGCAGCCCGAGACGGCCCCACCGGGCGTCCACCTGCGCGCGGAGCAGGTCGAGCGGCGCGTCGGGCTGCTCGGCGACGACGTCGTGGACGAGGGTGCCGATCGTCGCCGCCCCCTGGGACGGGCCCTCGCCCCCGACGGCGCCGAGGAACCAGCGCAGACCGCACTGCCGGAAGTACTCGACCTTCGAGGGCGAGACGCGCACGACCGCATCGGCCTCGCGCACCGGGTCCTCTCGCGTCAGGACGCGCAGGGCCCACCACGACGCCGGGTCGGCACCCGGGACGCCGGCGCGCGCCGCCCGCGCGAGCAGGGCGATGGCGGGCTCGGCCACCCCGGGGTCGACGTCCACGGCCTCGCGCCGGAGCTCGCCGACGAGCCCCGCGAGGGTCAGGGACCGGCCGACGTCGGCGTGGTTGCGCACCTCGTCGTCGAGGCCGCGGCCCGGTGGCGGGTCGATGAGGTCGAGGTAGACCGACGGCTGTTCGTCCTCGTTGCCGACGGCGGTCACGAGCAGGCGCTCGGTGGCGCGGGTGACCGCCACGAGGAAGAGCCGGGTCTCGTCGTAGCGCACCGCCGACTGCGCGGCCCGCAGGCTGCGTGGACGGCCGGAGACGACGTCGACGAGGTCCTCGGAGCCGAGCACCGAGCCACGCAGGCGCAGGTCCGGCCAGACCCCCTCCTGGACGCCGGCCACGACGACGACCCGCCACTGCCGTCCCGCCGCCGACTGCGGCGTGAGCAGCTCGACCGCCGAACCGGACTGGGCTCGCGAGGCGAGCGTGTCGCCGGGGACGTCCTGGCCGGTCACGTGGTCGAGAAACTGGTCGGGGCCGGCCTGCGGGAGGCGGTCGACGAACGACCCGGCGGCATCGAAGAGCGCCAGGACGGCGTCGAGGTCGCGGTCCGCACGGTGCGACCCGGGACCACCGCCGAGCGCGGTGCGGCGCCAGGACTCGGCGACCCCCGCGCCGTGCCAGACGGCCCAGAGGACGGATTCCGCGGTCACCCCGGAGGCCCAGCGGCCGTCGGGGGTGACCGCGGCGGACTGCACCCCTGCCGCGATGGCGTCGGCGACCCGGGCGGCCGGGCGGGCCACCGGGCCCAGCAGGTGGGCGCGGGCGGGCTCCTGGAGCAGCTCCGCGAGCAGCTCGTCGCTCGTGCGACCTCCGCCGCCCGACAGCTCGTCCTGACGCAGCACCCGCCGCAGCCGCCGCAGGCCCACGGCGTCGGCTCCCCCGAGAGTGGAGCCGACGAGGTCGGCGGCCGTCCCGGGGTCGATCCGGTGGAAGGGCCCGTCGGCCCGGGCGATCGCGAGGACCTCACCGAGGGCCGAGAGCAGGGGCCGGACGGCGTTCTCGTCCCGCACCGGGGTCTCGCTCGCGGCGCTGGCGACCGGGACGCCGGCGCCGACGAGCATCCGCCGCAGGGCAGCGGCCCGGCCCGATCCCCGCACCACCACCGCCATGGCGTCCCAGGGCACCCCGTCGACGAGGTGGGCTCGGCGCAGGACCGAGCCGATGTGACCCGCCTCCTGGGAGACCGACCGCAGCAGGGCGACGGTCACCTCACCACCGCCGCGCGTGGACCGCGCCCCTCGCTGCGTGCCCCCGCCGAGGGCTCCGATGCGCCGGGCGACCCGCTCCGCGGCCGCGGCGACCGGCTTCGGCAGTCGGTGCGTGGTGGTCAGCACGACGGACTCGGGGCCCGCGTCAGCGGACGCCCGGCCGATCGGCACGGCCGGGGTGAGGTCCGTCCACCCGTCGGCGAGGAACCGCGGGTCCGCCCCGCGGAAGGTCTGGACCGCCGCGTCGGGGTCGCCCAGGAGGACGACCCGCGGTCCGCCCGCGGAGACGACCCGCAGCAGCCGGGCCGCCGCGGACGTCAGCTCCTGCGCGTCGTCGACGACGACGAGCCGCAGCCGCTCCTGCAGCCGGTCCAGCGCCTCCACGTCGTCCTCGAGCCGGTCGGCCGTCGCGGTGAGCACCCAGGCCGGGTCGTAGGATCCGTAGCGGCTGAAGGACGTCACCTCGTCGTACTCGCGCAGCATGTGGGCCGCGGCGACCCACTCAGGGCGGTCGTGGGAGCGACCGAGCGTCTCGAGCTCCTCGGGCCCCTGGCCGTGCTCCACGGCACGCATGAGCAGGTCGCGCAGCTCGTTGCGGAAGCCCCGGGTCGCCAGTGCCTCCCGCACCGACTCGGGCCACTCCGGGCCGGGTGCGTCGCCGGCGGCGTGGCCGGCGAGCAGGTCACGCAGGATGACGTCCTGCTCCGGCCCGTTGAGCAGCCGCGGCGCCGGGTCCCCTCGGAGGGAGGCCTCGGCCCGCAGCACGCCGAAGCCGAAGGCCTGCCAGGTCCGAGCCAGCGACTCGGTCGACGTCCCGTCGAGCAGGGCCGTCACCCGCTCTCGCAGGGCGGCCGCGGCCGGCCGGGTGGAGGTGAGCACGAGGCACTCGTCGGCTCGCGCGCCGCCGTGCACCCCGTCGACGACGAGGCGGGCCGCGAGCGTCGACTTGCCGGTCCCCGGGCCGCCGAGCACTCGGAGCAGGGGTGCCCGAGAGGCGAGCACCGCGCGTTGGCTCTCGTCGAGGTCGACCTGGGTCCGGTCGAGGGCGGGAGCGCGACGGAGGATGACCACGCCCCAGATTCCATCACGGCGCCCCGACAGCGGGCACGACGAGACCGACGGGTCAGTCCGCCACGAGCTCCACCTCGA
Source organism: Actinomycetales bacterium (assembly GCA_038224055.1). Classification (GTDB taxonomy): domain Bacteria; phylum Actinomycetota; class Actinomycetes; order Actinomycetales; family Dermatophilaceae; genus JBDSSS01. Next base: position 5,012 of record JBBRGO010000200.1, read on the forward strand.
AGCCCTCCCCGTTCACGAGGTAGGCGGCGTAGTGCGTCGGCCCCCCGGCATACGGGTGCCGGTCCTCGAAGAGCAGCGACCAGCCACCCTCGGCGCGCGCGTCGACGACGGCATCGACCTCGTTCCGGGACCCCGCGTGGAAGGCGAGGTGGTTGACACCGGGTCGCGTGCGCTCGTGGCCGCCCGGCCCGACGTCGGGCCCGGACTCGACCACGACGTAGACCAAGCCGAGCTCCCACGCCCGGCCGTGGCCCCAGTCGTCCCCGAGGCGGTAGCCGAGCCGCTCGAGCAGCCAGCCCCACTCGTGCTTGGCCGCCTCGACCTCGCCCACCCAGATCTCCACGTGGTGCACCGCGCCTCGCGCTCCCACGCCGCCCACGGCCGTTGCCGAGGCGTCCTCGGCCACCGCCTCGGGCCACCGGGCCGAGGCCATGTCCGCGCGCGAGCCGGTGAGCACGCCCCCGACGAGCGGTGTCCCCTCGGAGCGCCAGAGTGCGAGCGCCTCGGTCTCCAGTCCCTGCGCCGGCCGCCCGTCGGCCCGGCAGACCCGCCACCACGGGACCCCCGACCCATAGCGGCTCAGCACCGTCCCGACGGTGCGTGGGCCGAGGCCGCCGAGGCGGTTGGCGACGTCGCCGTAGGCGAGGACCCGACCCGGGGGGATGCGCGAGACGAGATCGAGGACGCGCTCGGCGTGGTCCTCCACGGACACGGCGGCGTCCCTTCGGTCAGTACTCGGGCTGGCTGGGGTCGATCTCCCTCAGGTAGGCGAGTATGCCGCCGTCGACGTTCGCGACGTCCGTCAGCCCCGCCCGGAGGGCCAGCCGCGTCGCCTCCGCCGACCGACCTCCGACCTTGCAGTGGATCAGCACCCTGCGGTCGCGCGGGAGGGAGGCGAAGGCCGCACCCGAGCGGAAGTCGTCGAGGTGGATGGCCACGGCCCCGGGAATGCGAGCGATGGCCCGCTCCTCCTCGCCGCGGACGTCGACGAGCAGCGGAGCCGCGGCGGAGGCCAGCTCGGCGGCCATCTCGCGCACGGAGACCGCGGGAAGGTCGCCCTCGTGCGACGACGTGGGGGCACCCGGGACACCACAGAACTCGACGTAGTCGATGAGCTCGGTGACCGACGGGTCGGTGCCGCAGACGGGGCACGCGGGATCGGCTCGGACGGTGAGGGTGTCCCACGTCTGACGGAGGGCGTCGTGGACGAGGAGACGCCCCACGAGGGGCTCGCCCAGCCCGAGCA
>JBBRGO010000201.1:0-6217 GCA_038224055.1 Actinomycetales bacterium
CAGACGACGGGCCACCCGTCGTCGATGCCGTCGTCCTCGGCGAGCCGGGAGATGTCCTCGGCTGCCGTCACCGGCGTGATCCGGTCGACCATCGCGTTGGGGAAGGCGACGTGCTCCTCCATCCAGTCCGCGAGTGCGGGATCCTTGAGGCGGGCGAAGGCCGTCATCATCCGCCGGGCCACGTCGCCGTTGCCGGGCAGGTTGTCGCACGACATCACGGTGAAGGGCACCGCCCCGGCCGTCCGTCGCGCCTCGAGGGCGGCCACGATGTAGCCGAAGACCGTCCGGGGCGTCGCGCCCTCGACGAGGTCGGCCCGGATCGCCTCGTCGGTGGCGTCGAACTCCCCTGTCACCTGGTTGACGAGGTAGCCCCCCTCGGTGATGGTGAGGGAGGCGATCCGGGTCCGCGGGTCGACGAGCCGGTCCACGACGGCCTGCGGGTCTTCGGGGGCGAACATCGTCTCGACGATGCTGCCGATGACGCGTGCCTCCCGGCGGCCGTCGGGGTGCTTGACGACGAGCGTGTAGAGACCGTCCTGCGCCCGGAGCGTGTCGATGATCCGCTTGTCGTGCTCTAGCGCGCCGACCCCGCAGATCCCCCAGTCGAGCGCCTCTCCGTCGCACATCAGCCGGTCGAGGTACATCGCCTGGTGGGCCCGGTGGAAGCCGCCCACGCCGAAGTGGACGATGCCCGCGGTGACCGCGCCCCGGTCGTATGCCGGTGTGCCGACGTCCTGGTGGAGCCGCCCGATCTCCGCCAGCGTCGCTGCGCGCAGGGCGGTCACTTGACGGCTCCCATCGACAGGCCCTGGACGAGCTTGTCCTGCGCGGCAAAGCCGGCCGCGAGCACGGGCAGCGAGACCACCAGTGAGGCCGCGCACACCTTGGCCAGGAACAGGCCTTGGCTGGTGACGAATCCGGTGAGGAACACCGGTGCCGTTCCGGCGACCGTGCCGGTGAGCACTCGAGCGAGCAACAGCTCGTTCCAGCTGAAGATGAAGGCGATCAGTGCCGCCGCAGCGATGCCGGGCATGACCACCGGCGCGATGACGTCCTTCAGCGTGCGGATCAGGCTGGCGCCGTCGATCTGAGCGGCCTCGAGCATCTCGATCGGTACCTCGGCGAGGAAGCTGCGCAGCATCCAGATCGCGATCGGGAGGTTCATCGAGGTGTACAGCAGGATCAGCCACCAGATGTTGTCGAGCAGGTGAGTCTTCTGGGCGAAGAGGTACAGCGGCAGGATGCCGGCGACGATCGGCAGCATCTTCGTGCTCAGGAAGAAGAACAGCACGTCCGTCCAGGCCTTTACCGGCCGGATCGAGAGGGCGTACGCGGCCGGGAAGGCGAGCAGGAGCACCAAGATCGTGGAGATCACGCTGGCCGTGAGCGAGTTGAGCAGGGACGGCCAGGGGCCGGCGTCGAAGAAGGCCTTGTAGCCCTCCAGGCCGAGCGGCGCGAAGAGGCTCGGTGGGTTGGTGGCGGCGTCGGTCTCACTGTGGAGCGAGGTGAGGATCATCCAGGCCACCGGCAGCGCGAAGAGGATGCCGATCACCCACGCCAGCAGACCGAGTACCCCGTGGCTGCGTGGTGCCTTGCGGTGGTTGATCTCCGCGCTCTGAATCGGCTTGGGTGCCCCGACGCTCCGGGGCGCCGGGCCCCCGGAGGTTTCGGGGGTGACCGGGGTGCTGGCGCTCATCGGGACTCCTCGGTGAACAGGCTGAACACGGTTCTCAGGGCGAAGGTGGCAATGATGATGGTGCCGATGACGACGACGACGCCGGCGGCCGAGGCCCGTCCGTAGTCCTGGGCGGTGTAGAAGGTCTGGTAGATGAAGTAGGGCAGGTTCGCCGTGCCGAGACCGCCGGAAGTGATCGTGAAAACATGGTCGAAGTTCTGCACGACGTAGATCGCGCCGAGCAGACCCGACAGCTCGATGTACTGACGCAGGTGGGGCAGGGTCATGCTCTTGAAGATCTGCCAGCCGTTGGCCCCGTCGATGCGGGCGGCTTCGACGACGTCGAGAGGTCGGCCTTGCAGCCCGGCCAGCAGGATCAGCATCATGAACGGGGTCCACTGCCACACGAGCGCCGCGATGATGGCCCAGAGCGGGTTGTTGCTGATCCAGTCGGGTTGAGGCGCGTTGTCGCCAAAGACGAACTTCAGGGCGCCGTTGAACAAGCCGTACTCCGGGTTGTAGAGCGCGTGCTTCCAGAGCAGGGCGGCGGCGATTGGCACGATGAGGAACGGGGTGATCATCAGGGTGCGCACGATGCCGCGACCGCGGAACTTCCGGTCGAGCAACAACGCGATGCCAAGCCCGAGCAGGAGGCTGATGAGCACGACGGCCAAGGTGAGCACGATCGTGACGACGACAGCCTGTCGGGCGTTGACGTCGGTGAACACCCGTTTGAAGTTGTCGAAACCGGCGAAGCCGCGCTCGTCGGGGTAGTAGGCGTTCCAGTTCATGAACGAGATGACGAGCGTGGCCAGGAACGGAAGCTGCGTCATGAGGATGACAAAGATCAGGGCGGGCAGCAGCGGGGCCCGGCGCGCCCACCTACCGGCCCGCGCCAGCTGCGTGTTCGGCTTGGGGTCGGCAACCCTCGGCGAGGACGAGCCGGCCGGGGGCTCGGTGGTTGCGGTGCTCACTTCTTCTCCCTGGACTGGTAGCGCTCGGCGACGTCTTCCGCGATCCGTTGGCCCTTGTCGAGGGCTTCGCCCACCGTGGTCTGGCCGGCGATCGCCGCGCTGACGTCCTGACTGACTTGGGTGCCCAGGTCGGGGAACTCGGGGATGTCGACGAACTGGATCCCGATGGCCGGCCGCGGCTGGACTCCGGGGTTGGCCGGGTCCGCTGCCTCGATAGCGGCCTTGGTGGGAGCCGCGAACGCCGAAGCGGCCTCGAGGTACTCGGGGATCTCGTAGGTCGAGGCACGCTTGCCAGCAGGAACGCGAGACCAGCCGAGCGTGTTGCCGACGAGCTTCTCGTAGTCCTTGCCCGAGGCCCAGGAGACGAACTTCCACGCGTTCTCCTGCTTGGTGCTCGCAGCCTGGATGCCCCACGACCAGGCGTAGAGCCAGCCGGAGCTCTTCGTCTTGACGACGGGGGCCGCGACGTAACCGAGCTTGCCCTTGACCGGCGACCCCGGTGCCTCGAGCGAACCGGCGGCTGAGGTTGCGTCGTACCACATCGCTGCAGATCCCTGCGTGAGGTTGTTGAGGCACTCGGTGAAACCGGCCTGCGGGGCGCCCTTCTCACCGTGCGCCCGCACCAGGTCGACATAGAACTGAACGGCCTCCTTGAAGGGGGGTGCGTTGACGCCGGGGGTCCAGTCCTTCTCGAACCACGTGCCCCCGAAGGTGTTGACCACGGTGGTGAGGGGCGCGAAGATCTGCCCCCAGCCCGGTTGACCGCGCAGGCAGATGCCAGCCATGCCCGGCTTCGCCCCGTCGACCTTGGCCGCGATGTCGGCGACCTCCTGCCACGTCGGCTTCTCGGGCATCGTGATGCCCTTCTCCTTCAGGATGTCCTTGCGGTACATCAGGAACGACGACTCGCCGTAGAACGGCTCGCCGTACACCTTGCCGTCGGACGAGAGCGAGACCTGCATCGGCTTGAGGATGTCGGCCTGGTCGAATGCCGTGTCCTGGGCCAAGAAGGGGTCGAGCGGGCTGAGCCATTTGGCCTTCGCGTAGATCGGGATCTCGAAGTTGCTGACCGTGGCGACGTCGTACTGGCCGGCCTGGCTCGAGAACTCCTGGCTGATCTTGTCGCGCACGTCGTTCTCGGGCAGCACCGTGAAGTTGACCGAGATGCCGGTCTGTTTCGTGAAGTTGTCGGCCGTCAGCTGCTGCAGGTCGACCATCTGGGGGTTGTTGACCATGAGCACGTTGATGCTGTCGTTGCCGCCGCCTCCGACGCCGCCGCCCCAGCCCGCGCAGGCCGAGAGACTTGCCACGAGCCCGGCCGTGAGCGCGACCGTGCCGGTCGTGGTGACCCGTCGCTTCGCGCGGTGTGTATTCGGTTGCACGCCGTCCTCCTCATCGAGTGCCGCTCACGTGAGCGGGTCAGTGCACATATGAGTAAAGTGACTCTCGACACTGGTGTCAACAGGTTGGTCAGGGCTCACGCCGAACCGAGTCCGCGCGGTTCGTTCGCGCCGGAAGGTCCAAGGCGACAGACTCTGCGAGGTGAGAGCGATGACGAAGGAACGCCGCGGCCCGGCCGAGCTGGTGATGGCCGCTGTCGTGGCCCGGCGTCACTACCTCAACGGCGAGTCCAAGATCGAGATCGCCGACGCGCTGGGGATCAGTCGCTTCAAGGTGGCGCGACTGATCGACCAGGCTCGCGAGCTGGGCATCGTCCGCATCGAGATCGTCGCCTCGGGGGACCTCGACCTCGACCGCTCGGCCCGGCTCCAGGAGGCCTACGGCCTGCGACACGCCGTCGTCATCGACGGCTCTCGCGTGGAGGAACACACCCTGGCCGATCATCTCGGCGCTGAGGCGGCGCAGCTGCTGACCGAGATCCTCACGGAGACAGACGTCCTGGGACTGCCGTGGTCCCGGTCGGTCGACACGATGACCCTGCTCCTGCGCGACCTGCCCAGGATCGAGGTGATCCAGCTCAGTGGGGCGTTGCAGGTCGCCGGTCACGACAGCAGCGCGGTGGACATCGTGCGTCGCGTCGCACGCTTGGCCGGCGGCGGCTCGTCGGTCTTCTACGCCCCGCTCCTGCTCGACGACGCAGCGGGAGCGGCGACCCTCAAGCGGGAACCGCAGGTGGCCAGGGTGCTCGCCCAGGCCTCTCGGGTCACCCATGCCGTGGTGGGGGTGGGCGCCTGGGAGGCAGGCCTGTCCACCCTGTTCGACGCGGTCTCGCCCGAGGACCAGGACTCGATCCGCGACCTCGGCGTCGTCGGCGAGCTCGCGGGGGTCTTCTTCGACGGGGAGGGGCGGCTCGTCGACCCACCCCTCGCCGGGCGGGTCGTCACGATGAGCCCGGGGGTGCTGCGGGGCATCGACGAGGTCCTCGCCATCGTGTCCGGGGAGGCCAAGAGCGTCGCGGTGCGTGCGGCCCTGCGCGGGTGCCTCGTCAACAGCGTCGTCATGGACGCGGCCCTCGCCGACGCGCTCCTTGCCGATCCCTGACCGCGCGCTCACCGGGTGCGTGCGGGGTCAGGGGTCGAGGTCGCCCGCTGGGTGGTCACCGCGGTCGCGACGCGCGCTCGGCGGCATACGGTGTGATCACGACGGCACTGGCCCCGTTCGGCGGGAGTCTTGCTCTAGGTTCGTGTCCACGAGCCCCCCACGAAGGAGCCCCTCCCGTGCAGATTGGTGTCCCACGCGAGACGCGTGCCCGTGAGACGCGCGTTGCCGCCACACCCAAGACCGTCGGGCAGCTCGTCGGTCTCGGCTACGAGGTCGTCGTCGAGTCCGACGCCGGTCTCGCGGCGAGCTTCGACGATGCGTCCTACGTCGCGGCAGGCGCGCGGGTGGCCGGCCGCGCGCAGGTCCACGCCTCGGAGATCGTGCACCGAGTCAATCCGCCCACCGACGCCGAGATCTCCGAGCTGCACCCCGGCACGACGCTCGTCGGGCTGATGGCCCCCGCGATCAGCCCGGAGCTCGTCGAGAAGCTGAGGGCCGCCGGGGTCACCGCGATGGCCATGGACGCGGTGCCGCGCATCAGCCGGGCGCAGTCGCTCGACGTGCTCTCGTCCATGGCGAACATCGCCGGCTACCGCGCCGTCATCGAGGCCGCCCACGAGTTCGGGTCGTTCTTCACCGGCCAGGTCACCGCCGCGGGGAAGGTGCCCCCGGCGAGGGTCCTCGTCGTCGGGGCCGGAGTGGCAGGGCTCGCCGCGATCGGCACGGCGCGGTCGCTCGGCGCCATCGTCCGGGCGACGGATGCTCGCGCCGAGGTCGCCGAGCAGGTCGAGTCGATGGGCGCGGACTTCCTCGCCGTGGCCGCGGCGGACTCGGGGCCGAGCAGCGACGGCTACGCCAAGGAGATGGGCGAGGACTACAACCGACGGGCCGCAGAGCTGTATGCCGCCCAGGCGCCGGACGTCGACATCATCGTCACGACGGCGCTCATCCCCGGCCGCCCGGCGCCACGCCTCATCACCGCTGAGATGGTGGCGACGATGAAGGCCGGCTCGGTCATCGTCGACATGGCTGCCGCCAACGGGGGCAACGTCGAGGGATCCGTCGC
>JBBRGO010000202.1:0-6169 GCA_038224055.1 Actinomycetales bacterium
CTCGTCCTTGAAGTGCTTGATCTGGAACCAGATGAGCGGGATGACCGCCAGCAGGAGCACGACGACGATCGCCGTGGCCTGACCCGCCTCACTCGCTGCGAACAGCTTGTTGAAGAACAGGTTGGCGATGACGTCGGTGCCATAGGCGCCGTTCGTCGTGACGTAGACGATGTCGAAGACCTTGAGCACGAGGATGAAGACCGTCACGAACACCGTGATGATCGTCCCCCTGATCTGCGGCACGATCACCTTCCAGAAGATCTGCAGCTCGCTGGCCCCGTCGATGCGAGCCGCCTCGATCGTGTCCTCGGGCACGCCCTTGATGGCCGAGCTCAGCAGCACCATCCCGAAACCGACCTGCAGCCAGATGAGGATGACCATGAGCAGGATCGAGTTGAGCTTGGCCGTGCTCAGGGCGAGCCAGGTCTGCGGCTGACCGCCGAGGCCGACGACGATCGCGTTGAGCAGACCGGTCTGGGCCTGGCCCGGGTTGTTGTAGGCGTAGATGAGGCCCCAGATCGCCGACGCGCCGACGAACGAGATGGCCATCGGCAGGAAGATCATGCTCTTGGCGACCTTCTCGCCCGTCGCCGACAGCTTGTCGGCGAGCACCGCGACGATGACGCCCAGCGCGACCACCACCGCCGGCACGATCAGCAGCCACAGGATGTTGTTGCCGATCGCCGTCCAGAAACCGCTGTCGCCGAAGATCGTCTTGTAGTTCTGCAGCCCGACGTATGCCGTGCTGTTGGAGTTGGCGAACGAGTAGTTCACCGTCTGGAACGTCGGGTAGATGAGCATCAGCCCGACGAGCGCCAGGCCGGGTAGCACGAAGGCGTAGGGAATGAAACCCTCGGACAGTCGACGAGGTAGGCCCTCGACGAACGTGTTGAGGAAGTAGAACAGGGCCGCGGCGCCGCCCACGCCGCCGACGATGGCGAGCAGCCCGATGATGATCTTGTTGCCGAACTTGTCGGGGTAGTAGCCGAAGGCGAGGAACATGTTCGCCAGTGCCCAGACGATGACCACCATGCCGACGATCCCGATGGCGACCTTGGCGGGGTTGAGCTGGAGCGAGCGCTGAGCTTCCTCGTCGGACCGGGATCGCATGCGTTGGGGCGCGGCGCTCGTGTCGGTCGTCATGACTTCGGCCAGGAGGCTTCGATGGCGTCGGCCGTGACCTGGGACGACTGGCCGTTCTCCCACTTGACCATCTCGCTCCAGAAGGTGCCCGACCCGACGGCCTTGGGCATGAGGTCCGACCCGTCGAAGCGCAGCACGTCGGCATCATTGGCGATCTGGGCGATCTTGCGCGTCGTCTCGTTCGGGTAGTTGCTCACGTCGAAGGTCTTGTGCGGTGAGAGCCAGCCGCCGGCCTTGGCCCACGGGGCACCGAACTTGTCGGAGGTGATGAACTCCATCACCTTCTTCGCGTCGGGGTCGTTGCCGTTGAACAGGGCTGCGAGGTCGCCGCCGCCGAGGATCGACTGGCCCTTGAAACCGCCCTCGTAGGGCGGGAAGACGTAGATGCCCACCTGGTTGTCGAGGTCAGCCTGGACGTTCTTCGGGTAGAAGGTCGTCGCGAAGTTGCCCTGACGGTGCAGGTAGCACTTCGGCGGGTTCGAGAAGGCGGGGGTCATCGCGTTGGCGAAGGCCGTGTTGAGCACGCCCTTGGTTCCGCCGAGGACCTCCTTGGGGTCCTTGAGGATCTTGCCGACCTCGTCGAGGGCCTTGACGACCTTGGGGTCGTTGAACGGCATCCGGTGGGAGGTCCAGTCGTCGTAGACGTCCGGGCCGTACATGCGCAGCATGTACTCCTCCACCCAGTCGGTGCCGACCCAGCCGGTGGCCTGCGCTGACTCCCAGCCGACGCACCACGGGGTGACCCCCTTGTCGATGATCTTCTGCGCGACGTTGGTCTGGAGGTCCTGGATCGTCTTCGGCGACGTCGAGTAGCCGGCGTCGTCGTAGGCCTTCTTCGGGTACCAGACGATGCTCTTGACGGCGTTGCGCATCGGCGCCCCGTAGACGCGGCCCTTGTAGCGGCTGGCATCGAGGAAGCCCGGCAGCAGGGTGGTGTTGAGCTTGTCGTAGTCGAGGTAGGAGTCGACCGGCTGCACCTTCTTCTGCGCCGCGAACTCGAGGAGGCCACCGGGCTGGGGGAAGATGCCGATGTCGGGTGAGTCGCCCGAGTTCACCTTCTGCTTGATCGTGGTGGTGAAGTCCTGGTCGGACGTGTACTGGATCTTGATGCCGCTGCTCTTCTGGAAGTCGGCGAGCGAGGCGTTGAAGTTCTTCTCATCGTCGCCGCCGAAGGCTCCGAGGATCGTCACGACCTTGTCGTTCGGGGTGGAGCCGCTGCTGACGAAGCCGCCGCCGGCGCCGCTGCCACCTTCCCCGCCCGCGCCGCCGTTCGGGTTCTGCAGGCAGCCGGAGAGCAGGGCCGCCGACGCAGCGACCGCACCTCCTACCATCAAAGCCCTTCTCGGGATACCGCTCATGGTCGCTCCTCGTCGTTGAGATGTGCGCGTTCAGGTCCCCACGTACCCCCGCGGCGCTCGCCGCGGGCATCACGTCAACATGTCTACCGTCTCCCCGGGAGCCGGTCCAGTGCCGCAGACACCTGTGGCCAAGGGCGTGACCGAGTCGCAACCGAGCTTGACGGACGTGATGGCGCAGCGCTCCTCGCGACGGCGGCCGGATGCCGTTGACCGCCTTCCGAGGGAGCGTCCCTGCCGAGGGCGGGGCGTGGACCGCCCGCAGTCAGGCGAGGTCCCCGCGCGTCGGGGCGTAGGCGCCGGCACGCTCCACGGTCTGGGCGCCGGTCGACAGGGCCCTCTCGACCGCCGGGACCACGGCGGAGAGCCCGGCCGCGTGCAGGGCGGCCCGCGCCTGCGGGCCACCGAGCAGACCGGCATCGAGCAGGCCGGAGACGAGCCCCGCCATGAAGGAGTCGCCGGCGCCGACGGTGTCGACGACCTGGACCGTCGGCGCGGGCAGCGTGACCTCCTCGCCGGTCGAGGCGATGCGCACCGTCGCTCCGTCGCCGCCGCGCGTGACGACGAGGACGGCCGGCCCGAGGCTGCCCCACCCGTCGAGGGCCTCGCCGACCGACTGTCCGGGGCAGAGCCAGGCGACGTCCTCGTCGCTCAGCTTGACGACGTCGGAGGAGGCGATGCCCTCCTCGATGAGTGAGCGGGCGTGCGCCGCGTCCCCCATCAGGCTCGGGCGGGCGTTGGGGTCGTAGGAGACGGTCGCCGTGGCCCGGGCGGCCGTCATCGTCGCGCGCACCGACGAGCCGCCCGGCTCGAGGACGGCCGCGATGCTCCCCGTGTGGAGGTGGCCGTAGGTCGACAGATCCGGCACGGCGCTCAGCTGCCACTCGAGGTCGAAGACGTAGCTCGCGGCGCCGGAGCCGTCGAGCGTCGCGTGGGCGACGGACGTGAAGGGCGCGCCCTGCGAGCCGGGGGTGAGCGCGACACCCTTCGACCGGCATACCTCCTCGATGCGCCTACCGCGCTCGTCGGTGGCGATCCACGTGGCGAGGTCGACGTCGTGGTCGAGGGCGGCGAGACCGAAGGCGACGTTGGCGGGGCTGCCGCCGACGTGCTCGACGACGTCGCCGCCGGGCGCCGTCACGGCATCGACGAGGGCCTCACCGACGACGAGGACGCGGGGCTCGCTGTGGCCGCTGTGGCCGGCGGAAGCGGCGGTCCCGGTCATCTCAGTCCTCCATCATGTCCGTGCTGCCGAACCAGCCGGGCCGGTCGAAGCGGTGCTGGCTGTCGATCGTGCGGATCGTCCCGCTGCGCGAGCGCATCACGAGCGAGTTGGTCCGGGCCGACTGGGCGCCGTAACGCACGCCCCGCAGCAGCTCACCGTCGGTGATGCCCGTGGCGACGAAGAAGCAGTCACCCGTGACGAGGTCGTTCGTCGAGAGCACCCGGTCGAGGTCGTGGCCGGCGTCAAGGGCCCGCTGGCGCTCGTCGTCGTCCTTGGGCCAGAGCCGGCCCTGGATGACGCCCCCGACGCACTTGATCGCGCAGGCGGCGATGATCCCCTCGGGGGTGCCACCGATGCCGAGGAGCAGGTCGACACCGGTGTCGGGACGAGCGGCCATGACGGCCCCCGCGACGTCCCCGTCGACGATGTAGCGGATGCGGGCCCCGGCCCGTCGGACCTGCTCGGCGAGCTCGGCGTGGCGCGGACGGTCGAGGATGACGACGGTGACGTCGGCGTTCGTCTCGTGCTTGGCCTTGGCGATGCGGCGGATGTTCTCGGCGACGGGAAGCCTGATGTCGACGACGTCGGCAGCGTCCGGGCCGGTCGCCAGCTTGTCCATGTAGAAGACGGCGGACGGGTCGTACATCGCGCCCCGGTCGGCGACGGCCATGACCGCGACGGCGTTGGGCATCCCCTTCGCCGTGAGCGTCGTCCCGTCGATGGGGTCGACCGCGACGTCGACCTCGGGGCCGGTCCCGTCCCCGACGAGCTCACCGTTGTAGAGCATCGGGGCGTTGTCCTTCTCGCCCTCACCGATGACGACGGTGCCGCGCATGCTCACCGTCGAGATCATCGCGCGCATCGCCTCGACGGCGGCGCCGTCGGCGGTGTTCTTCTCTCCGCGCCCGACCCATCGACCTCCCGCCATCGCGGCGGCCTCGGTGACCCGCACGAGCTCGAGGGCGAGGTTGCGATCGGGCTTGCTGGGGTTCTTCACGAGGTCCTCCGTCGGCGCTGAGCGGGTCGGCGCCAGCCTAGCGGTGAGCCGGACCGGGTTTGGACCGCTTCCTCGCGTCAGGGACGATGGGGCCATGAGCACACCGCCGACGTCCGAGCAGGCGCCCGAGCCGGCCGCCGCCGCCCCGCCGCGGCGCAGCGCCTACTCGATGGGATCGACGTCCAACCTGCTTCGCTCCCTGCTCGTCATCGGCCTCTTCGTGCTCGGCCTCTTCGCGATCGTGCCGCGCATCGACCGGGTGGAGCGTCCCGCCGTCGATGCCCTCTCCAAGGCGGAGTTCACCGCCACCCAGACCGGCTGGCCCGTCGAGCTGCCGACGGGGCTCGGCGACGGCTGGGTGCCGACGGTGGCGACCTACGCCCCGGGCACCGAGAAGGTCCCCACCTTCACGACCGTCTGGGCGACCCCGGCGGGCAAGGACATCGCGCTCAAGCAGGCCGTGGCCGTCACCGACGGCTGGGTCGCGCGCTCGGTCAACGACTCCCCGCCCACCGGGAACGTCGCACTCGCCGGTCGCACGTTCGAGCGGTATGCCGCTGGCGACGGCTCGCAGATCGGCTACGTCGAGCGTGGGGCCGGCGCCGACGGACTGACGGTCGTCGCGAGCGGCACCGCGAGCGAGGACGAGCTGAGGACCCTCGTGGGGGCGCTCGAAAAGGTCACCCCGAAACCCTGACCACCCTCCGCCACCCACCTGCGCAGCGGGGAGGGGGGCAGCAGCGGGTCGCTCAGGCGTCCTCGTCGAAGACCGCGTCGTCGGCGTGAGTCGGCGTAGCAGCGTCGGCCCGGTCGGCCCGGTCGGTCCGGTCGGTGGGGGCGGGCGGGTCCTGACGGGGTCGGGTCGCCTCCTCGATCTCGGCCTGGGCGCCGTCGAGCCACGCGGCGCAGTGCGCGGCGAGGGCCTCGCCCCGGCGCCAGAGCTGCATCGAGTCCTCGAGCGGGGCCTGACCGGCCTCGAGCCGGCCGACGATCGCGACGAGCTCCTCCCGGGCCTGCTCGTAGCGCAGGGCCTGGACGACGGGGATGTCGGCCACGTCGGGAGCGGAGGCGGCGTCGGTCATCGGGGTCTCCTCGGGGTTCATGCGTCGGAAGCGGTGTCGTCGGGACTCGGGGCAGTAGCGGCAGTGGCGGCGTCCTGCGTCGGGCCGCCGGCGCGGCTGGCGTCGCGGCTGGTGTCGGGACCGGTGACCGGGCGCACCCCGAAGTCGCCGCGAGCGACCCGGACCCGCAGCAGCTCGTCGGCGCCGACGTCGTCGCGGTCCAAGACCACGCGGCCGTCGCGGTGCTGGACGACGGCATACCCGCGCTCGTGGGTCGACTGGGGGGACTGGGCGGTCACCTGCCGGCGCAGGTGGACGTCCTCGTCTGCGGCGCGGTGCAGCCGCGACTCCACCAGGGTCGACGCGCGCCGGCGCAGCGCGGAGATCT
>JBBRGO010000203.1:0-6157 GCA_038224055.1 Actinomycetales bacterium
CTGTCCAACGTCGTCAACTCCGGCTACCTCAAGGTGGTCGTGCTGACGCAGTACAAGTCGCACAGCCTCGACGCCCACGTGACGAAGACCTGGCGCATGTCGACGCTCCTGGGCAACTACGTGACGACGGTCCCGGCCCAGCAGCGCGTCGACAAGAACTGGTACCTCGGGTCGGCGGACGCGATCTTCCAGAGCCTCAACCTCGTGCACGACGAGCGACCCGACATCGTCGTGGTCGTCGGCGCCGACAACGTCTACCGCATGGACTTCAGCCAGATGGTGGACCAGCACCTGGAGACCGGGGCCCCGTGCACCGTGGCCGCCATCCGCCAACCGCTCTCCCTGTCGGACCAGTTCGGTGTCATCGAGGTCGACGACGCCGACCCGAAGAAGATCGCGGCCTTCCTCGAGAAGCCCAAGGACGCCAAAGGGCTGCCCGACAGCCCCGGTGAGTTCCTCGCGTCGATGGGCAACTACGTCTTCACCGCCGACGCCCTCGAGGCCGCCGTCACGCGTGACCGCGGCAACCCCGACAGCAAGAACGACATGGGCGGCGACATCGTGCCCGACTTCGTCTCGCGCGGCGAGGCCGGCGTCTACGACTTCACCAACAACGTCGTGCCCGGCTCGACCGAGCGCGACCGCGGTTACTGGCGCGACGTCGGGACCATCGACTCGTACTACGACGCGCACATGGATCTCATCTCCATCACGCCCGTCTTCAACCTCTACAACTACGAGTGGCCCCTCTACACCCAGCACAGCCCCTATCCCCCGGCCAAGTTCGTGCACGGCAGCGGTGACCGCATCGGCGAGGCACTCAACTCGGCCGTCTCCCCCGGTGTCATCGTCTCGGGGGCGCACATCTACTCCTCCATCCTGTCCCCGCTCGTGCGGGTCCACTCCTACGCGAGCATCCAGGGATCGGTGGTCCTCGACGGCGTGACGGTCAACCGGCACGCGCAGATCCGCCGCGCCATCCTCGACAAGAACGTCGTCGTCGAGGAGGGAGCCCAGATCGGACTCGATCACGAGCACGACCGCGACCGCGGGTTCCACGTCACCGACTCAGGCATCGTCGTCGTCGGCAAGGGCGTGAGGGTGAGCGGCTGAGGTGGGCGCAGACCCGACGACGACGGCCGCAGAACAGGTCCCGCCTGCGAGCGCGACCGACCCCCGGCCCGCGCGGGTCGGCGTACAGGTGCCCCCCCAGCACGCGGCATACGCCGACATCCGGCGCACCTGCGCGACCCTCGAGGAGATGGGCGTCGACGTCCTGTTCAACTGGGACCACTTCTTCCCGTTGAGCGGGGACCCGTCGGGCCGGCACTTCGAGTGCTGGACCGTCCTCGCGGCGTGGGCCGAGGCGACCGAGCGCGTCGAGATCGGTGCCCTCGTCAGCTGCAACTCCTACCGAGGCCCTGACCTGCTCGCCGACATGGCCCGGACCGTCGACCACATCAGTGGGGGGCGCCTCGTCCTCGGCATCGGCTCCGGCTGGTTCGAGCGTGACTACGACGAGTACGGCTACGAGTTCGGCACCGCCGGAGGCAGACTCGACGCCCTCGACCGAGACCTACCCGTCATCCGCGACCGCTGGAGCCGTCTCAACCCGGCGCCGACCCGCGACATCCCGATCCTCATCGGTGGGGGCGGCGAGAAGAAGACGCTGCGCATCGTCGCCGAGCACGCCTCGATCTGGCACGGCTTCGGCAGCCCCGACGAGATCGCCCACAAGCACCGCGTGCTCGACGAGTGGTGTGCCCGCCGCGGGCGTGACCCGCTCGAGATCGAGCGGTCCGCGGGCGTCGCCTTCGTGCCCGGACGCAACCCCGACCAGTCCGCGGACTACGCCGGGAACGCGCAGCAGCTGCACGACACCGGGACACGCCTCTTCACGGCGAGCGTCGAGGCCAGCGACCCCGACCTCGGGCGGGTGCGCGACCTGCTCGCCTGGCGTGACGAGGTCAACTCCGCGCGGTCCTGAGCCGGTCCCACCGGTCTCCCGGCGCCTCTCCTCGGCCGGATGCCGGATGCCCGGGCCCGTGGGACCACCCCCTGACCTAGCCTGAGGCCGTGAGTCCACAGAGCACCACCAGCACGCCCGTGACGTCCAGCGCAGGCGAGCCTGGCGCTCAGACCCTGAGCCTCACGGTGACGGGGACCGACCGACCGGGGGTGACCGGCAGCCTCCTCGGCGCGCTCGCCGGCGTCGGGGCCGAGGTCCTCGACATCCAGCAGGTAGTCGTCCACGGGCACCTCACCCTCGCGCTGGTGCTCAACCCGGGTGGTGACCTCGAGCGGCTGCGCGACACCGCGGCGGTCGCGGCGCACCGGCTCGGGCTCAGCCTCACGGTGGTCGAGGGCAATGGCGACAACGCCCGGCCCCGCCACGGACGCGCCGCCGTCGTCGTGCTCGGCTCCCCCCTGCGGGCCGAGGCCGTCTCGCTCGTCACGACTCGGATCGCGGAACACGGCGCCAACATCGACCGGATCCGCCGCCTCTCCCGCTACCCCGTGACGACGGTCGAGTTCGACATCTCCGGCGCCGACGTCGGCTCGCTCCGGACCGAGCTCGCCCTCGTCGCGGCGTCGGAGGGCATCGACGTGGCCGTCGCCCCGGGCGGCCTGGCCCGGCGCGGACGGCGGCTCGTCGTGCTCGACGTGGACTCGACCCTCATCCAACAGGAGGTCATCGAGATGCTCGCGGCCCACTCCGGCCGCGAGGCCGAGGTCGCTGCCGTCACCGCCCGCGCGATGGCGGGCGAGCTCGACTTCGAGGAGTCGCTCCGGGCCCGGGTCGCGACCCTCGCGGGCCTGCCCGTCTCCGTCCTCGACGAGGTGCGCGCGGACATCGTGCTCACGCCGGGAGCCCGCACCCTCGTGCGGACGCTCAAGCGGCTGGGCTTCACGGTCGGGCTCGTCAGCGGCGGATTCATCGAGATCGTCGGGGTGCTCGCCGCCGACCTCGGGATCGACCACGCGCGCGCCAACCGACTCGAGGCCCGGGACGGCGTGCTCACCGGCAACGTCGTCGGCGAGGTCGTCGACCGCGCCGGGAAGGCGCGAGCCCTGAGGGCGTTCGCCGAGCAGGAGGGTCTCCCGCTCAGCCGGACGGTCGCCATCGGCGACGGGGCCAATGACCTCGACATGCTCGACATCGCGGGCCTCGGCGTCGCCTTCAACGCCAAGCCACTCGTGCGTGAGCTGGCCCAGACCTCGGTGACCGTCCCCTATCTCGACTCGGTGCTCTACCTCCTCGGGATCTCGCGCGAGGAGATCGAGGAGGCCGACATCGAGGACGGCACGCCGACCCTGGCTCCGGCCGTGCCACACGCCGATCACTAGGCTGTCCGGATGCAGACCACCGGCCCCTCGACCGCAGCTGCTCCTCCGCCCCAGGACGTCCGGCGCACCCTTCTCGTCATCGGCGGCGCGGAGGACCGGATCGGGCGCTCGGTGGTGCTCAAGCGTTTCGTCAAGCTGGCCGGGGGCCGCACGTCGCGCATCGTCGTGATCCCGACGGCCTCCTCCTTCGCCGACGAGGTCTACGAGGCCTACCGCGACGTCTTCACCCGCCTGCGCGGGGGCGAGGTCACCTGCGTGCACCCCCTCACCCGCAGGGACGCCGACGACGCGGCGATGGTCAGCGCCATCGACAACGCGACGGGCGTCTTCCTCAGCGGTGGCAGCCAGGTCAAGCTCGCGCAGAACGTCGTTGGCACCCCGGTGGGCGACGCCATCCTCCGGGCCTACGAGCGGGGGGCGGTCATCGCCGGCACCTCCGCGGGAGCCTCGATCATGAGCCGCTACATGATCTCCCTCGGCGAGGAGGGCCTCACGCCACGCCAGCGGGCCAGCCAGATCTCGGCCGGTCTCGACCTCGTCGCCGACATCATCATCGACCAGCACTTCGACCAGCGCGGTCGCTACGGTCGCCTCATGTCGATGGTCGCCGCCTCCCCCAACCTGCTCGGGATGGGGATCGACGAGAACACGGCGGCGGAGATCCGCAACGAGACGGCGATGTCGGTCATCGGTGCCGGGTCGATCTTCCTCGTCAACGCGCGCAACGCGATCACCGACGCCGCAGACGCCCGCCGCGGCGCGCCACTGCTCGTTTCTGGAGCAGTCGTGCACACGCTGCCCACTGGCAGTACGTTCGACCTCGAACACGTCGAGCTGACCGACTTCGTCGAACGCCACCCCGACATCGAGGGTGCGGTGGCCTCGGCCCAGGTCAGAACGGCACGATCGAGCACCGCAGCCCGCTGACCGGTCGCCCCCCAGCGACCGGGTCGAACGCCCGCCACCCCTGCGGCGGGCGCCCAGATCGACCAGGAGGATCCCCATGGCCGTCGAGGTCCCGAATCCCACCGGACCGGCTGCGCCGGACCTGCGCATCCTCGAGACGCGGGTGTACCGAGGTCCCAACATCTGGTCCTACAACCAGGCGATCCACCTCGTCGTCGACCTCGGCAGCCTCGAGGAGTACCCCACCGTCTCCCTCCCCGGCTTCACCGACGCACTGCTGGCAGCGGTCCCGGGGCTCGAACGGCACACCTGCTCGCTCGGGCGGAAGGGCGGCTTCATCGAGCGCCTCCGCGCGGGCACGTGGCTCGGCCACGTCGCCGAGCACGTCGCGCTCCAGCTCCAGACGCTCGCGGGACACGAGCAGCGCCGCGGCAAGACCCGCAGCGTCAAGGGGAGCAGGGGCCACTACAACATCATCTACGGCTACAACGACGAGACCGTCGGCGTCGCCGCCGGGCGTCTCTCGGTGCGTCTGCTCAACCACCTCGTGCAGGCGGAGGAGGGCTTCGACTTCGAGACCGAGTTCAACGCGTTCCTCCGACAGGCCGAGCGGGTCGCCTTCGGGCCGTCCACCGCGGCGATCCTCGAGGAGGCCGCCTCTCGCGACATCCCCTTCATCCGGCTCAACTCCGCCTCCCTCGTCCAGCTCGGCCAGGGCGTGCACGCGCAGCGCATCCGGGCGACGATGACGTCCCGGACCGGTGCCCTCGCGGTCGACATCGCCAGCGACAAGGACCTCACCGCCAAGCTGCTCGGCTCCGCGGGGCTCCCCGTGCCGAAGCAGGAGGCCACCCGCACCCTGCGCGGCACCATCGACGCGGCCCGCAGGATCGGCTTCCCCGTCGTCGTGAAGCCGCTGGACGGCAACCACGGTCGTGGCGTCTGCCTCAACCTCCAGAACGTGGAGGAGGTCGAGAAGGCGTACGACGTCGCCAAGGCGGAGTCACGGCGCGGCACCCTCGTCGTGGAGTCCTTCGTCACGGGGCGCGACTACCGCTGCCTCATCGTGGGGGGCCGGATGCAGGCCATCGCCGAACGCGTGCCCGCCCACGTCGTCGGCGACGGCGCACACACGGTTGCCGAGCTCGTCGAGATCACCAACGCCGACCCCCGCCGGGGCGTCGGCCACGAGAAGGTCCTGACGAAGATCAAGGTCGATGACAACGCCCTCGAGATCCTGGCCGGACAGGGCCATGCGCTCGACTCCGTGCCGCCCGAGGGGGAGATGGTCAAGCTCGCGCTGACCGGCAACATGTCGACCGGTGGCATCTCGATCGACCGCACGTTCGATGCCCACCCGGACAACGTGGAGATCGCCGAGGAGGCGGCCCGGATGGTCGGGCTCGACGTCGCCGGCATCGACTTCATCTGCCCCGACATCACCTACCCGGTCCGCGAGACCGGTGGCGCGATCTGCGAGGTCAACGCGGCGCCCGGCTTCCGCATGCACACCCACCCCACCGTGGGTGAGCCGCAGTTCATCGCCAAGCCCGTCGTCGACCTGCTCTTCCCGCCCGGCTCCCAGTCACGCGTGCCGATCATCGCCGTCACCGGGACGAACGGCAAGACGACGACGTCGCGGATGATCGCGCACATCTTCAAGGGTCTGGGCCGCAAGGTGGGGATGACCTCCACCGACGGGGTCATCATCGACGAGCGGCTCGTCATCAAGGCCGACGCGTCCGGTCCGCGGTCGGCTCGGATGGTGCTGCAGAACCCGCGCGTCGACTTCGCGGTCATGGAGGTCGCCCGTGGCGGCATCCTGCGCGAGGGGCTCGGCTATGACCGCAACGACATCGCCGTCGTCACCAACGTCGCACCGGATCACTTGGGACTCAAGGGG
>JBBRGO010000204.1:0-6115 GCA_038224055.1 Actinomycetales bacterium
GGTCACGCCGCCCGACGACGCCGTATGCGAAGGACAGTGAGACATGCAGGCCATCCGCGACGCCATCCTCTCCGGGGACCGTTCCCAGCAGACGTATGCCGCCCTACCGATCCCCGCCACCTACCGCGGGGCCACCGTGCACAAGGACGAGGTCTCGATGTTCGAGGGCCTCGCGACCCCGGACAAGGACCCCCGCAAGTCGCTGCACGTCGACGACGTGCCCGTGCCCGAGCTCGCGCCCGGCGAGGCGCTCGTCGCCGTCATGGCGAGCGCGATCAACTACAACACGGTCTGGACCTCGATCTTCGAGCCGATGCCGACCTTCGGTTTCCTCGAGCGCTACGGCCGGACCTCGGAGTTCGCGAAGCGCCACGACCTGCCCTACCACGTGGTCGGCTCGGACCTCTCGGGCGTCGTGCTGCGCACGGGTCCGGGCGTGCGCAAGTGGAAGCCGGGGCAGGAGGTCGTCGCCCACTGCCTCTCCGTCGAGCTGGAGGACGCCGACGGCCACAACGACACGATGCTCGACCCGCAGCAGCGGATCTGGGGCTTCGAGACGAACTTCGGCGGCCTCGCCGAGCTCGCCATCGTCAAGACGAACCAGCTGATGCCCAAGCCGACCCACCTCACGTGGGAGGAGGCGGCCGCGCCCGGCCTCGTCAACAGCACCGCCTACCGCCAGCTCATCTCCAAGAACGGCGCGGCGATGAAGCTCGGCGACCGGGTGCTCATCTGGGGTGCCTCCGGTGGTCTCGGCTCCTACGCGACGCAGATGGCTCTCGCCGGGGGCGCGACCCCGGTCTGCGTCGTCTCCTCCCCCGAGAAGGCGGAGATCTGCCGCCGGATGGGCGCCGAGCTGATCATCGACCGCAACGCCGAGGGCTACCGCTTCTGGAACGAGGAGGGCACCGCGCAGGACCCGCGCGAGTGGCAACGCCTCGGCAAGAAGATCCGCGAGCTCACCGGGGGCCACGACGTCGACATCGTCTTCGAGCACCCGGGGCGGGAGACCTTCGGCGCGAGCGTCTACGTCGCGCGCAAGGGCGGCATCATCGCCACCTGCGCCTCCACCTCGGGCTACCTGCACGAGTACGACAACCGCTACCTGTGGATGAACCTCAAGCGGATCATCTCGAGCCACTTCGCCAACTACCGCGAGGCGTGGGAGGCCAACGAGCTCATCAACCGCGGACTGATCCACCCGACCCTGAGCCGCACCTACACCCTCGACGAGGTCGGGCAGGCCGCGCTCGACGTGCACCACAACCTCCACCAGGGCAAGGTCGGCGTGCTCACGCTGTCGCCGGAGCCCGGCCTCGGCGTCACCAACCCCGGTCGGCGCGCCCAGATCGAGGCCGAGATCAACCGTTTCCAGGACCGGTGAGGACCGGGTCGGGGCGACCCGTGCGTCGCCCCGACAGGGCGGTCCCCCTCGCGTAGGCTCCCCACGGTGAGCATGTGGAGCCGCTGGTCGGCCTTTCGTCGCGCCCAGCGCGACCGCATCGACGACCTGCGCGGTCGCACCCTCGGCGAGGCCGGGCCGGAGGCCGCCCACAACGAGCACGACGAGCAGCTCGAGCACGATCTCCTCGAGAGCGCCCTCCCCCTCGGGCACGACGAGGCCGGACCGGCCCGGTCCCCCGCCCCGCCTCCCTCCGCGTCGCGCAGCTTCGGCCCCGCGGGGAACCCGCTCAACCGACAGTCCCCCTTCTACGTCGGCTTCATCGGCGCGCTCGGGGTGCTCACGGCGTATGCCGTCACCCAGGCGATCGGCCGGCTCGACACGACCATCACCCTGCTCGTCGTCGCCTTCTTCCTCACCCTCTCGCTCAACCCGCTCGTCGAGGGACTCGTCCGGCGCGGCCTCCGCCGGGGCTGGGCGGTCGCCATCGTCTTCACCGGGCTGCTGGCCGTCTTCGGCCTCGTCGGTGCGGTGGTCATCCCGCCCGTCGCCGAGCAGGGCGCGGAGCTGACGACGAACGCCCCCGCGATGCTCGACGGCCTGCTCCAGAACGCCTGGGTGCAGGAGGTCGACCACCGCTACCAGCTCGTCCAGCGGTTCCAGGCCGAGATCAACAACCGCGTCGCCGACGGCAACCTCTGGGCCTCGATCTTCGGCGGCGTGCTCGGCGCGAGCCGGGTCATCGCCGCGAGCATCTTCAGCGTGCTGACTGTGCTCGTCCTCACCCTCTACTTCCTCGCCTCGCTGCCGGCCGTGAAGCAGGCGGCCTACGCGATGATCCCGGCCAGCCGTCGTCCCCGCATCATCTCCCTCGCCGAGGAGATCATGCGCCGCGTCGGGTCCTACGCGATCGGCCAGGTCACGGTCGCGGCGATCAACGCCTTCTTCGCCTGGATCATGATGAGCCTCATCGGGTTGCGCTTCGCGGCCGTCCTCGCCGTCGCGGTGGGCTTCCTCGGCCTCATCCCCATGGTGGGTGCCACCCTCGGCGCCTCGATCGTCGCCGTCGTCGCCTTCTTCGACGAGCCGAAGAAGGCCCTCATCGTCATCGTCTACTTCATCGTCTACCAACAGCTCGAGAACTACGCCGTCATGCCGCGGATCATGCAGCGGACCGTCTCGGTGCCCGGTGCCGTCACCGTCGTCGCGGCCCTCGCGGGTGGGACCCTGCTCGGGGTGCTTGGCGCGCTGCTCGCGATCCCCGTCGCGGCCGGCCTGCTGCTCATCTACGAGGAGGTCCTCGTCCCGCGACAGCGTCGGCACTGAGCCGGACAGCGTGACCGAGCACCGGCCCGCGGCTGGGACCATGAGGACATGCCCGCGACCCCCAGCCGCTCCCTGTGACGACGCTGCGGGAGATCCGCTGGACGACGTCCGCCCCACCCGTGGCCCTCGTGGCCCTCGCCGCGACGTGGGGCCGGGACCCCGGCCTCCTCGTCGTCCTGCTCGTTGCCGTGCTGCTCGGGGTCTCGGTCCTCGCGGCGGTGCACCACGCCGAGGTCGTCGCGCACCGGGCCGGTGAGCCCTTCGGCTCCATCGTGCTCGCCGTCGCGGTGACGATCATCGAGGTCGGGCTCATCGTCACCCTGATGGCAGCCGGCGGGGAAGGGTCGGCGAGCCTCGCTCGCGACACCGTCTTCGCGGCCGTGATGATCACCTGCAACGGCATCCTCGGCCTGTCCATCCTCGTCTCCGCGCGCCGTTACGGGTTCAGCCACTTCAACGCCGAGGGGACCGGTGGCGCCCTCGCGACGGTCGTCACCCTCGCCGGCACGTGCCTCGTGCTGCCGACCTTCACCCTCGGCGAGCCGGGTCCGCAGTTCACCGGCGCCCAGCTCGCCTTCGCCGCGGTCGCCTCGCTCGCGCTCTACGCGATGTTCATCGTCACGCAGACCCGCCGGCACCGCGACTTCTTCCTCCCGGTCTCCGCCCAGGGCGAGATCCTCGACGAGGAGGTGCACGCCGACCCACCCACGAGCCGGATGGCCCTGACGAGCCTCGGGCTGCTCGTCCTCTCGCTCGTCTGCGTCGTCGGTCTGGCGAAGGTCGAGTCCCCGGCCATCGAGGTGGCCGTCGCGGCGGTCGGCTTCCCGCCGTCGTTCGTCGGAGTCGTCATCGCCCTGCTCGTCCTCGCCCCCGAGACCCTCGCCGCCGTGCGCGCCGCGCAGCGCGACCGGGTCCAGACGAGCCTCAACCTCGCGCTGGGCTCCGCGATGGCGAGCATCGGGCTGACGATCCCGGCCCTCGCGCTCGCCTCGATCTGGCTCGACGGGCCACTCACGCTCGGTCTCGGCGCCACCCAGGTCACCCTGCTGGCGATGACGGTCGTGGCCGGCGTGCTCACCGTCGTCCCGGGCCGGGCCACGCGGCTGCAGGGCGGGGTCCACCTCGTCCTGCTCGCCGCCTACCTCTTCCTCGCCGTCAACCCCTGACCGTCCGGCAACGCCTCAGCGGTAGGCGTTGCCGGACGGCCGCGCGTCGCGTCGCTGCCAGCACGCCGTGTGCCAGTGCCGCCGGTCGCCGAGCCCGCCGACCCCCTCGGCCGGCCACACGACGACGTGCGGCGTCCCGGGGGCGATGAGCTGTTGGCAGCCCGGACAGAGGTAGTCACGCGTCGCGCTCGCCCCGCTCACCGAGCGCACCGTCCAGCGCACACCGGCATACGTCTCCTCGCGGGTCGAGCCACCCTGGATCCGCGTCAGGTCGAGCGGCACGTGCTCCCGCGCGTGCTTGCTGGGTCGGCGGCGGGACGGCATGCGCCAAGGGTATGCCGCAGGGCCGGGTGCTCGGCCACGCCGACGGGCTCAGCCGTGGGTGCGGAAGCCCCGGCCCGTCTTGCGCCCGAGGTACCCGGCCGTGACGAGGTGCTCGAGGAGGGGCGCGGGGGCGTAGCCACGCTCACGGAACTCGAGGTAGAGCTCGCGCTCGATCGCGAGCGACACGTCGAGGCCGACGGCGTCGAGCAGCTCGAACGGCCCCATCGGCAGGCCGCAGCCGGTCTTCATCGCCGTGTCGATGTCGTCGGCGCTCGCGTAGTTGGCGTCGAGCATCTTCACGGCGTCGTTGAGGTAGGGGAAGAGCAGCGCGTTGACGATGAAGCCGGCCCGGTCACCGCACGTCACCGGGTGCTTGCCGATGCGGGAGCAGAGGTCCTGCACCGTGGCGACGACGTCGTCGGCGGTCGAGACCGTCCGGACGACCTCGACGAGCCTCATCACCTGTGCGGGGTTGAAGAAGTGGACGCCGACGACGTCCTCGGGCCGCTTCGTCGCGGCGGCACACTCGACGACCGGCAGCGAGCTCGTCGTCGTGGCGAGGATCGCACCCGGCCGGCAGATCTCGTCGAGGTTCTCGAAGAGGGCCCGCTTGACGGTGAGGTCCTCGACGACGGCCTCGACGACGAGGTCGACGTCGGCGAGGTCCTCGAGCCGGGTGCTGCCGCTGATCCGGGCAGTGGCCGCATCGCGGTCGTCCTCGCTGAGCTTGCCGCGCTGGACGCCCTTCTCGAGGCTCTTCGCGACGGCAGCGCGCACCGACTCCACGCGGGCGTCCGACCGCGTGACGTAGACGACCTCGTGCCCGGCCTTCGCGAAGACCTCGACGATGCCGGTCGCCATCGTCCCCGAGCCGACGACGCCGACCGTGCGGACCGGGCGCAGCGCTGCGGCGCTCTCGGCACCGCCCGCCGGGGTGAGGGCGTCGGCGACGACCTGGGAGCTGCCCGGCTCGGCGTACGTGTAGAACCCGCGGCCGCTCTTGCGGCCGCGCAGTCCGGCGCTGACCATCTGCTTGATGATCGGGCTCGGGGCGTGCAGGCGTTCGCGCCCCTGCTTGTACATCGTGTCGAGGATCTCGTAGGCGGTGTCGAGCCCGATGAGGTCCATCAGGGCGAGCGGACCCATCGGGTAGCCGCAGCCGAGCTTCATCGCGGCGTCGATGTCCTCCCGGGTCGCGTAGCGGCTCTCGTACATCGCGACGGCGTGGTTGAGGTAGCCGAAGAGGAGCGCGTTGGCGATGAAACCGGCCTTGTCGCCGACGATGACCGGCTTCTTGCCGAGCCGCTCGGCCAGGGCCTTGACGTCCTCGAAGATCTCGTCGCTCGTGATGACGGTCTTGATCACCTCGACGAACTGGAGCACGGGCGCGGGGTTGAAGAAGTGCATGCCCACGACCCGCTTGGGGTTGACGGTGGCGACCGCGATCTCGGTGACGGGCAGGCTCGAGGTGTTCGTCGCGAGGATCGCGTCGTCGGCGACGATCGTGTCGAGCCGGGCGAAGATCTCCTTCTTCAGCGCGAGCTTCTCCGGGACCGCCTCGACGACGAGCTGGCAGTGCTCGAGCTGGGTCATGTCCGCGGTGAACTGCACCCGGTCGTGCAGCTGAGCCTGCTCCTGCGCACTGAGCTTGCCGCGGGCCACCGCGCGGTCGGTGGAGTGGGTCAGCACGCCCCGGCCCCTCGCCACCGCGTCGTCGGTCACCTCGACCGCCACGACGTCGATGCCGTTGCGGGCGAAGACCTCGACGATGCCGGCCCCCATGGTGCCGAGTCCGATCACGCCGACCTTGGTGAAGTCTCGAGTCATGGGCCCCACTCTCCCAGAGCCGGTATGCCGCTCACACCGGTCCCGCACGTGAGCCTTCCCACGCGGCGGC
>JBBRGO010000205.1:0-6065 GCA_038224055.1 Actinomycetales bacterium
CTGGGCCGGGACCGTCGTCACGTAGTTGCCCAGGAGCGTCGACATGCGCCAGGTCTTCGTCACGTGGGCGTCGAGGCTGTGCGACTTGTACTGCGTCAGCACGACCACCTTGAGGTAGCCGGAGTTGACGACGTTGGACAGGGCCAGGTCGATGAGGCGGTAGATGCCGGCGAACGGGACCGCCGGCTTGGCGCGGTCGGCCGTCAGCGGCATGAGTCTCTTGCCCTCACCCCCCGCGAGCACGATCGCAAGGACTTTCGGACCACCGGCTGGGCTTCGTCGGGCCATGACCTCACCCTAGGCCCATGGGCGGCTTTGCCAACAGGATGAACTCGGTTACTTCGCCCCGATCCCGCATCGCGGGACTACGCTCGGCTCGTGCGAGTCGACATCCTCAGCAAGGAGTACCCACCGGCGGTCTACGGGGGAGCAGGGGTCCACGTGGCCGAGCTCGTCCGGGCCCTGCGCGAGCGTGGTGACCTCGACGTGCGCGTCCGGTGCTTCGGCGCCGACCGCGACGAGGAGGGCACGACGGCCTATGCGGACCTGCCCTCCCTCGCGGACGGCAACCCCGCGCTGCAGACCATGGGGGTGGACCTCGCGATGGCGGGTGACTGCGTCGGGGCGGACCTGCTCCACTCGCACACCTGGTATGCCAACTTCGCCGGACACGTCGGGTCGCTGCTCGGGGGGATGCCCCACGTCGTCACCGCGCACTCCCTCGAGCCGATGCGCCCCTGGAAGGCCGAGCAGCTCGGTGGCGGCTACCGGGTGTCGTCGTGGGTGGAACGCACGGCCTATGAGGCCGCCGCGGCCGTCGTCGCCGTGAGCGCGGGCATGCGCGAGGACATCCTGCGCAGCTATCCGTCCCTCGACCCCGAGCGGGTTCACGTGGTGCACAACGGAATCGACTCCGATCTGTGGTCGTGCGACCGGTCCGCCGAGGCGCGCGAGACCGTCATCCGCCACGGCGTCGACCCGGACCGTCCCTCTGTCGTCTTCGTCGGCCGGATCACCCGTCAGAAGGGACTTCCCTACCTCCTGCGCGCGTGCGCCGAGCTGCCTCCGGAGGTCCAGCTCGTGCTGTGTGCCGGTGCGCCCGACACGCCGGAGATCCTCGCCGAGGTCGAGGGCCTGATGTCTGATCTAGGCGCCCAGCGCGAGGGCGTCGTCTGGATCCCGGACATGCTCCCCCGGTCGGAGGTGGTCGCCCTGCTCAGCCACGGCACGGTCTTCGCCTGTCCGTCGGTCTACGAGCCGCTCGGCATCGTCAACCTCGAGGCGATGGCGTGCGAGCTCGCCGTCGTCGCGACGGCGACCGGGGGGATTCCCGAGGTCGTCGTCGACGGTGAGACCGGCTGGCTCGTCCCGATCGAACAGGTGCAGGACGGCACCGGGACACCGGTCGACCCGGACCGTTTCGTGGCCGACCTCGCGGCGGCCCTCACCGAGGGAGTGCGAGACGTGGAGCGGGCCCGCCGCTTCGGGGTGGCCGGACGGGCACGCGCCGTCGAGTCCTTCTCCTGGGGATCGATCGGCGACCGCACGCTCGAGGTCTACCGGACGGTTCTCGAGCTCCCCTGACCGTTTCGAGCGGCAGCGGGCAGGAGAGCGCGGGAGCCGGCGAAGGGCTCAGCCGAGCAGCCGACCCGCCAGCGCGTGGTCGACGCCGAGGCGACCGGCGGCTCCGCCGAGGATCATCTGGAGCAGGTCGCGCGGGCTGGGGTAGTCCGCGTCGAGCGCCGCGAGATACTGCTCGTGCCGCGACAGCGACGCGACGGCGGCCTCGAAGTGACCCGAGACATCGACCCAGTGGGTGGGTTGGGGGTCGGCGACGACGAAGACCTGCTTCGCCTGCCACGGCTCGTGCCCCTCGTCGATGAGCTCGGGGAAGATCCACCGGTTGCCCGCGGCGGCCCGGGCGTCGATCGTCGAGAGGCCCACGACCCGGTGGTCGGCCTGGTTGGTCCCCCCGCCGGCGAAGGTCTCGGCGTGGGTGAGGGTGACGAGGAGGTCTGGCCGCCTGATCCGGATCTCCCGGGCGATGGCCCGACGCAGTCGCAGGCCACCCTCGAGCACCCCGTCGTGGAAGCCGTCGAGGAACTCGACGACGTCGACCCCCACCTCGGCGGCCCCGTCGCGCTCCTCCTGCTCCCGGACCACGGCCGCCTCGGCCGGGGCCATCGTGTCGATGCCGGCCTCCCCACGGGTGGCGAGCAGGTAGGTCACGGTCTTGCCGGCCCGCACCCAGCGGTCGACGGCGGCTGCGGCGCCGTACTCGAGGTCGTCGGGATGGGCGGCGACGCAGAGCACGGTGTCGAACGCGGACTCATCCAGGGCGGTGAGATCGGGGAGGACCGGCTCCGAGGTCTGGCTCATGCCACCAATCTAGGCGCCCCTTTCGGCAGACGTCCGCGGATGTGAGGATGGGACATGCTATCGATCGAACTCGCCCGCCGCCTGGCCGACGCCGGCCTCGAGTGGGAGCCGGCGTCCGGTGACCGCTTCGTCCTCCCGATCGAGGGGATGGAGGAGGACGTCTTCGTGATCAGCGAGCTGACCGTCGACGTGCACAAGTTCCGCACCGGTGACGTCATCGGCTTCAACGGCACGACCGAGTGGGCGCTCGACAGCATCGAGCGCGACAAGGTGCTCTGGCTGCCCCGCGAGGACCAGCTGCGCCAGCTGCTGGGGGAGTCGTTCGTCTCGCTCGAGTCCCTCGAGGGCGGGTATGCCGTCGAGTTCCGCAGTAGCGCAGGCTCGCTCGAGCGTTGCGCCGACATCGACGCCGAGCGTGCCTATGCCCGGGCCGTGCTCGAAACCTTGGCGGGGGCCGAGTCCGAGGACGACTGAGCCGACGGGTCGCGCGTCACGCCCGGGTCGCGCGTCACGCCCGGCGGTCTAGGCCGGGCGCCAGCCCGCGAGGGCCATGACGGCCACGTTGGTCGCGTCGGCGAGCGCGGCATCGGCCTCCCCGGCGAGCGTGCGCAGCAGCACGGTGCGGTTGGCCGTCGTCGCGGCGTCCAGGCCGTCAGCCCCCAGTCCCGTCTGCCTGGTGCCCAGCTCGGCCAGCCGGGACACCGTCGCCGCCACCGACATGACGTGAAGGGCCTTCGGCGGGGTCGC
This sequence comes from Actinomycetales bacterium, assembly GCA_038224055.1. Taxonomy (GTDB): domain Bacteria; phylum Actinomycetota; class Actinomycetes; order Actinomycetales; family Dermatophilaceae; genus JBDSSS01. The sequence continues at coordinate 3,127 of JBBRGO010000205.1, forward strand.
CACAGGCAGCCCCCAGACCGCCGTGTCGAGGGACGACTCGGCCTCGGACCTCGCCTGCCGGCCCCACGGTGCGCCTCCGACAGACTCGAAGCGCTGGGTGTGCTGCCGCAGTGACCGGAGCAGCTCCCGCTCGATCTGGCGCAGGTCGAGCATCTCCAGCTGGTGCCGGGGCACCGGATCGGCCTCGTAGGCGGTCCAGTCGGCCCGCACGCCGACGTCACCGGTCGGGCCGAACTCCGACAGCGTCGGCACGAGCAGGCCGCCGAGCCCGGCGACGAAGACGCACTCCCCGGCGTCCGCGGCGTGGGCGGACCCGGGGACCGAGCCCCGCGGCATACGACTGACGTCCCCGGGGCGGGGGAGGGCGACGAAGAGGGCCCGCTCCCCGAGGTCCCGCCAGAGATCGAGCCGTGCGAGGTCGCCGGATACGTGGTCGAGGTCGGGGAAGGAACGAGTCAGGGCACCGGTCAGGGCGGTCCCGTCCTGCCAGGCGGAGGTGGCCCACAGCGCGAGGCGCACGGACGCGGGCAGTTCGGACATCCCAGCATCGTAGGGTGCGCCCTCCGAGGCAGACGGTGGCCGTGCCATAGGGTCGAGCCATGAGTGACGTCCTCGCCCTCGCCGGTGTCACCGTCCGACGTGGAGCCACGACGCTTCTCGACGACGTCGACTGGGAGGTCGAGGAGGGCGAGCGGTGGGTGGTCCTCGGACCGAACGGTGCCGGCAAGACCACCCTGCTCCAGCTTGCTTCTGCCCGGATGCACCCGACGAGCGGCGTCGTGGGCATTCTCGGCGAGGTCCTCGGTGCCGTCGACGTGTTCGAGCTGCGGCCGCGCATCGGTCTGGCGAGCTCGTCGATGGCCGAGCGGATCCCGCAGAGCGAGACCGTCGGCAACGTCGTCGTCACCGCGTCCTACGGGATCATCGGTCGCTGGCGCGAGACCTATGCCGCGATGGACATCGCTCGCGCCATGGAGCTGCTCCGCGCCCTCGGCGCCCACCACCTCGTCAACCGCGCCTACGGCACGCTCAGTGAGGGAGAGCGCAAGCGCGTGCAGATCGCGCGAGCCCTGATGACCGACCCGGAGCTGATGCTCCTCGACGAGCCCGCGGCCGGCCTCGACCTCGGCGGACGCGAGGACCTCGTCGCGCGGCTCGGTGACCTCGCCTCCGACACCGAGGCGCCCGCCATGGTGCTCGTGACCCACCACGTGGAGGAGATCCCGCCGGGCTTCACCGACGTGCTCATGGTGCGCGACGGCCGGGTCGTGGCGGCCGGCCCGCTGGGGCTGACGATGACCGAGGCCAACCTTTCCGAGACGTTCGGTCTCCCACTCGTGCTCGAGCAGCACGGGGAGCGCTGGTCGGCGCGGGCGAAGGCCTGAACCGCAAGGTTGGACGGTCCCCGATGGAACTGAGGCACAATCGAAGACGTCACACTCGTGACGAGGGGTACGCCGGCGTCCCAGTCGGACGACCCGGCGACTGAAGCAGACGACTGAAGGCGGGGGTGGCGGAGTGGACGAATCGCACGCATGGTTGGTGTGGTTGGGGATAGCCCTGGTCCTCGTCGCCATCGAGACCGCGACGGTCGACTTCGTCTTCCTCATGCTCGCCGGTGGTGCGCTCGGCGCGGCTGCTGCCGCGGGCCTCGGAGTCGGGGTCGCCGGCCAGGCGCTCATCGCTGCCGGCGTCGCGATCGGTCTGCTCTTCGGCGTCCGTCCCTACCTCAAGGGCCGCCTCACCGTCGGCAAGTACCAGGCGATGGGCGCGGAGGCCCAGGTGGGCCGGTCCGCCGTCGTCCTCGACCGGGTGTCGACCGGTTCCGGGCAGGTCAAGCTCGCCGGTGAGACCTGGTCGGCACGCACGCGCGGCGAGAGCATCGAGGCCGGCGAGGAGGTCGTCGTCATCGCGATCGAGGGTGCCACCGCCGTCGTCAGCCGCCCCCGAGCGGTGGAGGCCTGACACAGACTTGACGTCCGGGTCGACCGACCTGGACGAGTAGAGCGCTCGCCGACAGAGTGAGCGCAGACAGGGAGTAGGTCGTGGACCCAGTACTCATCATCGCGTTGCTGTTCATCCTCGTGGCGCTGGTCATCGTCGTCCGCACGGTGCGGATCGTGCCGCAGCAAACGGCCCAGATCATCGAACGACTCGGCGGCTACAACAAGACCCTGACGCCGGGCATCCACTTCCTCATCCCGTTCGTCGACAAGGTCCGCGCCACCATCGACCTGCGCGAGCAGGTCGTCACCTTCCCGCCGCAGCCCGTCATCACCTCCGACAACCTCGTCGTCAACATCGACACGGTCATCTACTACTCGGTGACGGACGCGAAGGACGCGGTCTACGAGATCGCCAACTTCATCCAGGGCATCGAGCAGCTCACCGTCACGACCCTGCGCAACGTCATCGGCTCGCTCGACCTCGAGCAGACCCTGACGAGCCGTGACCAGATCAACGGTCAGCTCCGCGGCGTCCTCGACGAGGCCACCGGCAAGTGGGGCATCCGCGTCAACCGCGTCGAGCTCAAGGCCATCGACCCGCCCGCCTCCGTGCAGGACTCGATGGAGAAGCAGATGCGCGCCGAGCGCGACCGGCGAGCGGCCATCATCACGGCCGAGGGTTTCAAGCAGTCGGCCATCCTCACGGCCGTGGGTGAGAAGCAGAGCCAGATCCTGCGCGCGGAAGGCTCGGCGCAGGCTCGCATCCTCGAGGCCCAGGGACAGGCGCGAGCCATCTCGCAGGTGTTCGGCGCCATCCACCGGGGCAAGCCGACGCAGAAGCTGCTCGCCTACCAGTACCTCCAGGTGCTGCCGCAGATCGCACAGGGCGACTCCAACAAGGTCTGGATCATCCCCAGCGAGTTCGCCAACGCCCTCGGCGCGCTCTCGTCGATCACCGGCGGTGTCGGCAAAGCGGCACAGCAGGAGGAGCCC
>JBBRGO010000206.1:0-6001 GCA_038224055.1 Actinomycetales bacterium
AAGAAGCTCGTCCGTCGCGTCCGGATGCCCGGTTACGTCCTCGTCCGGATGGACCTCACCGACGAGAGCTGGGGCGCCGTGCGTCACACGCCGGGCGTGACCGGCTTCGTCGGCAACGCCCACCAGCCGCTGCCCCTGTCCATCGACGAGGTCTTCACCATGCTGGCCCCGAACCTCGAGATCGCCTCCGACGGCTCCGGCGACGGGTCCGGCACCGGGTCGAGCGCGCGGGACACCCGCGTCGTCGACTTCGAGGTCGGCGAGTCGGTCACCGTCATGGAGGGCCCCTTCGAGACCCTGCCGGCCACGATCTCCGAGATCAGCCCCGACACCCAGAAGCTCAAGGTGCTCGTCTCCATCTTCGGCCGGGAGACCCCGGTCGAGCAGTCCTGCGGCCAGGTCGCCAAGATCTGAACCCTTGGGGGCTCACGGGCCTGGCGGCCCTGCGCCCCCAAGTCCCCCCGAAAGACAGCGCTTGGGGGCTCACGGGCCTGGCGGCCCTGCGCCCCCAAGCCCCCACCCTTGGGGGCTCACGGGCCTGGCGGCCCTGCGCCCCCAAGCCCCCCGAAGAGCCCGCGTGGTTACGGCTGCGCGTCACGAAGAGCAATACTGAAGACCGCCAGAGACGCTTCGCGCCGCTGGCAGTGCAACCGGGTCATCGCCCGCGGCGTCGGCCCACAACCCCCAAGAAGGCTAGGAATCATGCCCCCCAAGAAGAAGGTCTCCGGCTTCATCAAGCTGCAGATCCAGGCCGGTGCAGCGACACCGGCTCCGCCCGTGGGCGCCCCGGCCCGCCCGGCCCGTGCGCCCCCCCGCCCCGACCCGCGGCGGGCCGCGGGGGCGCAGGGCCGCCAGGCCCTGAGCCCCCACGGGTTCAGATCTTGGCGACCTGACCGAAGGACAGCTCGACCGGGGTCTCCCGGCCGAAGATGGAGACGAGCACCTTGAGCTTCTGGGTGTCGGGGCTGATCTCGGAGATCGTGGCCGGCAGGGTCTCGAAGGGGCCCTCCATGACAGTGACCGACTCGCCGACCTCGAAGTCGACCACGCGGGTGTCCCGCGCGCTCGACCCGGTGCCGGACCCGTCGCCGGAGCCGTCGGAGGCGATCTCGAGGTTCGGGGCCAGCATGGTGAAGACCTCGTCGATGGACAGGGGCACCGGCTGGTGGGCGTTGCCGACGAAGCCGGTCACGCCCGGCGTGTGACGCACGGCGCCCCAGCTCTCGTCGGTGAGGTCCATCCGGACGAGGACGTAACCGGGCATCCGGACACGACGGACGAGCTTCTTCTGCCCGTTCTTGATCTCGGTGACCTCCTCCATGGGGACCTCGATCTCGAAGATGAAGTCCTCCATGTTGAGGGTCTGGATCCGGGTCTCGAGGTTGGCCTTGACCCGGTTCTCGTAGCCCGCGTAGGAGTGGATGACGAACCAGTCACCGAAGCGGGTGCGCAACTCGGCCTTGTAGTCCGCGACGGGGTCGGCGCTCACGGCCGGAGCCGCGTCGGCCTCGGCCGGGGTCTCGTCGGGGTCCGCGTCCGAGGAGGCGTCGCTCGTGTCGTCGGTGAACCCCGGCGTGACATCGGCCTCGACGTCGGCCGAGTCCATCTCGGTCGACTCGATGTCGGCGGCGACGGGCTCGGTGCTCGTGGCGTCCTCGGGGGCGAGCTGCCCTGAGATCTGCTCGGACACGCTGTGACCTACTTCCTTGCTGGTGGTCCAGCCACGGGGGCTGGCGGTGACGTTCGGGGGACGGACGGGACTAGCTCGTGCTGCCCGTGAACGCCCAGGAGATGAGCTTGGTCATCCCGAAGTCCATCGCCGAGACCAGCGCCATCATGACCATGACGAAGACGACGACGACCGTCGTGTAGCGCACGAGCTCGGGGCCCGTCGGGCGCACGACCTTGCGCAGCTCGTCAAGGATCTGACGGACGAAGAGGCTGATCGCGCCGAAGAACCGCGAGACGGGGTTGCCGCCACGGGCCTCGTCGGCCCGGTCGGACCCGCGCTTGGCGCTCGTCTCCGTCACGATTCCTGCTTTCTGTCTGGGTGCAGCCCGCGACAGTCGCCCGGGCTCTCGCCGGGCAGCAGGCGCGTGCCGCCATCTGCACGACGACCTCTGATGCATCGACGCTGAGCGTCGAGGCTCGCTCCCTCCGCGACTTCCGTCCCGTCGGGATGCGCAGGGCAAGAGGGACTCGAACCCACAACCGCTGGTTTTGGAGACCAGTGCTCTACCAATTGAGCTATTGCCCTTCCCCGGGTCCGCGAGGGTCCCGGGTGGACGGCATGCGTCAGCATGGCCAGCGTCAACCGTCCGAATGAAGATCATACGGGACTCGGCGGAGCATCGCGAACCGGCTCCACCCTCGTGACCAGGACCCGTCCGCCCACCCACTACGGCCTGCCCACTCCGCCCGCCCGCTCCCGTCACTCCCGACCAGCAGAGCGTATGCCGCACCCTGAGCACCCGGCATACGGACCGCGCGCTCCCCTCGCCACGCGCAAGTGGCAGGATCGAAGCGTGACACCTTCACGCACCCCCCTCGCGTCCCTGCCCACCGACGAGCTGGCTCACTTCCTCGCCGAGCAGCAGTCCGCCTATACCGACCTGCAGGCTCGGGGGCTGAAGCTCGACCTGACTCGCGGGAAGCCGTCCTCGGCCCAGCTCGACCTCTCCGACGCGCTGCTCCGGCTGCCGACGACGACGAAGGACCGCGCCGGGGCCGACGTGCGCAACTACGGTGGCCTCGAGGGTCTCGCTGAGCTGCGCGAGCTCTTCGCCGAACTGCTCTCGGTCGAGAAGGAGCAGGTCATCGTCGGCGGCAACTCGAGCCTGTCGATGATGCACGCGACGATCGTCGACTTCCTCCTCCACGGCGGCGTGGACTCCCCGCGACCCTGGTCGCAGGAGGAGACGGTGCGCTTCGTCTGCCCCGTCCCCGGCTACGACCGGCACTTCTCCATGCTGGCGTCCTTCGGGATCGAGATGGTGACGGTACCGATGCGGGCCGACGGCCCCGACATCGACGCGGTCGAGGCCCTCGTGCGCGACGACGCGGCCATCAAGGGCATCTGGATCGTCCCGACCTACGCCAACCCGACCGGTTCGGTGGTCTCCCACGAGATCGCCGCGCGCCTCGCTGCGATGCCGACCGCGGCACCCGACTTCACGATCTTCTGGGACAACGCCTACGCCTTCCACCACCTCACCGACGAGGAGGCCAAGAGCGCCGACATCCTCAGCCTCGCGGCCGCCTCCGGGCACCCGAACCGGGCGATCATGTTCGCCTCCACGTCGAAGATCACCTTCGCCGGGGCAGGCGTGGCGGTCCTCGCGGCCGGGGTCGAGACGATCGCGTGGTACCTGCGCCACCTCGCGATGGGCTCGATCGGCCCCGACAAGGTCAACCACCTGAGGCACGTGGAGTTCTTCGGCTCGGCCGATGGCGTGCGCGACCACATGCGCAGGCACCGCACGATCATCGCGCCGAAGTTCGCCGCCGTCGACGAGGCGCTCACGGCCGGGCTCGACGGGCTCGAGGTCGCCGAGTGGAGCCACCCGACCGGCGGCTACTTCGTCAATCTCGACGTCGTCGACGGCACCGCCTCGCGCGTCGTGGCGCTCGCGAATGCGGCAGGGATCTCTCTCACCCCGGCCGGTGCGTCCTTCCCGCTGGGGGACGACCCCCGCGACCGCAACATCCGCCTGGCCCCCACCTTCCCGGCTCTCGACGAGGTCCGCACCGCCATGGCCGGGGTCGCGACGTGCGTCGCGCTCGCCGCAGCCGAGAAGGCCGTCTCCGACCGAGCGGGTACGTCCTCGTCCGACCCGACCACCGAAGGAACCCCCACATGAGCACCACCGACCCCAACGAGAACTATGACGACGACCTGACCAGCTACAGCGTCGACGACGAGGACCAGCTCCAGCCCGAGGACACCCTCGACCCCGAGGACGTCGAGGACACCCTCGACCGCGGCTACTCCCCCAACGAGACTCCGCGGGGGGTCGACGCGTTCGGCACGACGGCCGCCGAGCAGGCCCAGGACGAGACGATCGACCAGCGGATCCTCCAGGAGACCGAGGACCCGAACTCCGCCTACGGTGCGCCGCACAACGAGAGCGGGCTCGACGAGGAGCGCGTCGGCGGTGACGACCCCGACGCCATCGACGCCGAGGACGACTGGCTCGGTGACAACGAGGTGGGCGACGCCCGCGCGGGTCGCCTCGTCGCCGACGACGAAGGCACCCACGAGGACAAGGAGAAGCAGGTCTGGGCCAGCGACGTGGGAGTCGACGGCGCTGCCGCCTCCGCCGAGGAGGCGGCGATGCACATCGTCGACGAGATCAGCGACGACGTCCCCGAGGTCTGACCCCGGCCCCGACCTCGGGACCGGTGACAGACTGACCGCCATGACGCGAGCGGTGCAGGAACTGCCCAAGGCGCACCTGCACCTGCACTTCACCGGCTCGATGCGGATCGGGACGATGCGCGACCTCGCGGCCCGACACGGTCTCCACCTGCCCGAGGCGCTCACCGGCGACTGGCCCCCCACCCTGGCCCGGGCCACCGACGAGCGGGGCTGGTTCCGCTTCCAGCGCCTCTACGACGCGGCCCGCGCGTGCGTCCGGGGCGAGGAGGACATGCGCCGCATCGTCCGCGAGGCCGCGCAGGACGACGCGACCGAGGGGTCGCGCTGGCTCGAGATCCAGGTCGACCCGACCTCCTACGCCCCGTATGTCGGCGGGATCACGCCGGCGCTCGAGATCGTCCTCGACGAGGCCCGGGCCGTCTCGGCCACCGGGCCGGTCGGCGTGGGAGTCATCGTCGCGGCGAGCCGGATGCGCCACCCGCTGGAGGCTCGGACCCTGGCCCGGTTGGCGGCCCGTCACGCCGGCACCGGCCCGGGGGACGTCGTCGGGTTCGGACTGTCCAACGACGAACGCCGCGGCGCCCTCGCCGACTTCGGACCCGCCTTCGCCATCGCCCGACGAGCGGGGCTGGCTCTCGTCCCGCACGGTGGTGAGCTGCTCGGGGCGCAGTCGGTGATGGAGACGCTCGAGCACCTCGAACCGGACCGCATCGGCCACGGCGTCCGATCGGTGGAGGACCCGCAGGTCCTCGACGCCGTGGCCCGGTCGGGTGTCACCCTCGAGGTCTGCCCGGGCAGCAACGTCTCCCTCGGGGTCTACGCCGAGGCCGCGGACGTGCCGCTCCGCCGGATCATCGAGGCCGGGGTGCCGGTCGCGCTGGGCGCCGACGACCCGCTGCTCTTCGGCACCCGGCTCGCCGCGCAGTACTCCGCCGCCCGCGACCTCGGGCTGACGGACGTGGAGCTCGCGAGCCTGGCCCGGGACTCGATCCGGGCCAGCCGGGCCCCGGCCGAGGTCCGGGGGCCCGCCCTCATCGACATCGACCACTGGCTCGCAGGCGACGACGGGGACGGCGGGGACGGCACGGCCGCGGGTTCGCAACCAGTCCGAGACCGTGTCGTGACCCGCCCGTGATGCGGGTTCGGCGGTCTCCGTGGCGGCGCGCGCGAGCACAGGGTTTGCTCAGCGACCGGCCCGCCGGTCATGCTGGTGGTGAGATGAAGACTTTTTCGGCAGCTGCCCCGGCCCTCCGCGCCACCACGACCACCCGTCTGCGCCGGGTCGCAGCAGTGGGGGCGGTGATCCCCCTCCTTGCCCTCGGCGCGTGCAGCACCGAGGCCCCCGTGACGTCCGGTCCGGTCGGGACGAGCTCGACGGCGCCCGATGGGGCCACCCCGGATGCGACTTCCGCACTCGAGCCCACCCCCTCGACGACGGCCTCCGAGACGGCGCCGACCCCGAGCGCCACGCCCGCTGCCACAGCGACGACGGCGAAGCCCCGGACGAAGCAGAGCGCGATCAACGCGGTGATCCGCGACTCCGACCTCGGCCACACCATCACCGCGACGAAGATCACCCGCAACCTGCCCTACCCCGCAGGCAACCCCGTGGCCGCCAGCTCC
>JBBRGO010000207.1:0-5939 GCA_038224055.1 Actinomycetales bacterium
ACGTCGGTGAGGCCGAGGGCCCTGAGGTGGTCGAGGCCGAGCACGGTGACGGCCCGGCCGAGACCCTCACCCTGGTGGTCCGGGGACACGGCCACGACGTAGACCTCGCCGACCGATCCGCTCGGCGGGTCGACCTTGGTCCAGTGCGAGGCGACGACTCGGTCGGGGTGCTCGGCCTCGACGACGAGCAGGAGGCCGGCGGGGTCCCACCACGGTTGGGCCATCCGCTGGTCGAAGTCGGGCCGGCGCAGGGAGCCCTGCTCGGGATGGTGCGCGAAGGCCGCCGCGTTGAGGTCGAGCCAGGCCTGCTCGTCGCGGCCGGGCTCGAAGGGGCGCCTCACGTAGCCGTCCGCGAGCACCGGGCGCGGCCACGCCGGACCCTCCTGCAGCGAGCGGCCCATCACGTGGAGGGAGCGCGTCGCCGCCAGACCGTTCGCCGACGCGAACGCCTCGGCCGTAGCGCCGGCGGCGCCGCTCGCGTGGCTCCAGACCCGAGCGCGGGAGGGCAGGGCCGCCAGCAGGGCGGTGCCGACCCCCGTCCGGCGGGCCCCCGGGTCGACGACGAGCTCGGCCGAGCCGGGCTCCCCACCGTCGCCGTCACGGACCTGCGCGTAGCCCACGAGGCGGTGGTCAGCGGCATACGCGAGGAGGTGCACGACGCCCTCGCCCTCGCGGGCGGCGAGCGAGAGGAGGAACTGCTCCGAGAGCGGCTCCGACCCGTCCGCCGTGGCCGCCCGTCGGGCCAGGGCGGTGGCCGCCTCCGCCTCCTCGGGCTGCAGGGGGTGGGAGGGGTCGCGACGGGACACGGTGGCGTGGGGCATACCCGAGATTTCACCACGAGGACCTTTTCGGACCCCCATTCGTCGGTGGGAGGCACTAACCTCCCTCGCAGGCGCTCGGGGGCGCTCGCACGCAGCAACCCACCACCAAGGGGAGACCCATGTCCCGTTCCACCCGCCGCATCGCAGGGGTCGCCATCGCGGCGACCTGCGTCGCGTCGCTCGCCGCACCGGCGTTCGCCGCACCCCACGTCAGCTCCACGGGCTCGAAGAGCTCGACGAGCACCGAGCACGGCAAGAAGAAGGACGACGACAAGAAGGACAAGAAGCACGAGGAGGACCACCACGACAAGGACCACGACGACAAGGACCACCACCCGCAGGGTCCGCTCCTCGACCTGCAGATCCTGTCCTTCAACGACTTCCACGGCAACCTCGAGGCTCCCTCCGGCTCGAGCGGTCGGATCCAGGTCGGCGCGACCTCGAGCGACACCGTCAACGCCGGCGGCGTCGAGTACCTCGCGACGCACCTCGCCGAGGCCCGCAAGGGACACCCGAACTCGCTGACGGTCGCGGCCGGAGACATCGTCGGGGCCTCGCCCCTGTTGTCGGCGGCGTTCCACGACGAGCCGACCATCGAGTCGATGAACGCCCTGCACCTCGACGTGACCGCGGTCGGCAACCACGAGTTCGACGAGGGCTACAAGGAGCTCCAGCGTCTGGCCAAGGGGGGCTGCATCGACGACGGTGACGGCGCGAACAACCAGAACTCCTGCCCCGACGGCTCGTTCGCCGGTGCGGACTTCCCCTACCTTGCGGCCAACGTCATCGAGAGGTCCTCGGGCCGGACGATCCTGCCGGCCTACACCGTGAAGAAGATCAACGGGGCCAAGATCGGCTTCATCGGGATGACCCTCAAGGAGACCCCGAACATCGTCACCGCCTCCGGTGTGGCCGGGCTCGAGTTCACGGACGAGGTGGCCACCGCCAACGCCCTCGTCCCGAAGCTGAAGAAGCAGGGCGTCAACGCCATCGTCGTGCTCATCCACCAGGGTGGCACCCCGCCCTCCGGCACGCCCTACGACTTCACCTGCAAGGGCGGTGGCACGCTGTCGGCCGACTCGCCGATCCTCCCGATCGCGCGCAACCTCAGCCCGGCGATCGACATGGTGATCTCCGGTCACACCCACCAGCCCTACGTGTGCAACATCCCGGACCCGGCCGGCAAGCCGCGCCTGCTGACGTCGGCGTCGTCCTTCGGTCGCCTCTTCACGGAGACGAACGTCAAGTACGACCGGCGCACCCAGGACATCGTCCGCCCGACCCTCGCGGACTCGACCAACATGGTCGTCACGCGCGACGTCGCGAAGGACGCGACCCAGACCTCGCTCATCGCGAAGTACAAGGCGCTCGTCACCCCGATCGCGTCGCGGGTCATCGGCCAGATCACGGCCGACGTCGTCAAGACCCAGAACGCCGCCGGTGAGTCCCCGCTCGGTGACCTCATCGCCGACGCCCAGCTCGCCGACCCGTCCGTGGTCACCGGTGGCCAGGCCCCGGTCGTGGCCTTCATGAACCCGGGGGGCATCCGCGCGGACCTCACCTACGACCAGCAGGCCTACCCCGGTGAGAACCCGGGTGACGTGACCTTCGAGGAGGCGTTCACGGTCCAGCCGTTCAACAACTACCTCGTCTCGATGACCCTCACGGGTCAGCAGGTCTACGACGTGCTGACCCAGCAGTTCAGCGGCGCCAACAGCGCGGCCTCGCCGAAGGTCCTTCAGGTCGCCGGCCTCACCTACGTCCACAACGGCTCCGCCGTCACGGACGGCTCGGTGATGATCGGGGGGACGGTCGTCGACAAGGCCGCGTCCTACCGCATCGTCACGAACAACTTCCTCTCCGACGGCGGCGACGGCTTCCCGGCCTTCACCGGCGGCACCGGGAAGTACTTCGGTGGCCTCGACATCGATGCCTTCGCGAACTACCTCGACGGCGTCTCGCCATACTCCCCGACCGCGTCGAACCGGATCACGCTCGCCCCGTGACCCGGACGGCGACCCGGACGGCGAACCGGACGGCTTAGTCCCGCACGCGAACGGCCCGGCCCCCGAAGGGAGCCGGGCCGTTCGGCTGCGCGGTCAGCTCGTCGTGCGGACGGGCTCAGGCCCGGAGCGGTCCGGCACGAGCCGGTAGCCGACGTTGCGCACCGTGCCGATCAGCGCCTCGTGGTCGGGGCCGAGCTTGGCGCGCAGGCGCCGCACGTGCACGTCGACGGTCCGCGTCCCCCCGTAGTAGTCGTATCCCCACACCTCCTGGAGCAGCTGCGCGCGGGTGAAGACCCGACCCGGATGCTGCGCGAGGTACTTGATCAGCTCGAACTCCTTGTAGGTGAGGTCGAGCGGCAGGCCCCGGAACTTCGCCGAGTAGCTGGCCTCGTCGATGACGAGCTCACCCGAGGTGATCGGCTGGTCGAGGTCGGCGTCGTCGTCCTGACCCTTCGTCATCGCCAGCCGGATCCGGGCGTCGACCTCGGCGGGCCCGGCCGTCTCGAGGATCACGTCCTCGAGACCCCACTCGGCGGTGATGCCCGCGAGGCCGCCCTCGGTGAGGACGGCCAACAGGGGCGAGGACATCCCGGTCGTGCGCAGCACGCGACAGAGCGACCGGGCGCTCGCCAGCTCGCGGCGGGCGTCGATGAGCACGACGTCGCAGTCCGGGGCGTCGACGAGGGCGGTGGCCTCGGCAGGCAGGATCCGCACGGAGTGGCTGAGCAGACCGAGGGCAGGCAGGACCTCGGCGCTGGGGGCCAGCGCGTTGGTCAGCAACAGCAGTCGGGGCATCCTTTGCAGGATAGGGGAGACTAGGACCCGCCGAGACGCGCAGATGCAGCATGAGACGGGAGCGGGATGACCACGCCGAGCACGACGAGGACCACGGTGACGGTCCGCTACTGGGCCGCGGCCCGGGCCGCGGCGGGGGTCGATGCCGAGGAGCTGCTGGGCTCGACGGTGGGTGAGGTCGTGGCCGCAGCCGTGGCCGCGCACCCCGAGCTGGGCCGGGTCGCGTCCGTCGCGACCTTCCTGCTCGACGGCCGGGCCGCCGACCGGGACGCGGCCCTGACACCCGGGGCCGCGCTCGAGGTGCTCCCGCCCTTCGCCGGCGGATGAGGGACAATGGCGCGCGTGCCTGACGACGACGTGGTCCCCGCCTCCGCCTCGGCCGCCGCAGCCTCGCCCACGGGACCCGCCGCGACCCCGGCCCGGCCCGCGCCCGTGACCTCGAGCGGGGAGCTCGCGGTCGCCGCCGTCCAGGTGCTCGCCGTGGGGACGGCAGTCGCGGCCGGCCTCGCGCTGCTGCTCGCCGGCACGGTCGGGTATGCCGCCGTCCTCGGGGTCGTCCTCGTGCTCGCGCTCGTGCTGGCGTGGGCCTGGCCCGTCCTCGGGGGGTCGGTCACGCCGGGCGCCACCTCGGTCGTGCTCGTCCTCTCCGCCCTGGCGATCGTGGCGACCGCGGCGCGCGACGACCTGCGCTGGAGCGCCGCGGCCGTCGCCTTCGGCCTGCTCCTGTCCTTCTTCGCCCAGCTGCTCCGACGCACCGGTCGGGAGGGTCTCGTGCTCACGCTGCTCGCCTCGTTCGGCGGGCTCGTGCTCATCACCTCGGCGACGACCGCGGTCGTGTCGAGCAACACCGACCGCGGCTCCGCCCTGCTCGTGGCGGCGATGGCTGCGGTCGCCGCTGCCGCCCTCGCGGACCTGTTCGGCTCCGCGTCGACCCTCCGCCCGTTCCTCTCCGTCGTCGCGCTGCTCCTCGGGGTGATGGCCGCCGTCCTCGTCGCGTCTCGCTACGACGCCGTGAGCACGTGGAGCGCCCTGGGTCTCGGCGCTGCCGCAGGTGTCGGCTCGTTCTCGTTCCGCCGGGTCATGGCGTCGGCCTCGGCCGGGCTGGGCGTGCGCGGCCAGGTCGCGGCCGGCCTCGGCTCGGTCCTGCTCGTCGGCGCTCTCGTGCGGCTCTTCACCGTCGTCGCCTGACGCAACCGGGGTGGGGGGCGTCAGTAGACGAGGGCCTGGGCGCCGGGGGCCAGCACCTCCTCGACGAAGGCGGCGGCCCCACGGACCACTGCCCCGGCAACGAGGTCGGTCTCGGTCAGGTCGCGGCGGGCGGCGCACTGCGAGCAGACAGTGAGCCGGCCCCCCGCGAGCACCGCGTCGCGCAGGTCGGCCAGCCCGGCGGCATACGCGAGAGTGAAGTCCTCCGCCCGTCCCGGCAGGGCCAGCCACGTGGCCTCTCCGGTGAGCCACAGCGACACCTCGACGCCGCTCGCGAGGGCCGTGGCGGCGACGGTGAAGGCCTGCGACAACCGCTCGGGGTCCTCGGTGCCGGTCGTGAGCTTCACGACGAGGGTGCGCTCGGGGCGGTCGGCAGGGGTGCTCATGGGATCAGGTTACGATCGAGGACGGCCCGCGCCCGACGGATCGGGCGCCCGGGTCGTCCGCAGCCCCGACCGTCCTTGCCCCGGGCGAGTGAGTGAGCCCCACCATGTTCAACCTCGATGCCGACATCCCCGAGCCCCTGCGACCGCTGGCGTGGCTCATCGGGCGCTGGGAGGGCGCGGGCGTCGTCGGCTACCCGACGATCGAGTCCGCCCACTTCGGCCAGGAGGTCGAGGTGAGCCACGACGGGCGCGGCTTCCTCAAGTGGGAGAGCCGCGCCTGGATCCTCGACAGCGAGAACGGCTCGAAGGTCCGCCCCGCAGCCGTCGAGTCCGGCTTCTGGCGCCCCCTCGAGGGCGGTGAGGTCGAGCTGCTCCTCGCGCACCCGACCGGCATCCTCGAGCTCTACTACGGGACCATGGAGCCCGCCCGGATCCACCTGAAGACCGACGGCGTACTGCGCTCGCCCGGCGCCAAGGAGTACAACGCGGCGACCCGGATGTACGGCCTCGTGGACTCCCAGCTGATGTGGGTGATGGACATGGCGGCCGTCGGCCAGGAGCTGCAGAGCCACCTGTCGGGCACCCTCAAGCGGGTGGAATGACGCCGTGGTCGATCCCGTTGACCCAGGTATGACCGACGTCGCCGTGCCCACCCGTAGCCCCCTGCTCGACCGCCCTGGCGCCGTCGCCGGCGAGGGGCTCGAAGCCGGGGTGGCGCTGCACTA
>JBBRGO010000208.1:0-5939 GCA_038224055.1 Actinomycetales bacterium
GCGCGTCGAACTGCTCCCGGGTCAGGGGTCGGGGCGCCTGCGGGTTCCGCTCCTCCCAGGTGTCGAGGTCGGCGGCGATGGCGTAGAGCAGGTCGAGGTCGTCGTCGGTGCGCGGTCGCAGCGTCACGGTGGGCTTCTGGGTCACGTCGAGAACACTACGTCCGCACTGACGGCCGGACCGAGGAGTTTTCGCCACTCGCCAGTCAGGCCCGCACCGACCGATCGCGCGGACGACCGCGGGCCGAGCGGCCCGCTCCGGTCTCCGTGGTGCGTTTGGGCCGATCATCGGCTTGTCGGATGGCGCCCCCTCGACGCTGCCCTGCGCATCCACCTGCGGCTCTGGATGGCACGCCATGACAACGCGGTCCCCCTGTCGGTGTCCAGGATGGCGATGTCGGTGGCTGGCCAGGTCATCACGGGGCCGGCCTCGTCTGGTGCGCGTCTCATGAAGCCGTCCGCACGCGCTACCCCGGACTACCTCGGGCGCGAGGCAACCAGCCTGGTGGCTGTGTGGACCTGTGGGTGCACATTGACCCGGGAGGTCTTCTGATGGGAGTGGACTTCGAGGGCCAAGCACTTTCCAGCACCCTGCGACGAGTCGGCAGAACGGGCGAGGCGGAGGAGGGCGACGGGATGCTGGGCCTGCCTGCCTGCCTGCCTGCCGGTCCGGTCGTGAGTGCGGTGGCTCGCCATCTGGCGGGTCTCCTGAATCTCTACCGCATCCCTGAGGTGGAGGCACATACCCGAAAGTCGACGTGGCTGCTCGGCGACATCGGCGAGGACCGCTCGGGATCAATGCTCCCAGCGCGATGACGGAACGGAACGTCTTGTCCGCGTCGGAGACCAGCGAGCTGGGCCAGGGCACCCGACAGGCGCTGAGAGACCTGTCCCGTCGCCGCCGGCGGGCTCGCGACTCTGAGGGGGTGTCGACGGGCCCGCAGGATCACGAGTCGCTGAAGGACACGGCGTACGTGATGACTCACCCGCTCACGCAGACGGACCACTCTCTCTCCTCAGGGTGGTCCGGTTCTCCCCGTGGGGGCGTGGGCGGGGCGTTGGGGAGGCGGTCTCTCGGTGGTGTCCGCGACGTGCCATGGCCGGAGACGATCGAGGCACATCCACTCGACGTCGGCATCCGTGAGCTCACCGCTACGCACGTGCTCGAGGATGTCCGCCATGGACACCGTGACGACCTCACCGAACTCGTCACTGTCCAAGTGTTGCTGCAGGACAGCACGACGTCCCGTTGCCGGGACCTCGTGCCGCAGATGCGTGGCATAGCTGGCCAGCCAGGTCCGGCCGACCAGAGCCACCCCTCAGGGACATGGCCGGGGTCCTCCCGACGCTCTCGAGCAGCTGCGTCCAGGACGTCCTCGTCCTCGTCCACACCCCCGCCCGGCAGCTCGAGCAGCGCCCCGCCTGGACCCGGGCGGAACTGTCGCGTGAGCACGATGTCGCCATCCGCAGTGAGGGCAACGACGGCCACCGTTCGGCCCCCATCGAGGATGTCCCAGCCGGCCTCATCACCGTCGGGCATGGCGTAGGTTCGGGTGGACACGGTGAGGTAGCCCACTGGCCCAGGTCGCTCACGGAGAAGCTTCCACGTCCGCATCCGCGGACGACGGCCCAGAAGGTGTCGGTCCGATCTACGGCGTGCGCCTTAGGAGAGTCCTGTGATCGATCCGTCCGCGGTGAGGTCGATCCGCTCCGCGTTGGGCGAGGTCGGCAGGCCGGGCATCGTGCGCATGTCGCCGCAGATCGCATAGACGTAGCCGGCGCCGACGGCGGCCCGGACCTCCCGCACCGGAAGTCGCCAGCCGGTCGGGGCGCCTCGCAGCGACGGGTCGGAGGAGATCGACAGGTGGGTCTTCGCGATGACGACGGGCAGCTCGCCGAGGCCGAGCTTCTCGTAGCGCCGCAGGCCCTTCGCCGCCGCGGGGGACAGGTCGATGCCGTCGGCGCCGTAGATCTCCCGGGCGATGGTCTCGATCTTGTCGACGAGCGGGAGGTCGAGCGGGTAGAGGAACCTGAACTCCGAGGGCTCGTCCGCCGCCTCCATCACGAGCCGGGACAGCTCGAGCGCCCCGGCGCCACCCTCGGCGACGTGCCGGGTCACGGCACACCGGACTCCGAGCTCGTCGCAGAGGCTCCGGACGACCGCGTGCTCGGACGCGTGGTCGCCGGGGAAGGCGTTGATCGCCACGACGGGGGTCACCCCGAAGCGCTGCACGATCTCGATGTGCTTGCGGAGGTTGGGGATGCCCGCCTCCACGTCGGCCGGGTTCTCCTCGAGCAGGCCCTCGGGCAGCGGCTTGCCGGGCTTGACGGAGTAACGGCCGGAGTGGGTCTTGAGCGCGCGAATGGTCGCCACGACGACGGCGACGTCGGGGGTGAGCCCGCTGACCCGGCACTTGACGTCGAAGAACCGCTCGGCACCCATGTCCGCCCCGAAGCCGGCCTCGGTGACGACGTAGTCGCTGCCCCGCAGCCCCACGAGGTCGGCGGTGACCGAGGACGTGCCGGTGGCGATGTTGCCGAAGGGTCCGCCGTGGACGATCGCCGGACCCCCCTCCAGGGTCTGGAGCAGGTTGGGCTGCAACGCCTCGCGCAGGACCACCGCCATCGCGCCGGCGGCGTGGAGGTCCTCGGCGGTGACGTGCCGCCCCTGCGTCGTCGAGCCGATGACGATGCGGCCGAGCCGGTCCCGGAGGTCGGCGAGCGACGTCGCGAGGGTGAGGATGACCATCACCTCGCTCGCTGCCGTGATGTCGAAACCGGTCTGGCGCGGAACGCCGTCCTGACGGGCCCCGAGCCCGATGACCACGTCCCGCAGGGCGCGGTCGTTGACGTCGAGGACGCGCCGCCAGGTGATGGCCCGGGAGTCGATGTCCAGGGGGTTGCCGTGGTGGAGGTGGTTGTCGATCATCGCCGCGAGCAGGTTGTGCGCGGCGGTGACGGCGTGGAAGTCCCCGGTGAGGTGCAGGTTGAGCCGCTCCATCGGCACGACCTGGCTGTAGCCGCCTCCTGCTGCGCCACCCTTGATGCCGAAGGTCGGGCCCATGGACGGCTGCCGCAGCGTCACGACGGCCCGTTCGCCGAGTAGCCCGAGCCCCTGGGCGAGGCCGACCACCGTCGTCGTCTTGCCCTCGCCGAGGGGCGTCGGGGTGATTGCCGTGACGACGACGTACGTCGCGGCCCGGCCGGGGCGTCGCTCACCCGGGCGTCCCGGTCGGCGCGGTCGGTCGAGCACGGCGAGGTCGACCTTGGCCACGTCCCGTCCGTAGGGCTCGAGGTGCTCGTCGGTGATGTCGAGCTGGTCGGCGATCTGCGTCATCGGACGCAGGGTGGCCGCATGGGCGATCTCGAGGTCACTGGGAAACGGTGGGGTCATGCCCCGATCCAACCGCGTGGTCACCCGCATTTCCGGGTTTCCCCCCGCGAACACTCCGTCGGCGCCCCGATGGCGCCCCGATGGCGCCCCGATGGCGCCCCGACGACGCCTGATGGCGCCCCGACGACGCGGAGGTGACGGGCAGGCTGTGGGTGCGGCGCGTGGGGGAGGAGGGTGAGCGGCATACCCTGTGGCCATGGCTTCACCACCCGCGCTCGAGGACCTCATGCACGCCGCGGTCTCGGGAGTGGGAGGATCCGAGCGTCCCGGTCAGGTCGAGATGGCGAGGGCGGTCGCACACGCCATCGACGTCGACGAGCACCTGCTGGTCCAGGCGGGCACCGGCACCGGCAAGTCGCTCGCCTACCTCGTGCCAGCCGTGGCGCACGCGTTCACGTCCGGGCAGCCGGCGGTCGTCGCGACGGCCACGCTCGCGCTCCAGGCCCAGATCGTCGACCGCGACATGCCGCGCGTCGCCGAGGCGCTGACGCCCCTGCTCGGGCGCCGACCGACCTACGCCCTCGTCAAGGGCCGGCGCAACTACGTCTGCGCCCACAAGCTCGAGGGCGGCTTCCCCGACGAGGAGGAGGGCCTCTTCGGAGTGAGCCAGGTCGACGCGTCCGCCGGCCGTCTCGGCGCCGAGGTCGTGCGCGTGCGGGAGTGGGCCGGCTCGACCGAGTCCGGTGACCGCGACGAGCTCGTGCCCGGGGTCTCGGAGCGCGCGTGGCGGCAGGTGTCGGTCTCCGCCCACGAGTGCATGGGCAGCACGTGCCCGATGGTCACCGAGTGCTTCGTCGAGCGGGCCCGCGAGGCCGCCAAGGACGTCGACGTCATCGTCACCAACCACTCCTTCATGGCCATCGACTCCTTCGAGGGTCGCCAGATGCTCCCCGCGCACGACCTGCTCGTCGTCGACGAGGCGCACGAGCTCGTCGACCGCGTCACCGCGACGATCACCGACGAGCTCACCGCGCCGATGGTCGCCGCCGCGGCGAAGCGGGCGGGGCGGCTGTCGGAGAGCTCCGCCGCCCTCGAGGAGGCGTCGGAGCTGCTCTCCGGCGCGCTCGAGCCGCTCGAGGACGGGCGGATGCTCGGCGTCCCCGACTCCGTCGCCATGGCGCTCGCGCGCATCCGCGACACGGCCCGGGCCGTCCAGAGCGACCTCAAGCCCGCCCCGGGGGAGGACGCCGACGGGGCGCGGCAGGTCGCCCGGGCCTCGGTCGAGGAGGTCCACGAGAACGCCGAGCGCATCCTCGAGGAGCGCGAGCTCGACGTCGTCTGGCTCAACCACGACCAGCGCCGCGGACCGGTGCTGCGGGTCGCGCCGATGAGCGTCGCCATGCTCGTGCGCGACAAGGTCTTCGCCGAGCGCACCGTCGTGCTCACTTCGGCGACCCTCGAGCTGGGCGGCACGTTCGACGCCGTCGCCGGCACGATCGGCCTGCGGGGGGAGGGTGCTCCGGCCTGGCAGGGCCTCGACGTCGGCAGCCCCTTCGACTACCCGAAGCAGGCCATCGCCTATGTCGCGGCCCACCTGCCGCCCCCCGGGCGCGACGGTGCGAGCGACGAGAGCCTCGACGAGATCGAGCAGCTCGTCCGCGCCGCCGGTGGTCGGACCCTCGGCCTCTTCTCCTCGATGCGCGCGGCCCAGACCGCGGCGGAGGTGATGCGGGCCCGGTTCGGCGACGACATCCCGGTCCTGTGTCAGGGGGAGGACCAGATCACCACGCTCGTACGGCAGTTCGCCCGCGACCCACGCACCTGCCTCTTCGGCACGCTCACCCTGTGGCAGGGCGTCGACGTGCCCGGCTCCTCCTGCCAGCTCGTCATCATCGACCGCATCCCCTTCCCCCGGCCCGACGACCCGCTCGCCTCGGCCCGCTCGCAGGCGATCGCCCGGATGGGCGGCAACGGCTTCATGGCCGTCTCCGCCACCCACGCGGCGCTCCGCCTCGCCCAGGGGGCCGGACGGCTCGTGCGACGCGGCGACGACCGAGGGGTCGTCGCCTTCCTCGACTCGCGCATGATGACGGCGCGGTATGCCGGCTTTCTCCAGCGCTCGCTGCCGCCCTTCTGGCCCACGACCGACCGTGCGATGGTCCTCGCGGCCCTGGCCCGCCTCGACGAGACGGCGCCGCCCCCGGTGCCGGTCGAGGAGCCGAAGCTGCGCTCGCTCACCGGTGCCCGGTCCGAGGCCGACGGGACCGAGCACCCGCGGCCGGTCGCCGGCCCCCCACCAGTGGCGGACTCGAGCCGCAGCGCCGTCACCTCCGGCCACGCGTGGAGCGACGCGCAGGACGAGGAGCTGCGCGACGCCGCCGAGGCCGGCATGCAGCTCGACGAGCTTGTCGAGCACTTCGAGCTGCCCGAGGAGACGATCGCCGCACGGATCGAGCAGCTCGGCCTCACCCTGACGAGCGGCGCCCTCTTCGAGTGAGGCGCGTCGTTCCGGGTCCACGTGCCCACTCGACGGGGGAAAGTGCCCACTCGACGGGGGTGGGGGTGCGGTGGGGACGGAGGTGTCGGACGGGCGTGGCAGGCTGTGCCC
>JBBRGO010000209.1:0-5903 GCA_038224055.1 Actinomycetales bacterium
GGTGCAGATCGAGGCGCACAAGTTCTCGGCCTCCGCCAAGGAGAAGATCGAGGCCGCCGGCGGTTCCGTCAAGGACCTCACCGCAGGCGAGTGAGCCACCCACACGACGTGTGAGACAGCGCCCCGAGCGCCTTGCGCGGCGGCCGACATTCGTCGGTCACTGCGGAAGGATGCTCGGGGCGCTCTGTCTGTGCGTTAACCTTCCACGGATTGCATGACCAGACGCCGCGCCTCGAGCGCGGCCATCAGGAGGACCAGTGCTTGCCGCTTTCGTTCGCGCGTTCCGGACCCCGGACCTGCGCAAGAAGCTGCTCTTCACGCTCGGCATCATCGCGTTGTTCCGGCTCGGATCCCACGTGCCGACCCCGGGGGTCAGCTACTCCCTCGTGCAGAACTGCCTCGACGCGCAGAAGACCACCGGCGGCAGCGACCAGAGCGGGTTCCTCAACCTCGCGAACCTCTTCAGCGGTGGGGCCCTGCTCCAGCTGTCGGTCTTCGCGCTCGGGATCATGCCCTACATCACGGCGAGCATCATCATCCAGCTGCTCACGGTCGTCATCCCGCGGTTCGAGGCGCTCAAGGAGGAGGGCCAGTCCGGGCAGACCAAGCTGACCCAGTACACCCGTTACCTCACCATCGGCCTCGCGATCCTCCAGTCGGCAACCCTCGTCACCTTCGCCCGCAACCCCTCGAGCCTCTTCGGCGCCGGGTGCGACTCGATCATGACCGACACCTCGACGGTGACGATCCTCATCATGGTGCTCACCATGACCGCCGGCACCGGCCTGATCATGTGGTTCGGCGAGCTCATCACCGACCGCGGCATCGGCAACGGGATGTCGCTGATGATCTTCACGTCCATCTCCGCGGGCTTCCCCGCGTCGCTGTGGTCGATCAAGGAGAACAAGGGCTGGGGCACCTTCCTCGGCATCCTCATCATGGGGATGTTCGTCATCGCGGCCGTCGTCTTCGTCGAGCAGTCGCAGCGCCGCATCCCGGTCCAGTACGCCAAGCGCATGGTGGGCCGCAAGATGTACGGCGGCACGTCGACCTACATCCCGCTCAAGGTGAACATGGCGGGGGTCATCCCCGTCATCTTCGCCTCCTCGCTGCTCGCCCTGCCGGGTCTCATCGCGCAGTTCAACACCCGCGCCGACGGCACGGGCCCGGGCTGGAGCCAGTGGGTGCGCGACAACCTCGTCCGCGGTGACCACCCCGTCTACATGCTGCTCTACGTCTCGCTGATCCTCTTCTTCACGTTCTTCTACGTCTCGATCACGTTCAACCCGACCGAGGTCGCGGACAACATGAAGAAGTACGGCGGCTTCATCCCGGGGATCCGGGCCGGCCGTCCGACGGCCGAGTACCTCAACTACGTCCTGACGCGGATCACCGTCCCCGGCGCCATCTACCTGGCGCTCGTCTCGCTGATCCCGCTCATCGCCCTCGTCCTCGTCGGCGCGAACCAGAACTTCCCGTTCGGCGGCACCTCGATCCTCATCGTTGTCGGTGTGGGTCTCGAGACGGTGAAGCAGATCGAGGCGCAGCTCCAGCAGCGCCACTACGAAGGGTTCCTCCGCTGATGCGACTCATCATTCTCGGCCCGCCCGGCGCGGGGAAGGGCACCCAGGCGGCGCACATCGCCGAACGGCTCTCCATCCCCGCCATCTCGACCGGCGACATCTTCCGGTCCAACATCAAGAACAGGACCGAGCTGGGGCAGCGGGTGGAGGCGATCCTGTCCTCCGGTGGCTACGTGCCCGACGAGGTGACCAACGAGATCGTCGAGGACCGTCTCACGTGGGACGACGCGACGAACGGCTTCCTGCTCGACGGCTTCCCCCGCACGGCGGGTCAGGTCGAGGCGCTCGATGCCATGCTCGCCAAGGGTGACCACGCCCTCGACGCCGTCCTCGAGCTGACCGTCGACGAGGACGCCGTCGTGAAGCGGCTGCTCAAGCGCGCCGAGACCGAGGGTCGTGCCGACGACACCGAGGACGTCATCCGCGAGCGCCAGGCCATCTACCGGCGCGAGACCGCCCCGCTGGCGCAGCACTACGACGCCGCCGGCCTGCTCGTGCAGGTGGACGGCATGGGCGAGGTCGACGAGGTCACCGACCGCATCATCGCCGCGCTGCCCGCGCACGGCTGAGAGCGGTCGCCACGATGTTCGGACGCAAGAAGCTCCCGGGGCGCACCGACGAGCAGCTGCTCCTCATGCGCGAGGCGGGGCTGCTCGTGGGGCGCACCCTCGAGCTGCTGCGTGAGGAGGTGCGGCCCGGGCGCACCACGCTCGAGCTCGACGGGCTCGCCGAGGCGTTCATCCGCGACCACGGTGGTGTGCCGAACTTCCAGCTCGTTCCGGGATACGCGCACACCCTCTGCACGAGCGTCAACGACGAGGTCGTGCACGGCATACCGGGTGCTCGAGTGCTTCACGAGGGGGACCTGCTCTCGATCGACTGCGGGGCCGAGGTGAAGGGCTGGAACGGCGACGCCGCCTTCTCGGTCATCGTCGGTGGCGACGAGGCCGGCCGGCCCGAGGACCTGGCGCTCGTCGCCGCGACGCGGGAGAGCCTCTACGCCGGCATCGCGGCGATGGAGGTGGGTGGTCGCCTCTACGCGATCGGTGACGCCGTCGAGGCGAGCATCGAGCAGTCCGCGGGGCGGGACGGCCGGACCTACGGCATCATCGACGAGTACGTCGGGCACGGCATCGGCCGCCAGATGCACATGGACCCCCAGATCCCCAACTACCTCGTCCGCGAGACCGGCCCGAAGCTCGTCGACGGGTTCACCGGGGCGATCGAGCCGATGGTCACGCTGGGCTCGAACGACACGCGGGTGCAGGACGACGAGTGGACGGTCGTCACCGCCGACGGCACCCGGGCGGCCCACTGGGAGCACTCGGTCGCGGTCCGGGCCGACGGCCTGTGGATCCTCACCGCCGTCGACGGCGGTGAGGCCGCGCTGACGGCCCGGGGCGCCGCCTGGGCCCCGCTGGTCTGAGCCGGGCCGGCCGGGTCCATCCCGCCTCCGCGCACCGCGTAGCGTCGGGCCCGTGAACCTTCCGCACTCCGCTCCCAGTGCCCAGGGCGTCGACGCCGCCGGCCTGCTCTCCTTCCTCACCGCCGTGCGCGAGCACGACCTCGGCCTGCACGGGCTCATGGTCGCCCGTCACGGGCACGTCATCGCCCAGGGGTGGGTCAGGCCGTATGCCGCTGACCGGGCTCAGCTGGTCTACTCCCTCTCCAAGACCCTGACCGCCACCGCGGTCGGCATCCTCGTGCAGGAGGGGCGGCTCGGCCTCGACGATCTCGTCCTGGACCACTTCCCCGAGGTCGACCGCGCGGACCTGGACCCGCGCTGGCTGCGGGTGCAGGTGCGGCACTGCCTGTCGATGACGGTCGGTCACGAGACCGACGCCTGGGCGCAGGTCGTCGACCGGTCCGACTTCGCACCCCCCGCCGGCGACGACTGGGTGGCCCGCGCCTTCGCGACGAAGCCCACCACGGAGCCCGGCACCGTCTTCGCCTACAACCAGGTCGCGACCTACCTGCTGTCGGTCGTCGTGGCACGGCTCGGCGGGGGAGTGCGTGCGGTGCTCCGCCCGCGGGTGCTCGACCCGCTGGGGATCGGCGAGGTGCGGTGGCACACCGACCCGCAGGGGCGCGAGCTCGGCTTCAGCGGGGCGCACCTGCGCACCGGGGACGTGCTCGCCCTCGCGCAGCTCTACCTCGACCGGGGCGTGTGGCAGGGCGAGCGGCTCCTCGACGAGGCGTGGGTGGCGGAGGCGAGCGCCGCCTTCGGCCCGCTCAACGAGGACCCGGGAGCGGGGGCGGACTGGCGCCGTGGCTACGGCTACTCCTTCTGGATGCAGCAGGTCGGCTTCCGGGGCGACGGCGCCTACGGGCAGTACCTCATCGTGCTGCCCGACCACGACGTCGCCATCGCCATCACGTCGGAGCACGAGCGGATGCAGACGATGCTCGACCTGCTCTGGGAGCACGTCGTCCCGGCGCTCGAGCGGCCGGGCGCCGGGGCCGACGACGAGGCCCTCGGGCGGGCCCTCGGCGGGCTCGCCCTCGAACCCCTCGCCGGGGCGGCGCTCGGCCCCGACGTCGCCGAGTTCAACCGCTCGGGGGCGAGCACCCTGGCGTCGTCCTACGCCGCCGTCTCCGTCGCCCGTGAGGGCGCCGCACACGTCGTCTCCCTCCACCGGGACGGCCACCGACTGCCGATCCGGGTCGGTGCGGGGGAGTGGGTCCCGTCCGTCCTGCAGGCGCAGGGCTGGTCGCTGCCCGTCGTCGCGAGCGGCGGGTGGGTCGACGAGGACACCTTCCGCGCCGACGTGCGGGTCATCGAGACGCCGCACACCTTCCGGGTGGAGGCGCGGCTGCGCAGCGGCGAGGTCGACCTCGTCTGGCGACTGGTCCCGCTGATGGGGCGTGACCCGTTCGGTCTCGCGGTACGCAAGGACTGACCGCCCCGCGGGTCGACAGGCGGGCCCGAGGGGTCAGTCGACCGACTCGCCCGTCAGGTCCCCGGCCCGCCCGCCCACGTGGACGACGAGCCGCTCGGCGACGACGCGGGCGTTGGCCCGGAGCACCCCGAGGGGCACCCGCGGGAGGTTCTCCTCCCAGTCGAGCAGGGGCGACCCGCGCAGCTGGAGCACCCGCGCCGGGCGGCCCAGGAAGAACAGGTGCAGGTGCGCGCCCCCGTCGCCGTACTTCGCGAGCTGCACCCGCCCGACCGAGGGCACGTGCTCCACGGCCTCGGACACGGCGACGACGAGCTGCCCCATCTCCGCAGCGAGCCCGCTCGGCAGGGTGGGCAGGTCGTGGTGCTCGCGCGGCCCGAGCACGAGCATCACGGGCAGGCCCGTGTCCGCGCCGAGCCGCAGCGTCCACCGCTCGTTGCTCCAGACGAGGTTCCCGTCATCCTCCGGGACGTCGTCGAGCTCTCCCGCGGCGGTCGCGGCGCACCAGCAGTCCGCGGGGGCCTCACCACGGCGTGTCGGCTCCTCGTCGGCGAGCGGCTGGAGCGGTTTGAGCCGGAGGCTGTCGATCTCGTAGGGGTAGATGTCCCAGCCCGGCATCTCCGTCACGGCGACGGGCAGGCGTCCCTCGCCGTCGGTCGCGGCGACGATCCGCGCGTAGTAGGCCTCGATGCTCTCCGGCTCGTCCATCCAGCCAGTATGCCGATGACGGCGGTCGGAGCGACCGACACGGTGACAGCCGGCCGCCACGGTGCGAGGATGACGTGGTGGGAAGCGTGACCGACTACCTCGAGACGGTGGACCCCGGTCGGCGCCCGCTCCTGGAGCGCGTCGTCGCGATCGCCTGTGACGGTGCGCCCGAGGCGGAGGAGGGGCACGGCTACGGCCTCGCGGCCCTGCGTGTGGCTGGGAAGCCGTTGCTCGCGGTGCAGGCCACCGCACACCACCTCGCGCTCTATCCCTTCAGCTCCGCCGTCGTCGCCGAGGTCGCGGCCGACCTGCCGGATCACGTTCTGTCCAAGGGCGCCATCCGCTTCGACGTCGACCACCCGGTCCCCGACGCCGTGGTGCGACGAGTCGTCGCGCTCCGCCTCGCCGAGATCCGCGGACCGGGCTGCGGCTGAGCGCGAGCGCGACACGCCAGGACCGCTCGGCCGCCTTTGAGCCGATTTCTCGTATGCCGTGCACTCGCGTAGTCTTGCCCGTTGGGTGTCGTGTGTCCCGACGCCTCGCTCTTCCACGCTCCACAGAGACACACCGAGGTCGCCCCAATCCCGGGTCGGCCGCAGCATGGATTGACGGAGGATATGGCCAAGAAGGACGGTGTCATCGAGATCGAGGGCACGATCGTCGAGGCTCTCCCGAACGCAATGTTCCGGGTCGAGCTGAGCAACGGTCACAAGGT
>JBBRGO010000210.1:0-5895 GCA_038224055.1 Actinomycetales bacterium
CGGGCGCCACTCGCGGGCAAGGTAACCCACTTCGGGCAGCGTGGCGCAGATGTCGAGGCGGTAGGCGGGGATCCGGTCGGTGAGGCGGAGCAGCCCGAACATCGCCGACACGATGGCGACCTGTCGGTGGGCCCGGCGACGGGCGGCGGTGTCGAGGGTGGCGTAGTCGAGGGCCTGGTAGAGGACCCCTGTGTAGACCGTGACCGCTGCGGCGGTGGGGGCGGTCCGCAACCGCGTGTTGCGCTGCATCTCCGCAACGAGGTTGGGGTTGACGCCCAGGACGACGTGCGCGTCCGACTTCGTGCTCGCGGCGGCGACGGCCTCGACCACCGCCGCACGGTGGTCGGTCAGCTCCGGGAAGGACATCTCGCCGAGGTCGAGGGCGCGGCCCCGTCGGGCCGGGGTCTTGCCCTCGGACGGGGGGAGCAGGATGAGCACGGCCACACTCTAGGGACCGTTCCTGCGGTGAGCGTGCGTAGGGTGTCGCCATGGCCCAGCGCAAGATCGTCTACCGCACCGGAGCGACGCAGGGCGGGGTGGGTGCCGCCCTCACGGCGCGGTTCGAGGAAATCCGGCGCGAGCTCGAGATCCCCGAACGCTTTCCTCCGGAGGTGGTGGCCGAGGCGCTCGAAGCGGCGGGCACCGTGGCGCTTCCCGAGCGCGACGAGACCGCCGTCCCCTTCGTCACGATCGACCCGGCGGGGTCGATGGATCTCGACCAGGCTCTCTTTCTCGAGCGGCAGGGCGACGGCTACCGCGTCCGTTACGCCATTGCCGACGTGCCGGCGTTCGTGCGCCCCGGCGGGGCCGTCGACGAGGAGGCGCGGCGGCGCGGCCAGACCGTGTACTGCCCCGACACCCGGGTCCCGCTGCACCCGACGGAGCTGAGCGAGGGTGCGGCCAGCCTGCTGCCCGACGAGGTGCGCCCCGCCTTCGTCTGGGACATCACCCTCGACGCGGCGGGGGAGTCGAGCTCCGTCACGGTCTACCGGGCCATGGTGCGCAGCATCCGCCGTTACGACTACGACGAGGTGCAGGACGCCGTCGACGCCGGGACGGCCGAGGAGTGCCTCATGGTGCTGCGTGAGGTCGGCCGCAAGCGCGTGGAGCTCGAGCAGGCCCGCGGCGGTGCCTCCCTGCCCATGCCCGAGCAGGAGGTCGAGGAGGACGACGACGGCGGTTTCACCGTCTCGTTCCGACCCGTCGTGGAGGCCGAGGACTGGAATGCGCAGGTCTCGCTCCTCACCGGGATGGGGGCGGCCGACCTGATGCTCACCGGGCGGGTCGGGATCCTGCGGACCATGCCGACTCCGGATGACCGGGCAGTGCAGCGCTTCCACCGGCAGGCGGCCGCGATGGGCGTGCCGTGGCCGACGACGATGCGCTACGGCGCGTTCCTCCGGACGCTCGACCGGTCGAACCCGCAGCACCTCGCGCTCATCCACGAGGCGACCTCCCTCTTTCGCGGAGCCGGCTACACGCCGTTCGAGGGGGCCGTGCCGGACCAGCCTCTGCACGCGGCCGTTGCGAGTTCCTACGCGCACGTGACCGCGCCGCTGCGCCGGCTCGTCGACCGCTTCGGGCTCGTCGTCTGCGAGGCGCTGTCCAGTGGTGAGCCGGTGCCCGACTGGGTGCGGACCGCGCTCCCGACGATGCCTGACGTCATGGCGGCCTCGGACCGCCGGACGCGCGCCGTCGAGCGGGCCTGCACCGATGCCGTCGAGGCCGCCGAGCTGCTCGGCCACGTCGGGGCGAACCTCACGGGAGTCGTCGTCGACGAGTCCGACAAGGGTGTCGTCGTGCAGCTCCTCGAGGTCGCCGTCGTGGCCCGGGCGTCGGGGAGCGCGAAGGCGGGCGCGACCGTCCGGGTCCGGGTCGACTCGGCCTCGGTCGAGACCGGCGAGGTGACGCTCACCATCGTCGGCTGACCCCCTCCCCTCCCGGTTCGATGTATCTGCGCACTCTCTGGAACGCGCAGATACATCGAACCGGGACGTCAGCCGCCGGTCGGCGGGGCGGCGGCACTCGTCGGGCTCGCGGAACCGGTGTCGCTGGTGGCCTGCCCTCCTGTCGGTGTTGTCGGTGCTGTCGGTGCTTGGGCTGCGCCGGAAGAGGTGACCGTCGGGCTCGCCGTCGGGGTACCGGTCGCCGTGGTAGGGGTCGATGGAGCACTGCCCGTCGCGGTCCCGCCCGACGCCCCGGCGCTCTCGGTGGTGTCCCGCAGGGGGACGGATGGCGTGGCGATGGCCTGCCGGGTGCCCAGTGAGGTGCCGGTGACGGGCGTCCCGGTGGCGAGCTGGAGGCCGAGCAAGAAGGCCACCGCGACGGCGAAGACGACCCCGGCCGTAGCCACGGTCCGTCGGGCGCCTGCGCGGGCCGGGACGCGGCGATCGTCGGGGAGCCCGCGGTCGGTCCGCTGCCGGGTCAGCGCGCGCGAGGCGACGAGGGCCTGCCGGGCCCGGTGGAGCGAGCTCGTGTAGAGGTTCGCGGCGAGGGCCGTGACGACGCTGCCGACGGCGGCGCCGGCGATCGTGCCGACGAGGCCGAGCCGGGATCCGAGGGCAGCCGCGGTCGCGGCGGCCAGCGAGCCGCCGATCATCTGCGTCAGGGAGAGGTCGGGCAGCGTCGCTCTTCGTGGGTGGTGGACCGGTTCGGGGGAGGTCTGCTGCGTCATGGCCGAGGTCTGTGAGGGGGAGGGCGGTCCCCTCTCCTACGAACGGGCCCCCATAATCGTCCCCACCTCCTCCTACCCCCTCCCGCCCCGGTTCGATGTATCTCCGCGCTCCCAGGGGTGCGCAGATACATCTACCCGGGACGACGGGGGCGCTGGTCCTCGGAGTCCGGATGCGGTGGATCGCGGGGTGCGGTGGGAGACTCGGGGGCGATGACTGGAGGACCACTCAGATGAGCGCACCGACCACCGACCGCCACCTCGCACCGGGTCACCCGACCGGACGCCTCGACCCCGAGGCGCGGGAGGTGACCGAGCAGGCGGCGCGACGGCGCACCTTCGCCGTCATCTCGCACCCCGATGCCGGCAAGTCGACCCTGACCGAGGCGCTCGCGCTGCACGCGCGCGCCATCGGCGAGGCCGGGGCCGTGCACGGCAAGGGGGCCCGCAAGGGGGTGGTGTCCGACTGGATGGAGATGGAGAAGGACCGCGGCATCTCGATCACCTCCGCGGTGCTCCAGTTCGCGTATGCCGGCACCGTCGTCAACCTGCTCGACACCCCCGGTCACGCCGACTTCAGCGAGGACACCTACCGGGTGCTCGCGGCCGTCGACGCCGCCGTCATGCTCGTCGACGCGGCCAAGGGGATCGAGCCGCAGACGTTCAAGCTCTTCGAGGTGTGCCGCGCTCGAGGCGTGCCCGTCATCACGGTCGTCAACAAGTGGGACCGGCCGGGTCTCGACGCGCTCGCCATCATGGACGAGCTCACCACCCGGATCGACCTGCACCCGATGCCGCTCACCTGGCCCGTCGGGGTCGCAGGGGACTTCCGCGGCGTCGTCGACGGTGCCACCGGCGAGTTCGTGGAGTTCACCCGCACGCCGGGAGGGGCCACCGAGGCGATCACCACGCGGCATACCGCGGAGGAGGCACTGCGCACCCAGGGCGCCGTCTTCGAGCAGGCCGTCGAGGAGCTCGACCTGCTCCGGTCGTCCGGCCACGAGTTCGACATGGAGCTCTTCCTCTCCGGGGCCGCGTCGCCCGTGCTCTTCGGTTCGGCGGTCCTCAACTTCGGGGTGCGCCAGCTGCTCGACACCCTCGTCGAGCTCGCTCCCGCGCCGGGCGCTCGGCCCGACCGCGGGGGCGAGGCGCGCGCGGTGGCAGCGCCGTTCTCGGGCTTCGTCTTCAAGATCCAGGCAGGCATGGACAAGGCCCACCGGGACCGTCTCGCCTTCATGCGAGTCTGCTCGGGCCGCTTCAGCCGGGGCATGGTCCTCACGCACGGCGACACCGGTCGTCCCTTCGCCACGAAGTACGCGCAGAGCGTGTTCGGCCGGGACCGCACGACCGTCGACGAGGCCTTCCCCGGCGATGTGATCGGCCTCGTCAACGCCAACGCGCTCCGGGTCGGCGACACCCTCTTCGCCGACGAGAAGGTCGCCTTCCCCCGGATCCCGCTCTTCACCCCGGAGCACTTCGCCGTGGCACGAGCGGCGGAGACCGGCAAGCAGAAGCAGTTCCGTCGGGGCATCGAGCAGCTGGGGGAGGAGGGTGTCGTGCAGGTGCTCCAGTCCGACCGCCGGGGCGCGCAGGCTCCTGTCCTCGCGGCCGTGGGGCCGATGCAGTTCGACGTCGCGAAGCATCGGATGGAGCACGAGTTCGGCTCGGCGATCCGGCTCGAGATGCTGCCCTACGGCGTTGCCCGGGCCGTCACGGCGGCGGCCATGGCGTCGGTCGACAGCCGCCCGGGTTGCGAGGCCTTCACCCGCGGTGACGGTCTCCACATCGCCGCCTTCGTCGACAAGTGGCGTCTCGCCACGGTGGAGCGCGACCTGCCGGACGGCAGCCTCAGCGCGATCTTTGGCTGATCCGGTGAGTCGGCGATTCGAGGAGATCGACTGGCAGCCAACGGCGCTCGGCACGATCAGTCTGCGACGCCGGCTCGAGCCGGCGCTGCAGGTCGACGTCTACGAGGTCAAGCTCGGTGAGGAGTTCCTCATGTCGAGTCTCTTCACCGTGGCCGAGGTCGCGCTCGCGCGGCTCGGTCTCGCGGCCGTCGTCGCACCGCACGGGGTCGGCCTCGACGTCGTCGTCGGTGGGCTGGGGCTCGGCTACACGGCGGTAGCGGCGCTCGAGGACGAGCGCGTGAGCAGTGTGACGGTCGTCGAGGCGCTCGCCCCGGTCATCTCGTGGCACGAGCGCCAGCTCCTGCCGGACACCGCACAGCTGTCGACCGACCCTCGCACGACCCTCCTCGAGGGCGACTTCTTCGCGCTCGCCCGCGGGGGAGAGGGCTTCGGTCAGGCGCCGGAGCGCCTCCACGCCGTGCTCCTCGACGTCGACCACACCCCGCACCACGTGCTGCACCCGAGCCACGCCGACCTCTACGAGCGGGTCGGTCTGGAGCGCCTCGCCGCCCGGCTGCACCCGGGCGGCGTCTTCGCACTCTGGTCGGACGACCCACCGGACGCCGGCTTCACCGCCCTGCTCGACGAGGTCTTCGACTCCACCCGGGCCCACGAGGTGAGCTTCCCCAACCCGTTGACCGGCGGCTCGTCGTCCAACACCGTCTACGTCGCGACCACGGCACAGTCCCGGGGGCCCGCGGCGGAGTGACCGACGAGGTATGCCGCTGGGTGACCTGCCATCGACGGTGGCGCGCGCGACCGCGGTCGGCCGCTCCCGGCATACGCCCTATGCTGGGCCGTGGATGAGTCGGCCAGACGGTCGCGTCAGGACCTCGGTCCTGCCGAGGAACGTCCGGGCTCCACAGGGCAGGGTGGTGGCCAACAGCCACCCGGGGTGACCCGCGGGACAGTGCCACAGAGAACAGACCGCCGGCCGCTTCGGCAGCCGGTAAGGGTGAAACGGTGGTGTAAGAGACCACCAGCGGTCCAGGTGACTGGACCGGCTCGGTAAACCCCACCCGGAGCAAGTCCAGACAGCGCATGTTCGGGGCCCTCGGGCGCCGTGGAGACCGGCCCGGTCGAGTGCGCGGGTAGGACGCTCGAGCCAGCCAGCAATGGTCGGCCTAGATGGATGGCCGTCGCCGCACCACTCGGTAACGACAGTGCGGAACAGAACCCGGCGTATCGGCCGACTCATCCCCTCGCCGGCCTCGTGACTGCAGTGAGATGACTGCGCTCATCCTCACGATGGGGCCGGGTTAGGGCTGTTGGCCCGCTGGGTCGGCCCAGATGTCGAGCGGCACCGAGCGGATGCTG
>JBBRGO010000211.1:0-5881 GCA_038224055.1 Actinomycetales bacterium
CACCTTCACCTCCTGAGACCCACGAGAGCTGCCCCTGTCCCACCGCGGTGGGACAGGGGCAGCTCCGACCCTCGGCCCCGCGGCCGTCCCACACGGTGGGGGTGGCGGGGGCCGACGTCGTGGGTCAGGTGCTCCGGATCGCCAGGGCCACGTTGTGGCCGCCGAAGCCGAAGGAGTTGTTGAGCGCCGCGATGTCGCCGTCGGGCAGGGTGAGGTGCTCGCCCGTCACGACGTTGAGCGGGATCGCGGGGTCCTGGTCGTCGAGGTTGATCGTCGCGGGCACGATGCGGTGGTAGACCGACAGGATGGTGAAGACCGCCTCGAGTGCCCCGGCCGCACCGAGCAGGTGGCCGGTCATCGACTTCGTGGCGGTGATCGCGATGTCGTCGGTGTAGTCGCCGAAGGCGCGCTTGATCGCGTTGTACTCGGCCACGTCTCCGACGGGCGTGGACGTCGCGTGCGCGTTGATGTGGATGATGTCCGAGAGCGCGAGGTCGGCACGCTCCACCGCGGAGCGCATCGCCCTCGAGGCGCCCGACCCGTTCGGCTCGGGAGCGGTGATGTGGTGGGCGTCTGCCGACATGCCGACGCTTGCGAGCTCGGCATAGATGCGGGCTCCGCGGGCCTTCGCGTGCTCCTCGGACTCGAGGACGATCACGGCGGATCCCTCGCCGAGGACGAAACCGTCGCGGCCGGTGTCGTAGGGGCGCGAGGCCTTCTCGGGGTCGTCGTTGCGGGTCGAGAGCGCCTGCATCGCGGCGAAGCCGGCGATCGGGAGCGCGTGAACGGCCGCCTCGGTGCCACCGGCGACGACGATGTCGGCGCGGCCGGTGCGGATCATGTCGATGGCGTAGCCCATCCCCTCGGCGCCGGACGCGCATGCGCTGACGGGGGTGTGGGCGCCCGCCCGGGCACCCAGGTCGAGGGAGACCGCCGCGGCTGGACCGTTGGGCATGAGCATCGGGACCGCGAGCGGGTAGACGCGACGGGGGCCCTTCTCGCGCAGGTTGTCCCACTGGTCCAGCAGGGTCCAGACGCCGCCGATCCCCGAACCGATGACGACGCCGAGGCGCTCGGGGTCGACCTCGGGCGAGCCCGCATCCGCCCACGCCTCGCGCGAGGCGATGAGGGCGTACTGGCTCGACGGGTCGAGGCGGCGGGTCTCCACCTTGGTGAGGACCTCACCGGGCGGGGTCTTGATCGTCGCGGCGAAGGTGACGGGCAGCTCGTGCTTGGCGACCCAGTCGTACTCCATCGTGCGGGCGCCCGAGCGTCCGGCGAGGATGGCTTCCCACGTCTCGGGGACGGTGCCGCCGACGGGAGTGGTCGCACCGAGTCCGGTGACGACGACACGGCGGTCGCGAATGGACGTCATGGTGACGTGCTCCTCAAGGTCGTATGCGGGGTGGGTCGTGGCGGTGCGGGTCAGGTCGGTGCGGGTCGGAGCGGCGCGGTTCGAGTCCGTGCGGGTGGGTGCGGTGCAGGTCCGGGCGTTGACGCAGGAGGTGGGTCAACGGCGTGCGAATGCCGCTGGGCGTCGTCCCGTGTGACCGGCACCCGGCGCTGGACGAGCGCCGGTCACAGGACGGCATGATGCCGTCAGGCCTGGGCGTTGTTGATGAAGGTGACTGCGTCACGAACCGTCTTCAGGTTCTTGACCTCGTCGTCCGGGATGCGCACGCCGAACTTCTCCTCCGCGTTGACGACGATCGTCATCATCGAGAGGGAGTCGATGTCGAGGTCCTCCGTGAAGGACTTGTCCATCTCCACGTCGCCGGTGTCGAGGCCGGTCTCCTCGTTGACGATCTCCGCGAGACCCTCGAGGATCTCCTGCTCGGACTGAGCCATCTGTCTGCTCCTTGTGTGGTGGTGTGTGGTGCTGGTGGTCTGGCTCGGCCGGTCAACCTTCGTTGGGTGTCCGTCCGTTGGCCCCGAATGACCCGTCGGGACCGGCGGGAACTGGGGGTTGCCCTAGGGCAGGACCACGACCTGGGCGGCGTAGACGAGGCCGGCACCAAAGCCGATCTGGAGGGCCAGGCCCCCGCTCGGGGCCTCGCCCTCGGCGAGCATCCGGGTCGTGGCGAGCGGGACGCTCGCTGCGGAGGTGTTGGCGGTCGTCACGATGTCGCGGGCGATCGGGATGTCCGCCGGCAGCTTCAGCTGCTTGGCCATCGCGTCGATGATCCGGATGTTGGCCTGGTGCGGGATGAACGCATCGAGGTCGTCGGCCGTGATCCCGGCCCTGTCGATGGCCTGCTGGGCGACCGGGGCCATGCCCCAGACGGCCCAGCGGAAGACCGTCTGCCCGGCCATCCCGATCGAGGGCCACACGGCCTTGTCGGCCTGGGCGTCCTTCCACGAGTCGCGGACATCGGTCCACGCCTGCCGTTGGGAGATCGCGTCTCGTTGGGCGCCGTCGGAGCCCCACACGGTCGGCCCGATGCCGGGGGTGTCACTGGGGCCGATCACGCAGGCGCCCGCGCCGTCGCCGAAGATGAAGGCGCTGCCGCGGTCGTAGGGGTCGGTGAAGTCCGAGAGCTTCTCGACGCCGATGACCAGGACGTAGTCGACCGAGCCGGCCTTGACCATGTCGCTCGCCATCGCGACGCCGTAGCAGTAGCCGGCGCACGCGGCCGAGATGTCGAGGGCGGGGGCGGTCGAGCCGAGTCGATGGGCGAGCTCGGGCGCGGCTGCCGGGGTCTGGAAGGGGTGGGTCACGGTGGCCAGCAGGACGAAGCCGACCTGGTCGGCGGTGATCCCCGCGTGGTCCAGAGCGGCCCGGGAAGCCGCTTCGGCCATGTCGATGACGCTCTCGTCGGCGGCTGCGAAGTGCCGGCTGACGATGCCCGATCGTTCGCGGATCCACTCGTCGCTCGAGTCGATCTTGTCGACGAGCTCGGAGTTCATCACGACGCGCTCGGGGCGGTAGGCGCCCACGCCCATCATGCGGGAGTGGCGCTGGCCCTCGAGGGCGGCGAGCGTGCCGGTGCCCTTGGGGACGCGGGGAGGGGAGGTGCTCTCGTTGGTCACAGAGTGCCTTCTCGGGAGATCGGATGGAGACGGAGGAGAGGTTGACCGGGGGAGACGGGGTCGCCGTCCTCCACGAGCCACTCGATGACCTGACCGCCGCGGTGTGCCGTGGCGTCGTGGGTGTCGTGCAGGGTCTCGACGCGAGCCACGACCGACCCGGGGTCGACGAG
Organism: Actinomycetales bacterium; assembly: GCA_038224055.1. GTDB lineage: Bacteria > Actinomycetota > Actinomycetes > Actinomycetales > Dermatophilaceae > JBDSSS01. Next base: position 3,201 of record JBBRGO010000211.1, read on the forward strand.
GTCGCCCGGGGTGGCGTCGCCGGTGCGGACCTGACCGGTGGACGGGCTGACGACGAGTCGCCACGCCCGGGCCTGGACCCGGGGGTCCTCGGACATGCCGCCGTCGTCGGCTGCGTGCTCGCGCACCATGCGGCGTGCGGCCTCGAGGTCGTCGGGAGTCTTGAGGGCGAGGGTCTCGACGCCGGGCATCGCCCGCTTGGCGAGGCCGACGAGCGTGCCGGCGGGGGGGATCTCGATGAGACCCGTGATGCCCATGTCGGTCATGGTGCGCATGCACAGGTCCCATCGCACCGGGTTGCTCACCTGGTTGACGAGCCGGCCCAGCACGTCCGGTCCCGCGTGGACGACGGTGCCGTCGGCGTTGGACAGCAGGGTCGTGCGCGTGTCGTGCGTCGAGATCGCCAGGGCGTAGCCGGCGAGCAGGTCGACCGCCGGAGCCATGTGCGTGGTGTGGAAGGCACCGGCGACCTGGAGCGGGATGACCCGGGCCTTGGTGGGTGGCTCCGCCTTGAGGGACTCGAGCTGCTCCATCGTGCCGGCAGCGACGACCTGACCCGCGCCGTTGATGTTGGCCGGCGTGAGGCCGTGACGTTCGAGGGTTGCGAGCACCTCGTCGGGGTCTCCACCGAGCACAGCTGCCATCCCGGTCGGCGTGACGGCGCTCGCCTCGGCCATGGCCCGCCCGCGCTCACGGACGAACACCATGGCCTGCTCGGCCGAGAGCACACCCGTCGCGGCGGCGGCCGTGATCTCGCCGACGGAGTGCCCCGCCGCCACCGAGACGGCCCGGAACCCGTCGGCGGGCTGCTCGAAGAGAGCGAGGAGCGAGACGAGTCCGGCACCGACGATGAGCGGCTGCGCGACTGCCGTGTCCTTGATCGTCGCGGCGTCGGACGCGGTGCCGTGGGCGACGAGGTCGAGGCCGGCGACGGCACCGAGCCACGTCAAGCGGTCACGAAAACGTGGGAGCTCGAGCCACGGGGCGAGGAACCCGGGCGTCTGGGAGCCCTGTCCGGGGCAAACGATGGCTAGCACAGTCCCTACTCTCCCCGGTTACCGGGCAGGAATCCGCCACCGATTGTCACGAAGTCCGTGCCGATAGGTTGGAGGAAACCTCCAAAGCCGGCAGAAGGTCCACGGGCCCCGAGGGACGCGGGTACGCCCGGCGGGCCGAGCGGTTGGCCGAGCGCTCCGACGCGTCGAGCCGTCCGAGGGTCAGCGCGATGCGCACCGCCCACCCCTCGCGTGGGGTGGTGAGGTCGTAGCCGATGAGGTCGCTGATCCGGCCGATGCGGTAGCGCACGGTGTTGGGATGGACGAACAGGGCGCGGGCGGAGGCCTCGAGCGAACCGCCGGACTCGAGGTAGGCCGTCGCCGTGTCGAGCAGCGAGCCACCGGCCACCCTCGCGAGGGGCCGGTGGATCCGGTCGATGAGGGCCCGCCGGGCGGGGAGGTCCCCGGCGAGGGCGCGCTCGGGCAGGACGGCGTCCGCCTCGAGGATGCGTGGGGCCGCGGGCCAGGCTGGTGCTGCGGCGAGCCCGCTGAGGGCGGCCCGGGCCGACCGACCCGCCGCGAACAGGTGCGGGACGGTCGGGCCGAGGACGATCGCGCCGTCGCCGAAGCGGTCCGACACGTCCTCGACGACCGCGAGCGGGTCCTGCGTCCCGCCGATGATCGCGATGAGACGGGAGCGTTGGACGATCGCGAGGGCCTCGTGGCCGCGGTGCTGGACGGCGCGACGGAGCGCGTCCACGGCCGCCGCGGGCCCCCCGTCGGTCACGGGCGTGGTGCCGACGACGAACGTCACGTGGGCGACCTCGCCCCAGCCGAGGGCCGTCGCGCGGGACTGCATCGAGTCGTCGGCCTCACCGCGCAGGACGGCGTCGACGACGAGGGCCTCGAGCCGGGCGTCCCAGGCGCCACGGGCCTCGGCGGCTCCGGCGTAGACCTCGGCGGCGGCGAAGGCGATCTCGCGCGAGAAGCGCAGGACGGACTCGCGCAGCAGCTGCTCGTCGCCGGGCCCGGCGAGGTCCTCGACGCGGGACTCTACTACGTCGACGACGACGCGCACGAGGTCGATCGTCTGGCGCAGGCTCACCGTCCGGGTGAGCTCTTCGGGAGCGTTGGCGAAGATCGAGATCGCCGAGGGGGCGGTTTCTTCCTCGTGGCGGAACCACGCGATGAACTGGGCGATGCCCTCCTGCGCCACGAGGCGCACCTGGGAGCGCTCCTCGGCCGACAACCGTCGGTACCAGCGCAGGGTCTCCTCCATCCGCTGCGCGGCGAGCGTCGTCAGCTCTCCGGCGCTGCGTTCGACCGCGCGCGTCGTCGCGGTGCTCGGGATCTGCCGGCGCCTCGGGCTCACCCGCCCAGCCTAGGCCCGCGGGCCCCTCGTTTGTATGCCGTTCACAAAGAGACGCGGATCACGTTCACCCCCCTCGGGGGACGCAGCGACCCCCCGCGGTCACGCACCGGGGGAGGTGCGGACCCGGGGGGGCCGGGTGCGGCATACCGCAATGTCATGCAGGTTCCTGCTGCGGAGGAGGGGTCAGCTGGCGACGGCTGCCGCGAGGTTGCCGAGGCTGGCCTCCAGGTCCTCCTTCTTCACGAGCGGGAAGCCCACCTTCTGGAGCAGCTCCTTGTCGGTGACCTTGCTCCAGTCGTAGGTGTGCGTGACGAGG
>JBBRGO010000212.1:0-5871 GCA_038224055.1 Actinomycetales bacterium
CCCTGCCCCCCGGCGGCGCCTGGTCCGCCCCCCCCGGGGGGGGGGCGGGGGGGGCCGGGGCCCCCCGGGGGGCCCCCCCCCCCGCCGCTCGCTCGGAGGATCGTAGGGTCGCTCAGAAGGTGATGACGACCTTGAGGCAGCCGTCCTGCTTCTGTTGGAACGTCTTGTACATCTCCGGCGCCTCGTCGAGTGACACGTGGTGGGTCGCCAGGGTCTCGAGGCCGAGGACGTCCTCGGCGCCGCTCGCGATCTCGAGCAGCTCGTCGGTCCACTGCTTGACGTGGCACTGGCCCATCTTCATCGTCAGGCCCTTGTCGAAGATGTCCATCATCGGCATGGGGTCGGCCATCCCGCCGTAGACCCCGCTGACGGAGACGGTCCCGCCGCGGCGGACGGACGAGATCGCGGTGTGCAGGGCGCTGAGCCGGTCGATGCCGGCCGTCTCGATCGCCTTGCGGGCGATCGGGCCCGGGAGGCGCTTGGCACCACCGATGAGCAGCTCCGAGATCGGGTTGCCGTGGGCCTCCATGCCGACTGCGTCGAGGGTGGAGTCGGGGCCGCGGCCGTCGGTCATCTCCTTGAGCGTGTCGGCGACGTCGTCGACGGCGCTGAGGTCGACGACCCGAGCCCCCGCGGCCCGGGCGAGCTCGAGCCGCTCCGGCACGAGGTCGACGGCGATGACGTCGGTGATGCCGCGGTGCAGGGCCGACCGCACGGCGAGCTGGCCGACCGGTCCGAGGCCGAGGACGGCGAGCGACCCACCCTCGGGGACGCCGGCATACTCCACGCCCTGCCAGGCGGTGGGCAGGATGTCGGAGAGGTAGAGGAAGCGCTCGTCGGGCAGCTCGTTGGGGAGCTTGACCGGGCCGAAGTCGGCGTGCGGCACGCGGACCCGCTCGGCCTGGCCGCCGGGCACCGCACCGTAGAGGCTCGTGTAGCCGAAGAGGCTGGCGCCCTTGCCCTGGTCGACGTTCTGCGTCGTCTCGCACTGGGCGAAGAGGCCGCGGTCGCACATCCAGCAGTGCCCGCACGAGATGTTGAAGGGCACGACGACGCGGTCCCCGACGGCGAGGTTCGTCACCCCCGACCCGACCTCCTCGACGATGCCCATGAACTCGTGACCGAGGATGTCGCCCTCGGTGAGATAGGGCGCGAGCACCCCGTAGAGGTGCAGGTCCGAGCCGCAGATCGCGGTCGAGGTGACCCTGACCACCGCGTCCGTGGGCTGCTCGATGCGGGGGTCGGGGACCTCGGTGATCCGGACGTCTTCGATACCGTGCCAAGTAAGTGCCTTCATCCCTCGACCGTATGCTGCAACGGCCACGATTGCGACACCCGAAGGGGTGGGAGATCGTGAGGGACGCTGGCACGCAAGGACGCTCACCGCCTCTTGTCCAGCCTTGGTGGTTGAGGACGATGGCCAGCGGGTACGGACGATGGATGAATGACCAACCCATCGCCCTCGTCGTCGGCGCCTCCCGGGGCCTCGGCCTGCTCATCGCCCGAGAGCTCCTCCGGCGCGACCACCGGGTCGTCATCGCGGCCCGCGACGACGCCGAGCTCGACCGCGCGACCGCGACGCTCGGCCCACGCGCGACGTCCCGCGTCTGCGACGTGCGCGACCGGGACGCCGTGCGCGCGCTCGTCTCCGGCGTGGAGGAGACCGCCGGCCCGATCAGCGTGGCGATCACCGTTGCCGGCATCATCCGGACCGGCCCGGCCGAGGCGATGGAGCACGAGGACTACGTCGAGGCGATCGACACGATGACCTGGGGCCCGATCCACGTCGCGCTGGCCGTCCTGCCGGCGATGCGCGAGCGGGGCCGGGGCCGGATCGGCACGGTCGCCTCGATCGGCGGCATGGTCTCCCCGCCCCACCTGCTGCCCTACGCGACAGCGAAGTTCGCGGCGGTCGGCTTCTCGGACGGGCTGGCGGCGTCGCTGTCGGGCACCGGCGTCACCGCGACGACGATCGTCCCCGGCCTGATGCGGACGGGGTCGCACGAGCGGGCCGACTTCACGGGTGACCCCGCGGCCGAGTACGCGTGGTTCGGGCCCGCAGCCTCCCTGCCCCTCCTCTCGATGGACGCGGAGCGGGCGGCCGTGCGGATCGTCTCGGCCGTGCTCGCGGGCCGTCCGATGGTCGTGCTCACGCCGCTCGCCTGGATCGGGATCCGGGTCCGCGGGCTCGTGCCCGGGACGACGACCCGGGTGATGGGCCTGGCGAACCGGCTGCTGCCGGACGCCCCCGCCGGTGGGGGGAGCTCGGCCGGGGGACGCGAGGCCGCCCGCAGGCTCGACTCCGGCGTGGTCCGCGCCCTGACGACCCTGGGGAGGCGGGCCGCGCGTCGCCACAACGAGCGGCCCGCCCCCGCCGGGCGGGGCTAGCTCGCGCCGACCTCGCGCGGGTGCGGCGGGGTCGCCGACCGGTGCTGGAAGGACAGGATCGCGGGGTTCTGGATGACACCCTCGCGGATCTCGATGGCCCGCTTGATGGTCGGCTCCTCGTCCCAGGCCGCACCGCCGCCGAGGACGGTGGGCAGGAACGGCAGGATCGCCTCGCTGTTCTCCCACGTCGCGGAGTTCCACAGGTAGGACGGGCTGTGGTCGACGGCGTAGTAGAGGATGTTGTCGCCGACGACGAAGCTCGGGTCCTCGAAGCCGGTGGGCGAGGCCCAGCTGAAGCCCATTCCGGCGTCGCACGAGACGTCAATGATGATGCTGCCCGGGACGAGCAGGGGCAGGTCGTCCTCGGTGAGGAACATCAGCGGGGCGTCCGGGTCCTGCAGCACGCAGTTGACGATGATGTCGTGCTCGGCCAGGAAGGGCGCGAGCGGCAGCCGTTCCTCGTCGACGACCGCGTGGGTCAGTCCGGTGCGCCCGGTCGCGGTCTGGTCCTGCTCCTGCAGCTCGTCGCTGTCGAGCTGCACCATGCGTACCGAGTGGATCGGGCTGGCGACCGCGGCGACATCCCGGTGGGTCAGCACGTCGACGTCGTGGATGCCCAGGGCGTTGAGGGCGGTGACCGCGCCTCGGGCCGTCGCGCCGAAGCCGATGACCGCGGCCCGCATCCGCCGCCCGTAGTGACCGGTCGTGCCCGCGATCTGGAGGGCGTGCAGCACCGAGCAGTAGCCGGCCAGCTCGTTGTTCTTGTGGAAGACGTGCAGGTTGAAGGAGCCGTCGCTCTTCCAGTGGTTCATCGCCTCGAAGGCAATGAGGGTGAGGTGCTTGTCGATCGCGACCTGGGTCAGCTCGGCGTCCTGGACGCAGTGCGGCCACCCCCACAGGGTCTGGCCGTCGCGCAGCTGCTGGACGTCGCTGAGCAGCGGCTTCGGCTGAAGGATGACGTCGCACCCTGCGACAAGGTCCTCCCGGGTGCGGAACCCGCCGACGAACTCGCCGAGCTGCTCGTCCCTGAGGCCGAAGGTCGAGCCGTAGCCCTCCTCGAGGAAGACCCGCGACCGCAGCTCCTCGGGGATCCGGCTCAGGTGCTCGGGGTGCAGGGCGAGCCGACGCTCGTTCTCCTTCAGCGACCGGGCCATCACCCCGAGGCTCAGCTGCGGCTCGGCGGCGGTCTGCTCACTCATCCCTGCTCCGTTTCCTCGAAGGCGACACTGGACCGCCCCGGCGGGCGGCGCTGTCGCGACCCTACGCTGCTGGGGAGCCGTGGTGGACCCTCCGGGAGCTGCCCGGGTCGCAGTTGCACCGTGGGACTCGACCCCGAGAAGGAGCCCGACGTGCCGGACGACGGCCATGACCTGCGGTTCGGGCCGTTCCTCAGCCCGGACGCCGACCGGGTCCACGACACCCTCGAGCTGGCCCAGCTCGCCGACGTCACGGGCCTCGACCTCGTCACCGTGCAGGACCACCCCCACCAGGCCCGCCACGTCGACGCGACAACGCTGCTCATCGCCGCGGCCGGTGGCGAGCGACACTCACCCGGCCAGGCGGTCGACGCGCTCGTGGAGGCGGTCCGCGTCATCCGCGGGGTGTGGGGGCAGGACCCCGACCGGCCAGACGGTGGGAGCGTCACCGACGAGGGTGACCACTACCGCGTCACGGGCCTGCACGCCGGGCCCGCTCCGCTCCACCCCGTCGAGATCTGGCTCGGGGCCTACCAGCCGCGGATGCTCCGTGTGACCGGGCGCCTCGCCGACGGGTGGCTGCCCAGCCTCGCCTACGCCGACCCGGGCACGCTGGCGGCGAGCAACGCCGCGATCGACGAGGCGGCTGACGCCGCCGGGCGGGGCCCGCAGGCCGTGCGGCGCCTCTACCACGTCTCGGGCGCCTTCGGCTCGGGGTCGGACTTCCTGCAGGGCTCGCCGGACGACTGGGCCGAACAGCTCGCGGGGCTCACGCTCGAGCACGGGATGAGCACCTTCATCCTCGCCGCCGACGACCCCGACGACGTGCGCCGGCTGGCCGAGGGGGTGGCCCCGGCCGTTCGGGAGCTCGTGGCGACGGAGCGGGCCGGGCGAGCGAGCGCTCCGGACGCCGCCGCCCGGGCCCGGTCGGCGGCAGCGACGGCAACTGGCTCCGTACCCGTCGTCCCGGTGGGCGCCGAGCCGCCCACCTGCGCCGGGCCGAGCCCGCCTGGGGCCGGTGCTCGACCGGGTGCACGAGGAGCGCGAGCTCGTGCACCCGCTCGCTCGGCACGGCTTCGGCTGAGCGTCAGACGCTCGCCGCCGATCCGTGCTCGAGCGCCTCGACGACCGCGCCGCAGAAGGCGGGGAGGTCATCGGGGTTGCGGCTCGTGATGAGGTTGCCGTCGATGACGAGCTCCTCGTCGGTCCACTCGCCACCGGCGTTGCGGATGTCGGTCTGGAGGCTCGGCCACGAGGTGAGGTGGCGCCCGTCGAGGACCTTGGCCTCGATGAGGGTCCACGGAGCGTGGCAGATGGCCGCGACAGGACGCCCGGAGGCGAAGAAGTCACGGACGAACGAGACTGCCGCGTCGTCGGTGCGCAGGGCATCGGGGTTGGCGACACCGCCGGGCAGCACGAGGGCGTCGTAGTCCTCGATCCTGGCGTCGGCGACGGTCACGTCGACGGAGCGCTTCTCGGCCTTGTCGAGGTGGTCGAACGTCTGGACCTCGCCCGAGTCGGGGCTGACGAGGACGGCCTCGTGGCCGGCGTCGATGACGGCCTGCCAGGGCTCGGTGAGCTCGGCGCGCTCGATTCCCTCGGCAGCGACGAGAAAGGCAACCTTCTTTGACACGGGGTATCTCCTAGGTCCGGCGCGGCCACGGAGGACACGCCAGGTCGTGCGGTTGGTCGGTTTCGTGCAGCTTCTTGCAGCGGGCCGGGGAGAATCACGTCACCGCGACCTGACCCCCACCCGTGACACCTACCCGGCTCCCGCGTCCGCGTCACACGGTTGCGCCGGTGGTGGGCTCAGCTGGTGGTGGGCGGGTGATCCCCGGTGAGGGTGGTTGCGATGTCGACCCGCTCCGTGCCCCGGGGACCCGGCCGCGCCGGTCGCAGGCGCCGAACTCGACGTGCGGGTCGCGCGTGATCCGCTTCAGCTTGCCGGTGCCGTCCCGGGTCGTCACCCAGAGCAGACCCTCGTCGCCGACGACCCAGGCGGGAGACGGCCGGGCTCGCCGTTGCGGCGGAAGGTGACGAGGGAGACGAAGTGCTCCTCGGCGAGGGGTCGGCGCCTGCCCTGGGCTGGTCATCCCCCGACCCTGGGTCGTCCGGGGCCGTCGAGTGCGGGGCGACGCCTCAGACACCGACGCCCTGGGCGGCCTGCGCGGTGAGCTCGAGGGACCGGATCCGGTCGGTCGTGTCCGTGGACTGGAAGGCGACGATGAGCTCGTCGGCGTCCGCGTGCACGGCGAAGTCGTCGAGGTAGGCCCGCACGTCGTCGACC
>JBBRGO010000213.1:0-5868 GCA_038224055.1 Actinomycetales bacterium
CCCTTGTCGACGGCGAGGCACTCGATCTGGTGGAAGACCGGGGTGTGCGTCGCGTCGAGGTCGTCGGTCCGGTAGACCTTGCCCGGCGCGACGATGTAGATCGGCGGCTCCTGCTCCAGCATGGTGCGGATCTGGACCGGCGAGGTCTGGGTGCGCAGCACGAGACCGGAGTCGACGGGATCGAGGAAGAAGGTGTCCTGCATCTGGCGCGCGGGGTGGTCTGGCCCGAGGTTGAGCGCGTCGAAGTTGAGCCACTCACTCTCGAGCTCGGGCCCCTCGGCGACCTCCCAGCCCATCCCGACGAAGGCGTCGACGAGGCGCTGGGCGACGAGCTCGATGGGGTGCCGGGCCCCGAGGGGTCGACGCAGCGCGGGGACGGTCACATCGACCCGCTCGTCGACGAGAATCCGCTCGTCCCGCTCGATCTCCAGCTCGCCCTGCCGGGCGGAGATGGCCTGGCCGACCCTTCCGCGGGCCTGACCGACGCGCTTGCCGGCCTCGGCCTTGGCGCTCGGCGGCAGCGCGCCGATCTCGCGGTTCGCGAGCGCCAGCGGGCTCTTCTCACCCTGGTGGGCGATCCGCTCGGCCTTCAGCTCGTCGAGGGTGCTGGCCGAGGCGATCGCGGCGAGGGCCTCCGCCACCGCGGCGTCGATGTTCGTCGGGTCGAGGGCGGAGACCTCGACCGGGTCGTAGTTCGTGTTCGGTCCGGACATCGGGGTGCGTTCGCTGCTCTCGCTCGGGACGGTCGTCGGGTGCGGCGCCAGTCTAGGGCCGGTGGGGGCCGCGGCCTCGCCCGGTTTCGGGTCGTGGCACCCGAGGCGTCACCGTCCGGAACGGCGAGGGGCCGTCAGTGGGTCTGGACGTCAGGAGGCGAAACCCTCGGGCAGTCCCGAGGGCAGGCGCACGATGATCCGCGCTCCCCCGCCGTCGTTGCCGCCGGCCACCACGGTGCCGCCGTGGGCCTCGACGAGGCCCCGGACGACGTAGAGGCCCAGGCCCGTCGTCGCGTTGGCGGGCCCGTGCCAGAACCGGCCGAAGATCTTCTCCCGGTCCGACTCGGCAATCCCCTCACCGCAGTCGTCGACGATGACGAGCACCGCGGCATCGTCGTCGGGGTCGGCGTCCACACCCGGCTCCCGGCGGTCGTCGGCCCCGCCACCGGCGTCTCGCTCGAGGGTCACGGTCACCGGGGCGCCCCCGTGCTTGAGGGCATTCTCGATGAGGTTGAAGAACACCTGCTCCAACCGGTCCGTGTCCGCCCACATCTCCGGGAGCCCGTGCTCCCGCGCCACCGGGCCCAGCTCGAGGCGCACGGCGCCGGCGGCCCGGCCCAGCTCGTGGCGCACCACGTGGGTGGTGAGGACGCGGTGCAGGTCGACCGGGCCCCGGTGCAGGGTGAGGTTGTCGGAGTCGAGCCGGGAGATGTCGAGCAGCTCGGTGATGAGCCGGGTGAGTCGTTGGGCGTCCGCCTCGATCGTCTCGATCATGAGCCTCTTCTGGGCGTCGCTGAAACGGTCCCACCGGCGCAGCAGGCTGCTCGTGAAGCCGGTGACCGAGGTGAGCGGCGCCCGCAGCTCGTGGGCAACGGTGGACAGCACGCTCGCCTGCTCACGCTCTGCCCGCTGGCGCGCCTCGGCGTCGCGCAGCCCGATCATCACGCGTTCGACGGCACCGCTCTCGGCGCGCAGGTAGCGAGCCGTCACGAGGACCTCGTGCCCCCGCGGGGAGACGAGCAGCTTCTCACCGTGGCCGGCGTGGGAGACGGTGGCGAGCCACGGGTCGCTGCGCGCCCACCAGTCCCGGCCGTCACGGTCGGTGAGCGGGAGGGCGCCTGCCACCGGTCGCCCGACGAGGTCCTCGCCCGACAGGTCGAGGATCCGGGTCGCCTCCGTGTTGACGAAACGGATGACGCGGTCGGCACCGATGACGACGAGACCGTCCGGCAGGAGGTGACCCATCGCGGCGACCCCGGCAAGGGCGGCGGGCGAGTCCGGCAGCAGGGCAGGCACGGGATCGGGCACCGGGTCCGGGTCCGGCATCGCGTCGGACATCAGTTGCGCATCGCGCCAGGCGGGGACAGGGGAGCGCTGGCACCGGTCGACATGATCCGACCATAGCGATGTCGGGTCGGGACGGCCCGTCGTGGCCCGTGGTGGCCCGTCGTGGCCGTCGGCCTCAGGGAGCGGCGTGGCGAGCCCGCTCCCGGGCCCCGGCCGAGGCGTAGAGGCACACCGTCGCGGCCATTGCCAGGTTGAGCGACTCCGCGAGGCCGTGGATGGGGACCCGCACGACCTCGTCGCACCCGTCACGCACCTCCGGCTCGAGCCCCCACGCCTCGTTGCCCATGACCCAGGCGTGCGCCCGGGCGAGGTCGGCGTCCGGCAGCAGGGTCGTCCCCGCCCCGTCGGCTGCGAGCAGGGCGATGCCGCGCGCGCGCAACGCCTCGAGGATGACGGGGACGGGCTCGCCGACGCAGAGCGGCAGGTGCCACAACGAGCCGGCGGTCGACCGGACCACCTTGCTGTTGTAGACGTCGACACTCGCGTCGCTGACGATGACCGCGTCCGCCCCCGCCGCATCGGCACCTCGGATGACGGTCCCGGCGTTCCCGGGATCACGCACGTTGGTGAGGACGCACACGAGGGCGTCGTCGGGCAGACCCGCGACGAGCGTCTCGAGGTCGACGTCGAGCATCCGGCACACGGCGGCGATGCCTTGCGGGGACGGCGTCTCGACCATCGCCGCCAGCACCTCGGTGGTCACCTCGTGCACCCGGATCCGGGCCTCACCGGCGGCCTCGACGAGCGGGGAGTGCCGCTCGGCGGCCTCGGCCGTGACGTAGACGTCGCGGACGTCCTGCGGTCGGTGCCGCACGACCTCGCGGACGGCCTGCGGTCCCTCGGCGACGAACTCACCCTGGCGGGAACGCACCGAGCGCCGGGACAACGCCCGCACTGCCTTGACCCGATCAGCTCGGGTGTTGGTCAGCACGGGGTGACCCGGCGCTCGTTCGCTGCGGTGATCGACGTCGTGCAGCTCAGGCGGCGCCGCTGGCGGCAGCCTTGGCGTTCGGCTGGGCCGGGACGTTGGCGCGCGAGACCTCCACGAGGGTGGCGAACGCGGCGGCGTCGTTGACGGCGAGGTCGGCGAGGATCTTGCGGTCGACCTCGACGCCAGCGGCCTTGAGGCCCTGCATGAACCGGTTGTAGGTCATGCCGTTGGCGCGGGCCGCGGCGTTGATGCGCTGGATCCAGAGGCGACGGAAGTCACCCTTGCGGGCCCGGCGGTCGCGGTAGGCGTAGCCGAGGGAGTGGGTGACCTGCTCCTTGGCCTTGCGGTAGAGACGCGACCGCTGACCGCGGTAGCCGCTTGCGCGTTCGAGAACGACGCGACGCTTCTTATGGGCGTTGACCGCCCGCTTCACGCGTGCCACGTGAATACTCCTTCGTTACTGATGCTGTCGGCTCGGGCCGATGGGCCCGCGGCCGCAGCACGGTGCTGGGGGGTGCGGAAACCTGGCTGTCCAGGCGCCCCGGCCCGTCCATGGGGACGGATCGGGGTCTCGGCTCACTTGCCGAGGAGCTTCTTGGCCTTCTTGGCGTCCGGCTTGGCGAGCTCGACGTCGTTCGCGATGGAACGCATCTTCTTGCTCGACTTGTGCTCGAGCAGGTGGCGGCCGCCGGCCTGCTCACGCATGACCTTGCCCGTGCCGGTGAGGCGGAAACGCTTCTTCGCACCACTGTGCGTCTTCATCTTCGGCATGAGCCGATCTCCTTCGTGATGTGCTGCGTGCACTGGCTGGCACCGGACGGACGTGATGTCCGCCAGCGGTGTGGCGGGCGAGCCGCCGGGTCGGGCTGGGGTCGTGCCGGTCACTCGGACGCGGCGGTGGCCCCGGTGGTCTCGGCGTGCTCGGTGTTCTCGGTGTTCTCGGTGTCCCGGGTGTTCTCGGTGTGGTCAGGGCTCTGCGGGTCCTCGGCCGGGGCGGCGTCCTGGCTGGGCTCCCCCTGCTCCGACGACTGCGCCCGCTGCTCGCGGGAGCGACGCTGCTCGGCCTTGGCCTCGGCCTTCTTCTTGGTCGGGCCGATCACCATGATCATGTTGCGGCCGTCCTGCTTCGGCGCCGACTCGACGAAGCCGAGCTCGGCGATGTCGTCGGCGAGGCGCTCGAGCAGACGACGCCCGAGCTCCGGACGCGACTGCTCGCGACCGCGGAACATGATCGTCACCTTGACCTTGTCACCGGCCTTGAGGAACCGCTCGACGTGGCCACGCTTGGTGCCGTAGTCGTGCGGGTCGATCTTCGGTCGGAGCTTGATCTCCTTGATGACGGTGTTGACCTGGTTCTTGCGCGCTTCCCGTGCCTTCATGGCGGCTTCGTACTTGAACTTGCCGAAGTCCATGAGCTTGGCGACCGGCGGCTTGGCCATGGGGGCCACCTCGACGAGGTCGAGGTTCGCCTCCTCGGCCAGACGAAGCGCATCCTCGACGCGCACGATGCCGACCTGCTCACCATTGGGGCCAACCAAACGCACTTCCGGGACCCGGATGCGCTCGTTGATGCGAGGCTCGCTGATGTGGTGCTCCTAAGTTCGATGACGGGTGGTGACCTACGCGCACGTAGCTCGGGTGGGGCGTGACCCACAACGAGAAAAGCTCCCCGTGCGTGCACGAGGAGCCCTGGGTGGACGTGGTCCACGAGTCATCCTCATGGCACACAGCACCTGGCGAGTCCTGTCACGGAGCCGGTTCGGTGCGACCCTGGACCCGGCAGCCCGAGGGCTGACGCGGGTGGAAGCGAGCTTCTCTTGCACGTCACCGACCGGCCGGAGCCGGACGACAACTGGTCAGTGCCCGACTCTATCAGCAGCAGGACGCTCCACCGAATCGTCGCCCGGGCCGGCCCGAGCCTGCCCGCCGACCCGCGCGGACCGGTCCCCCGACCGGCGTCTCGCCCCGAAGACCGTGCCGGCCAGGGCCACCACGACACCGATGCCGGAGACGAGCAGGAAGCCTGAGCGCCAGCCGGCCAGGTCGATGGCGAAGCCGGCCACCGGGGCCCCGATCGCCGAGCCCGCGGTCATCGCCGAGCCGTGCCACCCCATCATCTCCCCGCGGAGACGCTCGGGCACGACGCGGCTCAGCTGCTCGACGGTCGCCGTGATCGTCGGCGCGCAGAGGAAGCCCGAGACGGTGACGAGCACGGCGAAGCTCGACACCCCCACCGCGAGCGCGACCGGTGCGGTCGTCGCGGCCAGGCCGAGCAGGAGCCAGAAGACGGAGAAGGAGCGGTGCCAGGCGCCGTAGAGCAGGCCGCCCACGAGGGACCCGGCACCCCACAGCGCGAGGACCCAACCGATCGAACCGGTCGCGGAGAAGGACCGGAGGGCAGCGACGACGGAGACGTCCGTGCCGCTGAGCACGAGGGTGGCGGCTGCCGCCGCGAGATAGACGGCGGCCACCGGCAAGGTGATGAAACCCCGAAGCGGGCGGAGGCGTGGCCGCCGGGATGCGGGCGGCATACCCTCGATGGCCCCGCCGACGGGGCGGGACACCGTTCCCGGCACGTCCCGCCCGTCCGACGAGTCCGACGGGTCCGACGGGTCCGACTGGTCCGACGCCACCGACCCGGCAACCGCCGCGGCCGGTCCGGTCAGCGCCGGGTTGGCCACCCAGAGCACGACGCCGACCAGGATCGACGCCATCTCGACGGTGAAGAGCGCCCAACTGGTCTCCCAGACGGTGGCGAGCCAGACCCCGATGGCGGGGCCGGCCATGAAGGAGAGCTCGGTGGCCGAGGAGTCGAGCGAGAGCGCGGTGCGCCGCTGCGACTCGGGGACCGAGCGCAGGATGACCTGGCGGATGATG
>JBBRGO010000214.1:0-5836 GCA_038224055.1 Actinomycetales bacterium
GTGAAGCCGGCGAGCGCTCGGACGATGCGCGGCCACGCCTTCTCGAACTGCTCGGGCGTCGGCCGCATGCAGCCATTGTCAGGCGTCGCCGCCCATCGGGAAGACCTTGCGCCACTCGATGTGGCCACCGGTGGGGACCAGGGCCGCGACGTGGCGGGCCATCGCCTCGTCCGCGACCTCGACGGTGTAGAAGCCGGTCACGACCTCGGTGGTGTCGGTGAACGGCCCGTCGGTGTAGACCGCGTCCTCGACCTTGCGCTCGCCGGCGCCGGGGGTCACCGTCCCCCCGTGGCGCGACTGCTGGAGGGCGTGGGACTCGGCGATCCGGGCCCCGAGGGCGGCGACGGCCTCGGCGAAGACCCCGTGCTCGGCGAAGCTCGCGCCCAGGTCCTCCGGCGCCGTCTCCGCGCCGGGCAGGTACGCGTCGGAGTTCCAGTCGGGCTCGATGATGAGGAAGACGTAGGTGTCGGACATGGCGCTGCTCCTTCGACGGGGATGGTGTGGCGAGGCCGCCACACCATCCTGACGAAGTCACCGCCGCGAAATCGACATCGACGGCGGGTCAGCTCTCGGCGAGCTTGCCCAGCCTCGACCGGAGCGACTCCTCGCGGTGCGCGTTGCCGTGCAGGGACAGGTAGGTCTCGCGGTAGATGGCGAGCAGCGAGTCGTCGAGCCGGCGCACGGCACCCGGGGGGTACTTGTAGCCCATCTGGTCGAGCACGGTGGTCGTGTCGACGTCGTCGAGCACGGCCGCCAGCTCGTCGAGGGAGGCGATGCCGAGCTCGAGGAGCAGCCCGGAGATCCACGTGTAGTGGTCGGGCCGGGACCAGCCGGCGTCGGCGAACTGTCCGGCGAGGAACTTGGCGAGGTCACCGGCGCCGATCCGCGGGTCGAGCTCGTCGTGCTCGGCCGGCTGCGCGGGCATCGCGAGGTTGAGCCGGTCGCGGATGGCGGTGAACTCCCGGTCGGCGAGCTCGAGCAGCCCGGCGGCGAGGGTGAACCGGCGGTCGAGGTCGCGGGCGTGCACCTCGGGCACGGAGCCCTTGTAGCGGATGTCGTGCTCGAACTCCGCCCACGCGTGCTGCAGGACGGTGCGCACCTGCACGGACGCGCTGCGCAGCCGGAGCGAGGCATACTCCGGCGGCACCGTGCGGCTCGCGTTGACGGCGACGATGAGGTGCCGGCTGGCGTAGCCGAAGCGACCCTCGCGGGCGGTCTCGTCGCCGAGGTCGCGGTCGTCGAGGACGGCGAGCTCCTCGGCGAGGAGGTCGGCCACGGCGGCGACGTCATTGCGCACGTAGGTGATGACCCGGACGCCGATCTGGTCGGTGATCTGCGTGAGGGGCTCGGGGAAGACGAGGTCGCCGTCGGCGGTGCGGCCGGCCTTGTCGGCGAAGGACCCGACCGACTTCGTCCGGCCGGTCACGCTGAGGTAGTTGATGCCGGCGTCGTCGAGCAGGGAGGTGACGAGCTCGATGAACAGGGCGGTCGCGGCCTCGAGCTCCGGCTGACGGTCGGCATACTCGCGCACCGCCACCCGCACCGGGTCCATGATCTCGCCGGCGGGCCCGGGGCGGTCGGAGTCGGGTGTGCCGGCGTCGGGTTTGCCGGCGTCGGCGGGCTGGTCGGGAGCGGCGGGCATGGGCCCCATCCTGCCGCCTGACGCCTCGTGCCGTCGCCGGAGGTGCGATCGTGACCCCATGTTGCGACTCACCGTCTCCGCCCCGTCCGCCCTGGCGGACGTCGTCGTGGAGTACCTGTCGGCGAGCGAGGCCGTCAGCTCCCTGTCCCGCGTGTCCGGCGCGTCGCTGCGCCCCGAGGGCGACCCCGTCCACGCGGACGTGGCCCGGGAGGGAGCGAATGCCGTCCTCGACCGGTTGCGTGACCTCCGGGTCCCCGAGGTCGGGACGGTGAGCATCGAGCCGGTGTCGACCTGACTGTCGACGGCAGGGTTCGAGGCGGACGAGGCGACACCGGGCAGCAGTGCCGACGCGGTCGTCTGGGCAGAGGAGACCCAACGCTCCTACGAGGACAGCGAGCTCAACTGGACCTTCGTCTCGTTCATGGTGCTCGCGACGATGATCGCCCCAAGGTGCGGGGCAGCAGCTTCCAGCTGGTGCTCAACCTGACCGGCATGGCCCTGGCCGGGTGGGCGACCCTCGCGGTCCGGCGTGCGGTCTGGTCGCGCGTGCCGGCCCCGCGCTCACGCCTCCGCCGCAGGATCGCACCACCACCGACGTCCGGGCGCTGATCCCGCACGCGCGCTCAGGGGGTCGGTGTCGGGAGGGCGAAGCTCGTCTTGAGCGCCCCGTTGACGAGCGCGAGGAACGTCCCCGTCTCCTGACGGATGACGGCATACCGCGCGGCGGCCTGCGGTGAGCCCGCGGCCGCCTCGTCGGAGGCCGCCGCGGCGAAGAGCTCGAGGGTGCCGATGCGCCCGCGATAGCTGGGCAGGTCGAGCCCGGGGGGTCCGCCGTTGGCCTTGAGGGAGGCGAAGTGCCCGGCCATCGCGTCGAGCCGGAGGGCGGCCGCGGGGCCCGAGACCGTCATCGCGTCGAGGGCGCCCACGTCGGTGACGAGGAAGTCGTAGTCCTGCACCGCCGCCACCTGGTCGAAGACCGCCGAGGCCGTTGTTGGTCGGGGCAGGGCGGTCACCGTGACCGTCGGGACTGTGGTCACCGAGACGGTCACCGAGACGGTCGTCGTGGCCGTCGGCGTGACGACCTGGGTCGCCGTCACCGTGACCGTCACCGGCGGCGCAGGGGTCCCGCTCGGGGTGGCCGGAGACGTCGAGGAGTCCGCGGCGGTCCCGGCCGTCGTCCGCTCGGCGCCATGCTCCTGGGTGAGGGCGACCTCAGGGTTGCCGGACGAGCAGGCGGAGACCACGCCCACCGCCGCGAGCGTCAGGCCGACGACGAGCGCGAGCCGTCCTCGCGCCGCTCGGGCAGTCGTCGTGCGCACACCCCTGATGGTCACAGCAGCGAGCTCGGGTCGTCGGGGACGTCGGCGGCATACGCCTGGAGGAGCTGGAGCGGCACGACGTCGAGGGACCGCTCGTGCGTCGCCGCGAGCACGACGGGGGCGGCCGCACCGTCGCGCTGGGCCTGCAACCACCGCGCTGCGACGACGCACCACCGGTCACCGGGCCGCAGCCCCGGGAAGCGCCACTCCGGACGCGGTGTGGCGAGGTCGTTGCCGACCCGCCCCTGGTGGGTGAGGAACTCGGCCGTGACGACGACGCAGATCGTGTGGCTGCCGCGGTCCTCCGGGCCCGCGGTGCAGCACCCGTCGCGGTAGAAGCCGGTGAGCGGCTCGCTGCCGCAGGCCTCGAGCTCACCCCCGAGCACGTTGCGTTCGCCGCTTGCCATGGCTGCCACCGTAGTCCCCGCCACGGCGGCCGAGACGGATGCCGCGCTTTCGGTCTGCCGCGGCGGCGTCGCGCTGGCTAGGGTGGTTCCGTGCCCGACATGAACGCCTACGACCCTGACCACGTCGACGCCTGCCGCGCCCGTGCCGAGGCGCAGGTGGCGATGTGGCGCGAGGTCTCGCACGCGGTCCGGGGTTACGGCGAGGCCGACCTGAGCCGGTTGGAGGGCGCCCTCGACTCGCTCGAGGCCGAGTACTTCAACAACATGCTCATCGTCCTCGACAGCTCCTTCGAGCGCCGGGCGAGCGGCGACGCGGCCGAGGCACCCAGCGCTCTCGACGAGGTCCGGCTGCTGTGCCGCTCTCTCCGAGAAGGGGGCGGGACCGTCTTGCAGGACAGCGGGATCCGGCTCCACCCGGCCGGCTCCGTGCTCGGGCTCTCCGGCGGCGACCCGATCGCGCTGAGCCAGGAGCAGTACGTCCGGCTGGCCGACGCGTTCTTCCGCGAGATCGAGCGCAGGTCCGGGGCCTGAGGCCCCGGTGTCCACCCCCGCATCCTCCGTCGTCCGCGACGACCTCGGCATCCCGTACCTGCGTGCGGACTCGCTGACGGCGCTCATGCGCCTGCAGGGCCGGGTCACCGCGGCGGACCGGGCCTGGCAGATCGAGCACCAGCGTTGGCGGATGGAGGGCCGGACGGCCGAGTACCTCGGCGACCAGGGGTTGGCGTGGGACCGCTTCGCCCGGCAGGTCCGCCTCGAGGCCACCGCTCGCGCCTGCTACGAGGTGCTCGACGCGCAGACGCGGGTCGTCGTCGACGCCTACGTCGAGGGGGTCAACGAGGCGCTGCCGGCCGCCCTCGCGCAGTCGCAGGAGATGCACCTGCTCGGACTCGAGTCGTATGCCGCCGAGCCGCGTCCGTGGGAGCCGTGGACCCCGCTCGGGATCTTCTGGGCGATCCACCTCCTCTTCGGCACCTTCCCCTCGAAGCTCTTCGCCGCCCACGTGAGGGCGAGCCTCGGCCCCGAGTGGCTCGACCTCTTCCGCACCGAGGGCGGACCCTGGCAAGCGGGGAGCAACGCCTGGGTGGTCGGCGGGCACCGGACGGCGTCGGGCCGGCCGCTCGTGGCGGGCGACCCGCACCGGACCATCGAGCTGCCCGGCACCTACCACCAGGTCAGCCTGGCCTGCCCGGGAGTCGACGTCGTCGGCTTCGGCTTCCCCGGGGTGCCCGGGGTCCAGCACTTCGCCCACGCCGGCCGGGTCGCCTGGGCGATCACGAACGCGATGGCCGACTACCAGGACCTCACGCAGGAGCAGCTGCGACCCTGCGCCGACGGACTCGAGGCGCGCGGCCCCGACGGCTGGGAGCCGACGGACCGCGCGGTCGAGACGATCGCGGTCCGTGGCGCGCCGGACGTGCAGGTGCCCGTCGTCGTCACGCGTCGGGGCCCGGTCGTCACCGGTCTCGACCTCGGCGCCGACCTCGGCCCTGACCTCGGCGGGGCGGGGAGGGAGGCGGGCGCGGTGGCCGGCCCAGCGGCATACAGCCTGCGCACGCCCTCCCAGGTGGGCCTCGACCTCGGCTTCGACGCGCTCGTGCCCCTCCTGCGCGCCCGGAGCGTCGACGACGTCGTGGCGGCCCTCGCCCGCTGGGTCGAGCCGGTCAACAGCGTCGTCGTCGCCGACGACACGGGGGCGATGCGCCACCTCGTCGTGGGGCGGGTGGCCCGGCGGCACGAGGCCAACACCGTCGGCCCGGTGCCGGCCTGGGATGCCCGGCACCGCTGGGACGGCTGGTCAGCCGGCCCGGTGTCGGTGATCGAGGACGTCATGGTCAGCGCGAACGACCGGGCGAGCGGCGGCGGCCTCGGCGAGCAGTACGCGACCCCGTTCCGGGCGGAGCGGATCCGCGAGCTCATCGGGGACCGGCGCGACCTCACGGTGGACGACTGCGCGGGCATCCAGCTGGACACCCTCAACGGGCAGGCCGCCCTGATGCGCGAGCTCGTCGGCTCCGTCGACGCCACGGGTGCGGCGGCGGTGGTGCGGGCCGCCCTGCTCGGGTGGGACGGGCACAGCGACCTCGACAGCCCCGGGGCGGCACTCTTCGCCCAGTGGCGGCACGAGCTCGTGACGTGGTTCGCCGACCACCCCCGCCTCGCACCTCTCCGAGCGAGCACCGGGCACAGCCCGCTCTTCGACCCGTGGCTCACGGTGCCGCTCGCGATCGGCGCGACCTGGGGCGCCATGGCCGGGAGTTGTGGACGGGTTGGCATCGACGTCCGCGAGGGCGTCGTGGCTGCCCTCGACCGCGTTGCGGCACAACAGGATCCGGGGGTGTGGGGAGACCGGCACACCTTCGACCCGATCCAGGTGCTCGACGGCTGGCCGGGAAGCCCCCTCGTGGGGGGTGCGCCCACCCCGGGCGACAGCGGATGCGTCCTCGCTGCGGGCAGCGCACCGGGGA
>JBBRGO010000215.1:0-5830 GCA_038224055.1 Actinomycetales bacterium
CACCGGGACGGCTGACGCGGACCTCGTCGAGGCCCTGGAGGCGGGCCGACAGCGTCTCGACTCCGCGCACGAGCGCGAGGTCATGGCGCGCGTGACGGCCGCCCGCTGGCTCGTCCCCGTCGTCGCGGTCGCGACCGAGACCGACTCCGCCGGGTCTTCCGGGTCCGCCGGGTCCGGCGCGGCCGGGCTCACGACGGGCACCCGCAGCGACATGGCCGCCGTCACCCTCACGGCCCCCGACGGCTCGCGCGCCCTGCCGATCTTCACCTGCCTCGAGGCCCTCGCGCGGTGGGACGCGACCGCGCGCCCCGTGCCCGTGACAGCGGCCGCCGCGGCCCAGTCGGCGATCAGCGAGGCCTGCGACGTCCTCGTGGTCGACGTCGGCTCGGCGCATGCGACGGCGCTGCGCCCGAGCATGCTCTGGGCGCTCGCCCAAGATCGGGCCTGGGTGCCCAGCCACGACGACGCCCACGTCGCCGCCGCGGTGACCTCGGCCGTCCGAGAGGAGGACCTCGTGGTCGCGCACCGCCTCGAGGCCGGGGAGCCCGCGGGAGCCGGCGTGCTGCGCATCGTCCTCACCCTCGAGCCCGGCCTCGATGCGGAGACGGTGAGCGCCGTCGCGACCCGGGTGGGGGAGCGGCTCGCGACCGACGGGGAGACCCGTGCGAGGATCGACTCCCTGACGTTTGCACTCGAGACGGCCCCCTGAGGCCAGGGGAGGCGGCACCGTGAGCACTCCGCTCGGTTTCATGGTCGACCCCGCGGTCGACGCCCGGCGCCGCCGTGACCTGCGCCAGATGCGCCTCGTCGCGACGGGCCTGCTCGTCCTCGCGGCGGTCGTCTACCTGCTGACGCGCGGTCACGACGACGGACTGCTCGGCTTCGTCAACGCCGGCGCCGAGGCCTCGATGGTCGGCGCCTGCGCGGACTGGTTCGCGGTGACCGCGATCTTCCGCCACCCCCTCGGGCTGCCGATCCCCCACACGGCCCTGATCCCGCGCAAGAAGGAGATGATCGGGCGCAGCCTCGAGGAGTTCGTCGGCGAGAACTTCATGCGGGAGGACATCATCCGCGAGCGGGTCATCGACGCGGAGCCGACCCGTCGCGGGGCGGAGTGGGCCCTGGCCCCGGGTCACGCCAAACGTCTCGTCGACGAGGTGGCGACGGTGACGGCGCACGCCCTCTCGCGGATCCCCGACGAGGACGTGCAGACGGTCATCGAGCAGGCCGTGCTGCCCCGCCTGATGAGCGAGCCGATCAGCTCGCTCGCCGGCGGCCTGCTCGACCAGGTTGTCCGCGACGACGCTCACGTCGGGCTCGTGGACCTCGCACTCGACGAGTGCCGCAGCTGGCTCGTCGTCAACGAGGACCTCTTCGAGTCACTCATCACCCAGCGCGCCCCCGCCTGGGTGCCGACGGCGGTCAACGACCTCGTCGCGCGCAAGATCCACACCGAGGCGCTCAAGTGGCTCGCCGACATCCGGCGCGACCCGCAGCACGAGGTGCGGCTGGCCCTCGACAAGCTGCTCATCGACCTCGCCGACAACCTCCAGCACGACCCCGCGACGCAGGAGAAGGCCGAGCGGCTCAAGGAGCGGATGCTCTCGCACCCCCAGGTCTCGGTGACGGCGATGTCCCTCTGGCGCTCGGTCCGGGGCGTGGCGATCGCTGCCCTCGAGGACGAGCACGGCCCGGTGCGCGAGCGTGCGGTGACCGAGGTCCGCAACCTCGCCGAGCGGCTGCTCGCCGACCGCGACCTCCGCGACCGGGTCGACGCACGGATCTGTGACGCGGCGGTGTATGCCGTCGAGCGCTACGGGACCGAGCTGACCGCCGTGATCAGCCAGACCGTCGACCGGTGGGACGGCAAGGAGACCGCCGAGCGGGTCGAGCTGCAGGTCGGCCGCGACCTCCAGTTCATCCGGATCAACGGCACCCTCGTCGGTGGCCTCATCGGCGTGCTCATCCACACCGTCTCGGTGCTGCTGCCCACCTGACCCCCCGCCTCGCGGCGGGTGCGTCAGCGGCGGGTGTCGATGTCGTAGCCGCGCAGCTTGCGGTAGATCGTCGCCCGCGACACCCCGAGGTGCTCGGCCGCCTTGCCCTTGTTGCCGCCCTGGTCATGCAGCGCCTGGGTGATCGCATCCCGCTCGAGCGCCTCGAGCGGGGTGAGGGTGCGCCGGCCGACGGCCATGCACTCGGGCGGCAGGTCGTCGAGCTCGATCGTGCCACTGCGCTTGATGAGGATGACGCGGCGCAGCACGTCGCGCAGCTGGGCCGCGTTGCCGGGCCAGGGGTGACGAGCGAGCTGGTTCAGGGCCCGCGCCGAGATCGTCAGGTCGCGCGTCGGGGAGAGGGTGCGCAGCATCGAAGGGATGATCGCCCGGATGTCGTCGGGTCGGTGCCGCAGCGGCTCCACGGTGATCGACCGGTCGAAGCAGGGCACGAGCTGCGACTCCACCGCGTCGTCGACGACCGTCGAGTCACGCGTGGCCACGACCCAGCGCGCCGGTGCGGAGTGGGCTCGGCCCGACTCCTCGAGGAGCCGGCTCGACACCGACTCGACGAGCGAGGCCGGCAGCTGGTCGATGTGCCGGATGACGAGCGTCCCCTCCTCGGGCACGAGCTCGTCCTCGAGCTGCTGGAACCACGTGTCCGGGTCGAGGCCGGCCACCGCGGCGTCGAGGACGCGCAGGTGGCGGGCCGGCGACTCGGCCACGTGCACCGCCCGGGCGAGGGCGTGCTTGCCGACGCCTCGCTCACCCACGAGCATCACCCAGGTCCCCGTGCGGTGCGACTCCCGCAGCTGCGCACCTGCCCTCGCCCACTCGGGGCTCGTCCCGGCGACGCCGGGCAGCGCGGACTGAAGGCGGCGCGGGCTGTGCGACAGCCGCGGGCGTGCGGCCGTCTCCTGCACCTGCACCCGGATGACACCCCCCACCACGACCGAGCCGACGGACGTGGGCCGGTAGTCGAGGCGGGCGATGGTACCGCTCGGGAGGTCGGCCACGAAGGTCTGCGGCAGCAGCCCGCCGATCGCGTCGTCGGTGCGCGCGACGAGCGCGGTCCGGTCGGTGGCGTCGAGGCGCTGCCGGGCGAGGTGGTTCATCATCACGACGTTCTCGCTCATGGCGAGGACGGGTCCGGTGGCGTGCCGGCAGGCGGCGAGGTAGTCGCGCAGCAGGGTCATCTCCTGCACCGACACCTCGGCGAGCAGCTCGTCCTCGATGCGCTGGGCGATGGCTCGGGCGTAGGTGAGCAGCAGGAAGTTGGAGACCGTCGCCTCACAGGTGAGGTCGAGCACGCCCACGAGGGCGCCGCTGATGGGGTGGTGCACCGGGGCGCCGGCGCAGGCGAAGGCCATGAGGGGCTCGCTGAAGTGCTCGCTCCCGCTGATGAGCGTCGGTGCCCGCTCGAGCAGTGCGGTGCCGATGCCGTTGGTGCCCACGCTGTCCTCCCCGTAGGCGAAGCCGGGAGCGAGGCTCACCGCCTCGAGCCGACGGCCGAAGGCGCTGTCAGGGCAGATCCGGTGCACCACACGGCCGGAGGGGTCGGCGAAGATCATGCTGACCGGCTCCCCGACGAGGGCGGCGGCCATCTGGTGCATGATCCGGCTCACGAGCGCGTGCAGCTGCGTCTCGCCCAGCGCGGCGGCATACACCGGCTCGACGAGCGTGGGGTCGACGCCGGCCCGGGTGCTCCGTCTCCACGAGCTGCCGACCACGTCGCGAACCGAGTCGTCCAGCACCCCCGACTCGATGAAGGCGTCCCGAGCGTGCGGCTTTTCCCGGCTGTGCGGCATGGACGCGGGCTCCTCTCGAGACCGACCCGCGACGGTGCAGGACGGTCGTCTTCTCCTCACCAGTGTCAGTCCCGACGGGCCCGCGGGGCAAGAAACGACGGTGAGATCACCCCCGACCGTCTCAAAGTGAGACGGTTCCCGGGCACGTCGCGCCGGGCTCTCAGATTGAGACAGTCGCCGGTCCGCCCCGGTGTGAGTCTCCTCGTACACGGCGAGCGTCCTCGTCGTGACGGCTCGGTCAAAGCAGACCGACCCGACACCAGGAGGCAAGAGTGAGCAGACAAAGTCTGACGAAGGCCCACGCGAAGATCTCCGAGCTGACGTGGGAGCCGACCTTCGCGACGCCCGCGACCCGCTTCGGCACGGACTACACGTTCGAGAAGGCCCCGAAGAAGGATCCGCTGAAGCAGATCATGCGGTCCTACTTCCCGATGGAGGAGGAGAAGGACAACCGCGTCTTCGGCGCGATGGACGGGGCGGTGCGCGGCAACATGTTCCGCCAGGTCCAGCAGCGCTGGCTGGAGTGGCAGAAGCTGTTCCTGTCGATCATCCCGTTCCCGGAGATCTCCGCCGCCCGCGCCATGCCCATGGCGATCGACGCGGTCCCGAACCCCGAGATCCACAACGGGCTCGCGGTCCAGATGATCGACGAGGTCAGGCACTCGACGATCCAGATGAACCTCAAGAAGCTCTACATGAACCAGTACATCGACCCCGCGGGGTTCGACATGACGGAGAAGGCGTTCGCGAACAACTACGCGGGCACCATCGGCCGCCAGTTCGGTGAGGGCTTCATCACCGGCGACGCGATCACCGCCGCCAACATCTACCTCACGGTCGTCGCCGAGACGGCCTTCACCAACACGCTCTTCGTGGCGATGCCCGACGAGGCCGCGGCCAACGGCGACTACCTGTTGCCGACGGTCTTCCACTCGGTCCAGTCCGACGAGTCGCGGCACATCTCCAACGGGTACTCGATCCTGCTCATGGCCCTGGCCGACGAGCGCAACCGACCGCTCCTCGAGCGTGACCTGCGCTACGCGTGGTGGAACAACCACTGCGTCGTCGACGCGGCCATCGGGACCTTCATCGAGTACGGCACGAAGGACCGTCGCAAGGACCGCGAGAGCTACGCGGAGATGTGGCGTCGGTGGATCTACGACGACTACTACCGCAGCTACCTGCTCCCGCTCGAGAAGTACGGCCTGACCATCCCGCACGACCTCGTCGAGGAGGCCTGGAACCGGATCACGAACAAGGGCTACGTCCACGAGGTGGCGCGCTTCTTCGCGACGGGCTGGCCGGTCAACTACTGGCGCATCGACACCATGACCGACACCGACTTCGAGTGGTTCGAGGAGAAGTATCCCGGGTGGTACAGCAAGTACGGCAAGTGGTGGGAGAACTACAACCGGCTCGCCTACCCCGGCCGCAACAAGCCGATCGCGTTCGAGGACGTGGGCTACCAGTACCCCCACCGGTGCTGGACCTGCATGGTCCCGGCCCTCATCCACGAGGACATCGTGGTCGAGAAGGTCGATGACCAGTGGCGCACCTACTGCTCCGAGACGTGCTACTGGACGGACGCCGTCGCGTTCCGCTCGGAGTACGAGGGTCGAGAGACGCCCAACATGGGTCGTCTCACCGGCTTCCGCGAGTGGGAGACCCTGCACCACGACAAGGACCTGGCCGACATCGTCAAGGACCTCGGTTACGTCCGTGACGACGGCAAGACCCTCATCGGGCAGCCGCACCTCAACCTCGACCCCAAGAAGATGTGGACGCTCGAGGACGTGCGCGGCAACCGGTTCATGAGCCCCAACGTGCTCCTCAACCAGATGTCCGATGCCGAGCGGATCGCCCACATCGCGGAGTACCGGGCGAACGGCACACGCGTCGCCTGAGCGGCCCCCACCGTTCGAGCACGACACTCCCGCCAGATCGGGTTGGCGGCCCCACCCCGGGATAGTGGCGGCCCCCACCCCCCCCACCCCCCAACCCCACCCCCCCCCCCACAGCAGAGCCCCC
>JBBRGO010000216.1:0-5808 GCA_038224055.1 Actinomycetales bacterium
CTCCCCTCAGGTGCTTGTGAATGCTATCACAAGCGCTTCGAGGGCCTCCATCGCGGCAGCCAGACAGTCAGGACGAGACCGACCACCGACGCGGCCACGACGACCACGAGCGGCCGCCACCCGTCCCAGATGACGAAGGACACCGAGCCGAGGGCGACGATCGCGGCCCACAGGTAGAGGATGAGGACGGCGCGCCGGTGACCGTGGCCGATGGCGAGCATGCGGTGGTGCAGGTGCATCGCGTCCGGGTGCCACGGCCGCTGCCCCGCCCGGGTGCGGCGGATGATCGCGAGGCCCATGTCGAGCAGCGGCAGCAGCAGCACAGCGAGCGGGACGAGGATCGGCAGAAAGGCTGCGGTGGCCTGGTTGGCGGTCACGTCGCCGGGGTTGACGTTGCCCGTGAGCGAGATCGTGGCTGCCGACAGCAGCAGGCCGAGGGTGAGGGCACCCGAGTCACCCATGAAGAGGCGGGCCGGATGGAAGTTGTGCGGGAGAAAGCCTGCGCAGCACCCGACGAGCGCCGCGGAGATGAAGGTGGCGGTGGAGAAGACGTTGGCCGGGACGAACGACCGCGAGACGATGTAGCTGTAGGTGAAGAACGCGAACGCCGCGATGCCCACCACGCCGGCAGCGAGGCCGTCGAGGCCGTCGATGAAGTTGACCGCATTCGTCGTGACGATGACGACGACCACCGTGAACAGCACGAGCACCGGGGTCGGCAGCACCGTGACGCCGAAGATCGGCAGCGACAGCAGCTGCACCCCGGCGTAGGCCATCAGACCGGCAGCGAGGATCTGGCCGGCCAGCTTTGTGAGCCAGTCGAGCTCGCGGATGTCGTCGAAGGCGCCGACGAGACACATGATGCCGCCGGCAGCGACGACACCGAGGACCTCACGGGTGGAGAAGAGCGAGCCGAGGTAGGGCAGGGCGCGCGCGACGAGCGCCGCCGCGACGAAGCCGAGGTAGATCCCGACGCCGCCGAGGCGCGGGATGGGGGTGGTGTGGACGTCCCGCTCCCGGACGGCGGTGAACGCCCCCGTCGCCACCGCGAAGCTGCGGATCAGCGGCGTGACGAGATAGGTGACCGCCGCAGCCACGAGGAGGATGAGGACGTACTCGTGCACTCAGCCACCCACCGCGCTGGCCCGCGAGCTGCCGGGCCGGCCCGGCAGCTCGCGGGAAGGAAGGGCGGGCGACATCGCTGGCGCGGCGCTCAGCGGGGGTATGCCGGGAACCGCGTGACGAGATCGGTGACCTCGCTGCGCACGGCGACGCTCACCGGGTGGTCGGGGTCGGCGTCCCCCTCGGTGATCGCCCGGTGGATGAGCGTGGCGATCTGCGTCATCTCCCCCGTGCCCATGCCCTGCGTCGTGACGGACGGGGTGCCGACGCGGATGCCCGAGGCGATGTTGGGCTTCTGCGGGTCGAAGGGGATGGCGTTCTTGTTCAGCACGATCCCCGCCGCGTCGGCGCGCTCCTCGGCGTCCTTGCCCGTCACACCGATGCCCTGGAGGTCGAGCAGCGACAGGTGCGTGTCGGTGCCGCCCGTCGTCGGGCGGACCCCGAGCTCGAGCAGGCTCGCGGCGAGCTGCCGGCTGTTGGCGATGACGTCGGTGACGTACTGCGCGTACTCCGGGGTGGCGCACTCCTTGAAGTTGACCGCCTTGGCCGCGATCGTGTGCATCTGCGGCCCGCCCTGCATCATCGGGAAGATCGCCTTGTCCATCCTGGCGGCGTGCTCGGCCTTGCAGACGAGGGCGCCGGAGCGTGGCCCGCGCAGCACCTTGTGGGTCGTGAAGGTCACGACGTCCGCGTAGGGCACCGGCGACGGGATCGCCTTGCCGGCGACGAGGCCGATGAAGTGCGCGGCATCGACCCAGAGGATGGCGCCTACCTCGTCGGCGATCGACCGGAAGCGCTCGAAGTCGATGAGCCGAGGGATCGCGGACCCGCCGGCGCAGATCACCTTGGGCCGGTGCTCCTTGGCGAGCGCCTCGACCTGGTCGTAGTCGATGTCCTCGCTCTCGCGGTCGACGCCGTAGTGGACCGCGTCGAACCACTTGCCGGAGAACGAGACCTTCGTGCCGTGGGTCAGGTGACCGCCCATCGGCAGCGCCATCGCGAGGATCGTGTCACCGGGGGCCATGAACGCGCCGTACACGGCCTGGTTGGCGCTCGCGCCCGAGTGGGCCTGGACATTGGCGTGGTCGGCGCCGAAGAGCGCCTTGGCCCGGTCGATCGCGAGGGTCTCGGCCTTGTCGACCTCGGAGCAACCACCGTAGTAGCGCCGTCCGGGATAGCCCTCGGCGTACTTGTTCGACAGCGTCGATCCCAGGGCGGTGAGCACGGCCGGTGAGCTGATGTTCTCGCTCGCGATGAGCTGCAGTCCTCCGCGGATCCGGTCGAGCTCGGAGAGCAGGACCCCGGCGATGTCGGGGTCGAAGGACTGGAGGGCGCCGAAGTCGGAGCCGTAGAACGTCTGGTCGTCAGCCATGGGGGGATCTCCCGGTCGAGATGGAGGGACGCGCGGTGCCGCGGGTGCCGAAGGTGCTCTGATGGGTCAGGGTGCGGCCCAACTCTATGCGGTGGGCCGATCAGGCTCCGTGGAGATCTGCCCTGACCCGTCGGCGTCGGTCGGCTCGGCCGGCTCGGCCGACTCGGTCGGCGCCCTGTCCGGAACCGGATCCGCGGTGGCGGCCGGCTCGGGCGCCGGACGGGGGTCGGTGGACCACCGCTGGACGTGCGGCTCGGCGGGCTCGGCGAAATCGGCCGACTCGGCCGGCTCGGCCGGCTCGGCGGGCTCGGGGGAACCGGCCGGCTCGGCCGGCTCGGCGGGATCGGGCTGCTCCTGCGCATCGGCATCGGCGGCGACGAGTGCGGCGTCGATCTCGGCCTGGCCGATCGCGCCGAGCCGAAGGGTGACCGGGCTCTCCCCGGTGCAGTCGAGGATCGTCGAGCTCTCGCCGTCGGTCGACGGCCCGCCGTCGAGGTAGACCGAGACGGACTCCCCCAGCATGGCCCCGGCCTGGTCCACGCTGCGCGCGGCCTCGTCGCCGGTCGTGTTGGCGCTCGTCACGGCCATCGGTCCGATCTCACCGAGCAGCTCGAGGGCGACCTCGTCGGCCGGGACCCGCAGGGCCACCGTCCCGTTCGTGTCGCCGAGGTCCCAGTGGAGCGAGGTCTGGGCCTTGAGCACGAGGGTGAGCGGCCCCGGCCAGAAGGCCTCCATCAGGGTCTGGGCGAACGCGGGGATCTGGGTCGCCAGCCCCTGGGCGGTCCTGGCGGTGGGGATGAGGACCGGAGGCGGCATGTCCCGGCCGCGCCCCTTGGCCGCCAGCACCGACGCGACGGCCGTGGCGTCGAACGCGTCGCAGCCGATCCCGTAGACGGTGTCCGTCGGCAGGACGACGAGCTCCCCGCGGCGCACGGCCGCGGACGCGGCGGAGATGCCACTGGTCCGACCGTCGGGATCGGTGCAGTCGTAGTGCTCGCTCATGGGCGCGAGCCTAGCCGCGCCCCCGCCGACTCCGACGACGTGCCCGTGGTGCCGAGGGCCCGGCCTCCATCGGCGCGCCTCGCCGTGGTGACCCGGGGCCGCCCGGAGAGGTCCGCGTGATCGGTGACCTCCTCCCACTCCCCGGTGGACCGAAGACGGGATGGTAACGAGTCGCCTTGGGAGTCAGCGTGTTCCATGAGCAACAGACCACCCGCGCGCAGAAGATCCGCGGCCGTGCGGGCAACGGCCAGCGGGATCGCGAGACCGTCCTCGCTGCCCCCGTAGAGGGCGACACCGGGGTCGTGGTCGCGCACCTCGGGGTCGACCGGGACCGCGCCGGCAGGGATGTAGGGCGGGTTGACGGTGACGACGTCGACGGCGCCGGACCAGTCCTCGAAGCACGGCCGCGTGGCGTCACCGAGCCGGAGGTCGACCTCGAGCCCGAGGCGGTCACGGTTGGCCGTGGACCAGGCGAGCGCGTCGGCGGACACCTCGAGGCCACGCACATCGGCGTCCGGCCGCTCGTCCTTGATCGCGAGCGGGATCACCCCAGAGCCCGCGCAGAGGTCGACGACGCGGACGGCTCGCTCGGCCCCGGGTGAGGAGGGGCCGGCCAGGCGGTCCAGCCGGTCGAGCTCGGCGAGGGCGAGCTCGACGAGGACCTCCGTCTCGGGGCGCGGGACGAACACACCGGGCCCGACCGCGAGCGTGAGCCGTCGGAAGTGGGCCCGGCCGGTGAGGTGCTGGAGCGGGACCCGGCGGGCCCGCTCGTCGACGAGGGTCTCGTAGGAGCCGGGGACCGACCGCCCCCCGAGCACCATCAGCCGCCGGATCTCGGCGGCGTCGACCCCGAGCGCGTGCGCTGCGAGCTCGACGGCGTCGACCTCCGCCGACGCCACCCCCGCCTCGGACAACCGGTGGGCGGCCTCTCGGACGCCGGCGCGCAGGTCGGTCACGACGAGCCCTCGGCGAGAGCCGCGAGCTTGGCCGTCTCGTCGGCTTCGAGGGCGGACGCCACGATGGGGTCGAGGTCCCCGTCGAGCACCGCGTCGAGGTTGTACGCCTTGAAGCCGGTGCGGTGGTCGGAGATCCGGTTCTCCGGGAAGTTGTAGGTGCGGATCCGCTCGGAGCGGTCCACGGTGCGCACCTGGGAGCGGCGCGCCGCCGACGCCTCGGCGTCCGCCTCGTCCTTGGCGAGCTGGTGGAGCCTCGCCCGGAGCACGCGCATCGCCGCCTCCTTGTTCTGCAGCTGCGACTTCTCGTTCTGGCAGGACACGACCAGACCCGAGGGGACGTGGGTGATCCGGACCGCAGAGTCGGTCGTGTTGACGCTCTGGCCGCCCGGCCCGCTGCTGCGGTAGACGTCGATGCGCAGGTCGTGCGGGTCGACCTGCACGTCGACCTCCTCGGCCTCCGGCATGACGAGCACTCCCGCGGCGGAGGTGTGGATGCGACCCTGGGACTCCGTGACGGGGACCCGCTGGACCCGGTGCACGCCACCCTCGTACTTGAGGCGGGCCCACGGCCCCTCACCCGGGCCGGGGGTCACCTTGGCCCGGACGGACACGCGGACGTCCTTGTAACCGCCCAGGTCGGACGCGTTGGCGTCCTCGATGTCGGTGCGCCAGCCCCGGGTCTCGGCGTAGCGCAGGTACATCCGCAGCAGGTCGCCGGCGAAGAGCGCGGACTCGTCACCCCCCTCCCCCGCCTTGACCTCGAGGATCACGTCGCGGTCGTCATCGGGGTCGCGCGGGATGAGCAGGCGACGCAGGTGGTCTTCGGCGGCGGACGCGCGGACCTCGAGACCAGGGACCTCGGCCGCGAAGCCCGCGTCGTCCTCGGCCAGCTCACGCGCCGCCCCGAGGTCGTCCAGGGCGGCCTCCCACTCGCGGGCCGCCGCGACGGTGGGCGCGAGGGCGGCATACCGCTTGTTGAGGGTCCGGACGAGGTCCTGGTCGGAGTGGACCGCCGGGTCGGCCAGACGCGACTCGAGGTCGGCGTACTCCTCGAGGATGGACTGGACGGAGTCGCGCACGTGGTCCTGCTCTCGATGGGCCGGGCTGGTGGGAGGGACTGGTGATGGGGCGGGAAAAGCGAACGCCGGCCCCCGACGACCGAAGTCGAGGGGGCCGGCATGCGGGAGACCTACTTGGCGGGCTTCTTGCCGTAGCGCGCCTCGAACCGGGCCACGCGGCCACCGGTGTCGAGGATCTTCTGCTTGCCCGTGTAGAACGGGTGGCACTGCGAGCACACGTCGGCCGAGATCTGTCCGGACGTCGACGTGCTGTGCGTGCCGAACGTGTTGCCACAGG
>JBBRGO010000217.1:0-5806 GCA_038224055.1 Actinomycetales bacterium
CGCCGAACGGTAGGCGGTGCCCATGTCGTTGCCCTGGCGGTTCGCGGTCGTCGGGTCGTGGTTCTCCCAGAAGGCCTTGAGCAGCAGCTCCGGCGACGTCCGGGCGGGGTCGTAGACGACGCGGACCGTCTCGGCGTGCCCCGTGAGCCCGGTGCACGTCTCCTCGTAGGTCGGGTTCGGGGTGTAGCCACCCATGTAGCCCGCTGCCGTCGAGATCACCCCGTCCTGGCGCCAGAAGATCCGCTCGACCCCCCAGAAGCAGCCCATCGCGACGTAGAGCACCTCGGACCCGTCCGGCCACGGGCCTTCGAGCGGGGTCCCGAGGACGACGTGGGTGGGGCTCACGGCATACGGACGATCGGGGCGACCCGAGAGCGCCTCGTCGCGGCTGGGCATCTGGCTCTTCCTACCGAATCCGAACATCCTTCAGTCTCACATCCTTGGTCTCTGCGTGCTCCCGCACGGTCTTACCTGTCCCTAACGTCGGCGACCGCCCGGGTATGCCGTCACGCACCAGGAGCGCGACAAATCGCTCGCGCTCACCGCCGCCGGGCCGACAGACTGACCGCCATGACGGAACCCTCCTTCACGATCCGACCCATCGACCTGCTCGACCCGGACCAGCACGAGGCGGGCACGACCTGGATGGACGTGCACGCAGCCGTGCAGCGCGAGGCGTTCGGCGACCGGGGCAGCGCGTGGACGCTCGCGGAGATCCAGCAGTTCCACCGCAGCGGGGACAGGCGCCGCATCGACGTCGCGGCGTGGAGCGGGGAGCAGCTCGTCGGAGCGCTCGAGGTGATGCTCCCCGTCCACGACAACCTCCGGCAGGCGATCATCTGGCTCTCCGTGCTCCCCGGGGAGCGGGGCCGGGGCATTGGGTCGGCCCTGCTCGCCGAGGGCGAGCGCAGCGCCGCCGGTGAAGGGCGCAGCGTCCTCACGGCCGAGACCGAGTGGGCTGCCGGCGGACGAGACCTCGCCGAGGGCTTCGCAACCAGCCACGGCTTCGCCGTTGCCCAGACCGTGCTGCGCAGCGAGCAGCGGCTCCCCGTCGACCGGCAGCTGCTCGCCCACCTCCTGAGCGCCGACGGCGCCGAGGAGTATGCCGTCGAGGGCTTCGTCGACGAGATGCCCGAGGAGTGGCTCGA
Organism: Actinomycetales bacterium; assembly: GCA_038224055.1. Lineage (GTDB taxonomy): Bacteria > Actinomycetota > Actinomycetes > Actinomycetales > Dermatophilaceae > JBDSSS01. The sequence continues at coordinate 1,149 of JBBRGO010000217.1, forward strand.
CGACCGCGCCGTGCTGCAGCAGCGGATGAGCACCGACGCGCCCACCGACGACCTCGACGTGGAGGAGGAGGCGTGGGATGCCGACCGGCTCCGTCGCAACCAGGCGCGAGACCGGGCCGCCGGCCGCCGGGTCGTCGAGTCCGTGGCGCGGCACCGGCCCAGCGGTCGACTCGTCGGCTTCACGACGGTCACGGTGTCGGTCGCCACGCCGGACCTCGGCTACCAGCAGGACACGCTCGTGCTCCGGGAGCACCGCGGTCACGGCCTTGGGAGGCGGCTCAAGGCGGCCAACGCCCTGCGCCTCATGGACGCACTGCCAGAGGTCACCGGCATCCGCACCTGGAACGCCGCGTCCAACGCCCCCATGCTCGAGGTCAACCGCGACCTCGGGTATGCCGTCGACGGCACCAGCCGCGAGTGGCAGAAGACGACGGAAACGGCTCCCCGGTGAAGTGGCGGATCGAGGAGATCAGCCTGGCTGTCGGCGAGCCGGTGAGCGAGGCCTGGGTCGAGGTCCACCTCGCCGCCAACCGCGCGGTCTGGGGCGTCGGCGCGGAGCGGACGACCGTGGCCGAGGTGGTCCACGCCGCCGCCCGGGGCCAGGAGGTCCGCCGGACGTTCGGCCTCTGGGTCGACGGCCACCTGGGCGCCGACGGCCTCGTCGCGGCCGCTCAGACCATCCGCAGGACGCGGGACAACCTCGGCACCGCCGGACTGTGGCTGTCCGTCCACCCGAGCGACCAGCGTCGCGGACTCGGCTCTGCGCTCCTGTCGCACTGTGAGTGGTCGCTGCGTGAGGACGGCTGCGCGCGGATCCATGAGCACTCCGGCGCACCGGCCGAGTCCGGGGACGCCGCAACGGGCTTCGCTGTGGCACACAGCTACCGGCAGACCCTCCTCGACCTGAGGCAGGACCTCACCCTGCCCCTCGCGGAGGCGACGTTGAGTCGCCTGGCTCCTCGGCTCGACCCGGCGGCCTACGTCCTGGAGACCGCCGTGGACTGCCTACCGGAGAAGTGGCTCGAGGACCGTGCCCTGCTCGCCCGCCGGATGAGCACCGACGCGCCCTCCGGGGACATCGACCTCGACGAGCAGGACTGGGACGCCGAGCGGGTGCGGCAGGTCTGGAACACGCCGAGCCCGGTCTGGTCGCTCGAGTCCGTCGTGCGCCATGTGCCGTCCGGCCGTCTCGTCGGCTTCACCGACCTCGTCGTCCGGCCCGGGTCCCCAACCCTCGCCGTGCAGGGGGACACGCTCGTGCTCCGGGAGCACCGCGGCCATGCGCTCGGTCTCGCGCTCAAGGTCGCGAACCTCCGCACGCTCGCCCGGGAACGGCCGGGGGTGGCCTCGGTGCGCACGTGGAACGCCGAGACCAACGGCCCCATGCTCGCCGTCAACGACCGGCTGGGGTTCACCGTCACCGGCTGGACCCGGGAGTGGGCCAAGGACCTCTGAGCCGGGGCGTCAGCGCGGCAGGTCTGCTCGGCGCAGCGCGTGCTCGACCACGGTCGCCATGTCGGCGTAGCCGAGGTCGTTGGGGTGGAAGAGGTCGGCGGCGAGCCGCCCGCGCCACGACCGCGGGCCCTCCTCGCGCAGGTCCGCGAGGACGAGCCGCCCCTCGGCGGCGCGCTCATGCAGGAGGGCGTCGACGAGGCGCGCCTCGCGACGGGGGTTGGGCAGGTTGGCAACGACCGACGAGGGCGGGAGCCGGTCGAGCATCACCGTGAAACGGTCGACCAGCCGGGCCCGGTGCCGGGCCGCGACGATGTCGTTGCTGCCGATGACGACGGTGACGAGGGCGGCCCCGGTGGTCGCGGTGAGGGTCTCGAGGGCGGCGAGCTGCCGGTCGAGCACGTCCTCGACCCGAGCACCGGACACCGACAGGTTGACGAGGCGGTGCGGCCACCCGCTGGCGGCGAGCCGCTCGCTGAGCTGGCCGGCCCAGCCGCGCTCGGGGGCGGAGGCGCCGATGCCCTGGGTCATCGAGTCCCCGAGGGCGACCCAGAGCGGTCCCGCCTCGGTGAGGACGCGACGGTTGTGTTCCTCCCACGCCCGCGCCCACGGCACGACCTGGTCCTGGACCCGCCGCACCCCGGGCAGCAGGGCGGACAGGGTCCGCAGCACCGGCCCGGTGGGCCGGTCGCTGAGGTTGGAGTAGTCGAAGGCCGCCGCGGTCACCGACCGAGGATGTCAGAAGCCGGTGGCCTAGGCTCAGGCGCATGTCTGACGAGTACGGCTTCTCCACACGCGCCATCCACGCCGGCCAGGAGGCCGACGCGCTGACCGGCGCGGTGGTGCCCCCCATCTACCAGGTCTCGACCTACAAGCAGGACGGGATCGGCGGGTTCCGCGGCGGCTACGAGTACAGCCGCTCGGCCAACCCGACCCGAGCGGCCCTCGAGGAGTGCATCGCCGCCCTCGAGGGCGGCAGCCGGGGCTTCGCGTTCGCCTCCGGGCTGGCCGGACAGGACACGGTCGTCCGGTCCCTGCTCGTCCCCGGGGACCACGTCGTCGTGCCGAGTGACGCCTACGGCGGCACCTACCGCTACTTCAACAAGGTCGCGAAGCCCCAGGGGGTCGACCACTCGATCGCCCGGATCGGAGACGTCGACGCTGTTCGGGCCGCGATCGTGCCGGGTCGGACGAAGATGGTCTGGGTCGAGACGCCGACCAACCCGCTGCTCGGCATCGCCGACATCGAGGCGATCGCCGAGGTGGCCCACGAGGCCGGCGCGATCTTCGTTGTCGACAACACCTTCGCCACCGCTTACCTCCAGAGCCCGCTCTCGCTCGGCGCCGACATCGTGACCCACTCGACGACGAAGTACTCCGGCGGGCACAGCGACGTCGTCGGAGGCGCGGTCGTCACGGCCAAGGACATCCGGGTTCCGGGCATGGAGGATGCCGAGGCGCGAATCGCCTTCCACCAGAACAGTATCGGCGGCATCGCCGGACCATTTGACTCGTGGCTCACGCTTCGCGGACTCAAGACGCTGTCCGTCCGGATGGACCGCCACTGCGACAACGCCGAGCGGGTCGTCGACTTCCTGCAGGGTCACGACGGGGTCGCCCAGATCCTCTACCCCGGTCTCGCCTCGCACACCAACCACGCCGTCGCGGCGCGTCAGATGAAGCGCTTCGGCGGGATGGTCAGCTTCCGGCTGCGCAAGGGCGAGGACGCGGCGGTGAAGGCGTGCGCGGCCGTGCGCCTGTGGACCCTGGGGGAGAGCCTCGGCGGCGTCGAGTCGCTCATCGAGCACCCGGCCCGGATGACCCATGCGAGCGTCGCCGGGACCGAGCTCGAGGTCCCCGCCGACCTCATCCGGCTCTCGGTCGGCATCGAGGACGTCGACGACCTCATCGAGGACCTCCGGGAAGCCCTCGACACCCACGGCTGACCGGCGCGCCCGCACCATGACGATCCTCGCCGTCGACTTCGGCTCGACCTTCACCAAGGGTGTGCTCTGCTCCGACGACGGTGAGGTGCGCGCGACCGCGGCGACGCCGACGACCGGCACCGGCGGGGCTGGTGACGTCCTCGACGGCTACCGCGCGCTCCGGGAGAGCCTGGGCGCGCCCGCCGACGCCACCGTGCACGCCTGCTCGAGCGCCGGCGGCGGTCTGCGGCTGGCCGTCGTCGGCTACGAGCGCACCGTCACCGCCCAGGCCGGGCACCGGGTCGGGCTCTCGGCCGGGGCGAAGGTCGTGCACGTCGCGGCGGGTGAGCTCACGACGAGGGAGGCGAGCGGCATCCGTGCTGCCCATCCCGACATCGTGCTGCTCGTCGGCGGCACCGACGGCGGCAACGAAGACGTCCTGGTCCACAACGCCGGGCGGCTGGCCGCCCTCGCGATCGGGGGCCGCGGGTCCCGCGCCGTGCCCGTCGTCGTGGCGGGCAACGTCGCGGCCCGCGACCGGGCTGCGCAGGCGCTCGCGACGACGGAGCGGCCGACGATCCTCGCCGACAACGTGCTCCCGAGCATCGGGGTCATCGCGCCGGTCTCGGCGCGCGCGTCGATCCGGGAGGCCTTCCTGCGTCACGTGATCGGCGGCAAGGGGCTCTCGCGCGACCCCGCTTTCGGGGCGATGGTCGAGGCGGCCACACCGGACGTCGTGCTGCGTGGGGTCGAGGTGCTCGCCGACCGGCTCGGTGGCGACACGATGGTCGTCGACGTCGGGGGAGCGACGACCGACGTCTACTCCTGCCTCACCCCTGAGGGGGAGGACGCCGGGCTGGCCAAGGACGTGGTCGCCCCGCTGTGGCACGCCCGCACCGTCGAGGGAGACCTCGGGATGCGCTGGAACGCGCTCGGCGTCATCGAGGCCGCCGAGGCCGAGCACCTGCTCGAGTCGGTCCCCGGCCCCGAGGGGCTGCGGTCGTATGCCGCTCGCGTCCACGAGCGGCCGCACTCCCTCCCGGTCGATGCCGCCGAGCGGCGCCTCGACCTCGAGCTGGCTCGGCTGGCGGCCGTCGTCGCGGTGCGCCGCCATGCGCGGCCGGCCCAGCCGACGGAGTCGCCCCGTCCGCTCGCCAACGTCACCGCCCTCGTCGGCTCCGGGGGCGTGCTGCGCCACACCGACACAGCGGGTGTCGACCTCGTGCTCGGCGGGGTGCTGCGTGACCACGCCGGCGGCTGGAAGGTGCCCCGGTCAGCGAC